>JAZJZB010000024.1:0-16923 GCA_040390085.1 Pseudomonadota bacterium | reverse complement strand
TCGAGGTGGTCGCGGCCGATGACGATCGGGGCGGACACGTCGCCGTTTCTGACCATCTCGTTGAAGGCGAGGCCGAGGCGGTGGCGTTGGCCGAGGCCGACCCAGCAGATGCGGGCCGGCAGCCCCTGGAAGGCGATGCGCTCGCGCGCCATGTCGAGCCAGCGGTGGAGGTGCGGGTCGTCGGGGATCAGCTCCTTCACGCGCTGGTCGGTGCGGTAAATGTCCTCGGGATCGCCGGAGAGCGCGACCCAGCGGAACGGGCCGATGCCGCGGCAGAACAGCGGGCGGACATAGGCGGGCACGAAACCCGGGAAGTCGAACGCGTGGGTGACTCCGGTGTCCTTGGCTTCCTGGCGGATGTTGTTGCCATAATCGAAGGTCGGCACGCCCATCGCCTGGAAGGACAGCATGGCTTCGACGTGGCGCGCGATCGAAATCCGCGCCGCATGGGTGACGGCGGCCGGGTCGCGCTCGCGCATGTCCTGCCACTTGGCGACGGTCCAGCCGGCCGGGCAATAGCCGTTGGTCGGATCGTGGGCCGAAGTCTGGTCGGTCAGTGCGTCCGGGCGGATCCCGCGCGCGAGCATTTCGGGCACGAGCTCGGCAGCGTTGCCGAGGAGGCCGACACTGGTCGGCTCGGACGCGGAGCGGATGATCTCCAGCGCCTCGTCGATGCTGCTCGCGCGGCGGTCGAGGTAGCGGGTCTCCAGCCTCTTTTCGATACGGCTTTCCTGGACCTCGATCGCGATGCAGTGAGCGCCGGCCATGACCGCTGCGAGGGGCTGCGCGCCGCCCATCCCGCCGAGGCCGGCGGTGAGGATCCAGCGGCCGCCAAGGTCGCCGCCATAATGCTGCCGGCCCATCTCCGCGAAAGTCTCGTAGGTGCCTTGGACGATGCCCTGCGTGCCGATGTAGATCCAGCTGCCGGCGGTCATCTGGCCGTACATCATCAGGCCCTTGCGATCGAGCTCGTTGAACACCTCCCAATTGGCCCATTTGGGCACCAGGTTGGAGTTGGCGATTAGCACTCGCGGCGCGTTCTTGTGGGTGCGGAACACGCCGACCGGCTTGCCCGACTGGACAAGCAGCGTCTGGTCTTCTTCCAACCGCTCCAGGGTCTCGACGATCTTGTCGTAGCATTCCCAGTTGCGCGCGGCGCGGCCAATGCCGCCGTAGACGACCAGGCTCTGCGGGTCCTCGGCGACCTCGTCGTCGAGGTTGTTCATCAGCATCCGGATCGCCGCTTCGGTGCTCCAATGCCTAGCCTTGATCTCGCTCCCGCGGCGCGCGCGGATATCCCGGCTGTTGTCGCGACGGTTGTTCACTTCGCTTCGGGCCAATTTCGTCTCTGCGTCTCAAATTGCGGGGCCGTTTGTATAGACATATCTATAGTGATCGCGGCTTTTCACAAGCTGTGATTGACGGCGCGGGATTCAGCCGACCGGGAAACTGTCGTTGAACTCGAATCGGGTTCCTGGATAGGTAAGCCTGGCGTGGGACACCATCCGCGATCTCGACCAGGTCCGGCGAATGAGCAGGAGGCAAGGCTCACTGTCCTTGATCCGCAAAAGGCCGCGCGCGAGCGCGTCGGGGAGGATTGCGCGAACCGTGTGGTCGACGCGTTCCAGCGGTGCGACACGCATCAGATATTCGTTCGGCGTGGTCTGCGTGAAATCCACCCGCCCGTAATCCGGCGCGGCCGATGCGAGTACGAACCGGTCTTCGAGCTGAATCGGTACGCCGCCCTCGTGGTGAACGATGACCGAGTGGAACAGCGCCGTTCCCGGCGCCACACCGATCAGGGCCGCCGTCTTGCGGTCCGCCTTCTGCGCCTTGTTCCCGACGACTTGCGCGAAGTGCACGTGCCCCCTGGACCGTATTTCGTCGGCAATATTGCGAATCTCAATGATATGGCCCTTGGCGGACGGATCGGCGACGAATGACCCGACGCCCGGCATGCGAACGATGACGCCGGCATCCTGCAACTCACGAAGAGCCCGATGAGCCGTCATTCGCGAAACGCCAAAGTGCTTGGTAAGCTCCGACTCGGACTCGAGCCGGTCGCCCGGCTTCAGTGCTCCGCTGCCGATTGCGTCGAGGACATAGCTCTTGATCGCGGCATATCTCGGTTCCGGAATGGAATGGCCGTAGTCATGTTCGCCCAACGCCATTCCCGCTCACTCTCCGACTGCCGACAATTCCGCTACAGCGTCTTCTAGGCTTCGCGGGCGGAAAGAAAAGTCTCGACGCCGAGAGCGTAGGTAGCCGGTGAGCTGCACGCCGCGGCTTTTCACATTTGAAAACAAACATGAATTACGTCCTCTGGAACGCCTCGCCGCTTTTCACGATTCGGACGAAGGGTCTGCTCACGCGCCGCGACATGGAACGGCGCCGCCGGTCCTCGCGGCGACCCATACCTGTTGCAGTCGTGTCCATTTATATCTTGACATGTCTATACAGGTATCATCTGTTTGCCGGGCAAAAGGGAGAGCGAAGCGATGAGAAAATATGCTGTAAGTTTGCTGGCCGGCACCGTTCTCACGGCGTGGGCCGCGCCCGGCGCCAGCCAAACCGCCGCGGACGCGGTCCAGGTTGGACAGGCCACCGATTCTGCCGCGGCGACTCCTGCCGCGAAAACGGATGCAGGCCAGGGGGCCGACACTGCAGCGCACAACTCGGCCGAAAACATCGTTGTCACGGGCTCGCGAATCCCCCGCGCTGACCTGGTCGGGGTCGGACCGGCGACCGTCGTCACAGCCGCCGAACTTCAGAATACCGGAATCGTCAACGTCGAAACGGTGCTGCAGCGCCTTCCGGCCAACGCAGGCTTCGCGGGCAACCAGACCTCGGCATATTGGACTGGCAACGGCTATGGGACCGCCCAGGTCAACCTGCGCGGCCTCGGAATCAAGCGCACGCTCGTCCTGCTCAACAACCGCCGCCTGGTCGCCGGCGGAACCGGCGCAAACTCGTCGCCGGACCTGAACATGATCCCAGTGTCGATCATCAAGCGCATCGACGTGCTGAAGGACGGCGCGTCGGCCATTTACGGCGCTGACGCCGTCGCCGGCGTCGTCAACATCATCGCCGACACCAACTTCGAAGGGCTCGGCGTCGGCGCGCGCTACGGAGTGACAGAAAAGGGCGACGGCGACGACTTCACCGCCGACCTCACATGGGGCGTTCAGACCGACCGCGCCGGCATTTCGGCCGCTGTCTCCTACCAGAAGACAAGCGCGGTCAACATGGCGTCGCGCGCGCCGTGCGGTCTTGCCGAAACTTCGCCCGGCGTGCTCGGCTGCTCGAACAGCGCCTCGACGCTCGGCGGCCGCGCAGTGCTTCCCAATGGGCAGCAGATCAATTTCAACAATGACCCGAACGGCGACGGCAATTTCTACGAGCCGTACAGCCGAGCCAAACACAATTTCAATTCGTTCCCGTTCCTGAATGCGGTCAATCCGATCGAGCGGGTGAGCACTGCCGTCTTCACGCACTATGACGTGAGCGACAATGTGACCGCGTTCGGCGAATTCCTCTACACGTTCCGGAAGAGCCGGCAGATCGCCACGCCCGGAACGCTGCGGAACCTTGCGATCTCCGCCACCAATCCGACAAATCCGACAGGCCAGAACCTCGTGCTCATTCAGCGGCGCATCGGAGAGGCCGGACCGCGCATATTCTTCCAGGAAACAAACATCTTCCAGGGAACGGGCGGGCTCCGCGGACTGCTCACCAACGGGTGGAAGTGGGAAGTCGCCGGCGCCTATGGCCGCAACACGGGCGTCGACGGAATGACGAACATCGCCAACCTCGAGCGGGTTCGCAACACGGTCAACACCAGCGTCTGCAGCTTCGCCGCGGGAGCGGCAATTCCATGCGCTGACTATCTTGGGAACGGCGACGTCACGCCCCAGGTGCTGAACTATATCCTTGCCACCACCCGTGACCATGGCGGCAATTCGTTGGCAACGGCCTACGCGGATCTCAACGGCGACCTGTTCCAGCTTCCCGGCGGGCCGCTGTCCTTCGCGACGGGCGCGGTTTACCGCAAGGAGAAGGGATGGCGCGATCCGGATCCGCTGATCGTCATGGGTGTTGCGAATACCAACCAGCAGACCCCGATTTCCGGCACGGTGAGCGCCAAGGAAGCCTATCTTGAGCTGTCGGCGCCGATCCTGCGCGACCTGCCCGCGGTCAAGGCGCTGACGATCGACGGCGCCATTCGCTATTCCAGCTACAATCAGTTCGGCACTACGTGGAACTACAAGGCCACCGCCGATTGGCGGGTGATCGACGCGCTACGCTTTCGCGGCACCTACGGGACCGGCTTCCGGGTTCCCAACGTGCCCGAACTCTACGGAGGCGTTTCGGAAGGCAATCTGACCACCACCGATCCGTGCAGCCGCTATGCCACCAGCGGAAATCCGGTGCTGATCGCCAATTGTCAGGCAAGCGGCGTTCCGGCGAGCTACGTCCAGCTCGGCAACACGATCCTGACCACGATCGGCGGCAACCCAGACCTCAGACCCGAAAAGTCGAAGAGCTGGACAGTCGGCGCGGTAATCCAGCCCCAGGCGATCATCCCCGGCCTCTCGCTCACCGCCGACTGGTTCTCGGTCGACATCAAGGGCGCGATCCGCGCCATCCCCGGCTCAACCAAGCTCGCGGTCTGTTACAATACGCCCGGCCTTGCTCATCCGTTCTGCGGCGATTTCACGCGAAGCCCGCTGACGCATGAAATCACCTATCTCTCCGCCCAGCCAACCAACGTCGGGCGCGAGAAAATGAACGGCCTCGATCTCGGGCTCGTCTATAGTCGCAAGCTGGGCGGCGTCAGGCTCACCGCGGATTTGAGCGCGACCTATCTCAACGAATATGTGGTTACGCCTTACCCGGGCGGCGCCCCGATCGAGTTCGACGGGCACATCGGCGGCGGCAACGGCGGATATCCCAAGTGGCGCGGCTATGGCGTGGTCACCGCCGATCTTGGCAAGACGGACGTCACATGGTCGACGCAGTGGATCGGCAAGGCGACAGATTTCAACGCGGCGCCGGGCGACCTCGGCTACCGGACGCCCAACGTCTTCTATCACAACGTTCAGGTCGCCTATGACCTGTTCGAGAACACCCGCCTGAGTGCCGGCGTCGACAATCTGTTCAATCGCAAGGCTCCCTTCATCCAGAGCTGGACCGACGCGAACACGGATACCATGACCTACGATCTGCTCGGCCGCCGCTTCTACGCCGCGTTCCGCCAGCGGTTCTGAGCGTTCGAATGACCGTAGTGCGAGCACCGCTCCTCGTCAGGCGCGTGCACAAATGGCTCGCGCTGTTCGTGGGAATCCAGGCACTGATCTGGACGGCGACCGGGATGTATATGGTCGCCGTCCACATCGACACCATCCACGGCGACCATCTGGTACGTGCCCCAGCACCCGAACTCCGTCAGCTGGCCGGGTTGATACCGCCAGGACGACTGGTGGAGGGGCGCACGGACGTGAGCGAAGTCCGCCTGCAGACATTGCTCGAGCGGCCGGTATGGCGCGTGACCACGAAAGACGGTGCCTATCTCGTGGACGCCCGCTCGGGCACAAGGCTGTCGCAGCTATCGGAAGCGCAAGTGCGAGAAGTCGCCCGGCGCCTCTACACGGGCGAGCCGGACATCGTCGCGACGAAGCTTTTGACCCGAGCCCCGCTCGAGATGCAGAGCCGCAAGCCGCCCTATTGGCAGGTCGAGTTCAGGGGCTGGAACCAGCCGACCCTGTATATATCTCCAAGCACCGGCGAGTTGGTCAGCCGTCGCCACAACCTGTGGCGCATCTTCGACTTCGTCTGGATGATGCACATCATGGATTACAAGGGGCGGACCGACGTCAACAATCCGCTGCTGAGAGTGGCCACATGGAGCGCGGTGCTAATGGCCTTGACCGGAGCATGGCTGCTCTACTGGACCTTCCCGCGCAAGAAAAAGAAAAAGACGGCATGAAGATGGACGCCGCAATCAAGGCTCGCCGGATCCGGACCCCGCCCATCTTGTGGCGGCGAATCCACAAATGGGTCGGGTTGATCCTTGGTATCCAGTTCGTTCTGTGGACGGTGAGCGGCGCGATCATGGCGCTGCTCGATTCCGACAAGGTCGGTGGCCACAGCAGCCCGGCCATCGAGGTCGCGGCGCCATGGCCCCGCGGTTTGCTGGACCCGTCGACCCTCGGCTCGGCGGAAAGCTTGATACTGCGCCGCCTGGACGACCGGGCCGTGTATGAGGTCGCCGACGCGAGCCGGGTACAGTTGCTTGACGCGCGAACCGGCAAACCGGTCACGATTGATCCGATCACTGCCGAAAGGGTCGCGAGAAAGGCCTTTCATCAGACTGCGCCGCTGGTCTCGGTCGAACGGCTGGAACGGCCCAACCTCGAAGCCCGCGAATATGAGGGCCCGATGTGGCGGGTCAATTTCGCGGATGCCGAGAACAGCAGCAGCTATGTGTCGGCTGTTACCGGAAGAGCACTCGTTAACCGCGGTGACACCTGGCGCACCTGGGACTTCGTCTGGATGCTGCACAACATGGACTATGTGAATCGGACAAGCTTCAACCACCCACTCATCATCTTCGTGGCGTTTGGGACTTTGTGGTTGTCATTCACCGGATTCTATCTGCTGTTCAAAAGCTTCCGGAGGCGCGAGTTCAACTGGCTGCTCGGCCGCCGATAGGAGCCCGGGCCGCCAGACCTAGCAGTCCCGACCACCGAACAGCCGCCGCTCCGGCCCCGGAAGGCCGATCCAGTAGCCGAGCTCGGCAAGGGATTCGATATTCCACACCGCAAGGTCCGCCTGCTTGCCCGCAGCGATGCTGCCGACCGCATGGGCGAGGCCGAGCGCGCGCGCGGCGTTGATGGTCATGCCAGCGATCGCCTCTTCCGGGGTCAGGCCGAACAAGGTGCAGGCCATGTTCATCGCCAGGGTCGGCGACAGCAAAGGCGAAGTGCCGGGGTTGCAGTCGGTGGCGATGGCAATCGGAACCTTGTGCTTGCGCAGCAGCGCGACCGGCGGCTTGCGTTCCTCCTGAAGCGCGTAGAAGGCGCCGGGCAGAAGCACTGCGACGGTGCCGGCGCCGGCCATCGCCTTGGCGCCGGCTTCGTCGAGATGCTCGAGATGATCGGCCGACAGCGCGCGATATTGCGCCGCGAGCGCCGCCCCGTGCTGGTTGGACAATTGCTCGGCGTGAAGGCGGACCCGCAGGCCGTGGTGGGCGGCGGCCTTGAACACGCGTTCGACCTCGTCGGGGGTGAACGCGATCGTCTCACAGAAGGCGTCGACGCTGGTTGCCAGGCCCTGCTTGGCGGCGGCCGGGATCAGCTTGTCGACGATCTCGGCCACATAATGCGCGCGGCGGTCGCGCTCTTCGGCGGGAAGCGCGTGCAGCGCGAGGAGCGTCGGGACCACCCGTACCCCCTCGCCCTGCGCGAGCTCGCCGGCGATCCTTAGCAGCCGAAGCTCGGCCTGCGGATCGAGCCCGTAGCCCGATTTGACTTCCACGGTCGTGCAGCCGCCGGCCATCAGCGCGCGGAGGCGGCGGCGGCTTTGCTCGAGCAACTCCTCGTCCGACGCGGCCGCAGTCCGCTTGACCGTCGATGCGATTCCGCCGCCGGCCTTTGCAATTTCTTCGTAGGTGGCGCCAGCGCGCCGCATCGCATGCTCGTCGGCGCGGGTCCCGCCGAACATTAAATGGGTGTGGCAGTCGATCAGCCCCGGAGTGACCCAGGCGCCGCCGAGCGCGTCGACTTGTTCCGCGCGAAAGCCAGCGAGCTCGGTGCGCTTGCCGACGCGCACGATCTTGCCATCGGAAATGCCGATCGCACCATTTTCGATCAGCCCGAGCGGATTGCCGGGCTTCTCCACGAAGGTCGCAATATCGCAGTCAACGAGCAGCCGGTCCCACATGCTCGTCGCCTTAGGCGAGCGGGGCTGCTAGCGTCAAAGCGATGGCGGGCTGGCCCAACCTTTGCGAACTGATCGTCAGCGCCGATACGGCAGCGCCGGTTGGCCTGCTCGGCGTGCCGCTCGCGGCCGGCTCGGTCACTCCAGGATCATGCGACCAGGCACCGCTGGTCCTGCGCAAGACCCTGAAACGTATCGGCCGTTATGATGTCGAGACCGGCCGCGAGCTGGAGACCCGGATCGCCGATCGCGGGGACGTCGAAGTGTGCGGTCCGACCATCGAAAAAGCGACTCCCAAGATTCGCGAGGCGGTCGCGGCGAGCGCGGAAGCGCATGCGCTGACGTTGCTGGTCGGCGGCAATAACGCAGTGACCCGGCCGGCTGTCCTCGGCCTCGGCGGAGCGCTCGACACGATCGGGCTGATCACGCTCGATGCGCATTTCGACATGCGCGACCTCGACCACGGCCTCGGCAACGGCAATCCGGTGCGCGCGCTGATCGAGGACGGCCTGCCCGGCGCGAACATCGCGCAAATCGGCCTCGCAAGCTTCGCCAACAGCAGGCAGATGCACGAGGACGCGACCGCCGCCGGGAACCTGGCAATCACCGTCGGCGACGTGCGCAAGGACGGCATCGACCACGCGATCCGGCGCGCGCTCGACCATGTCGCGCATTGCGATGCGCTGGTGATCGATTGCGACATCGACGTGATCGACCGCTCGCAATTCCCGGCGGCGCCGGGCGCTCGGCCGGGCGGCATGGCGGCCCATGATTTCTTCGCCGCGGTACGGCGTCTCGCGTCCGATCCGCGGGTGCGGGTGATCGACCTGACCGAATGGGATCCGCCGCTCGACCCGAGCGACCTTAGCGCTTTGACCGCCGCGCGCTGGGTCGCCGAATGCCTCGCCGGCTACGAGATGCGCTAGGCGGATCGGACGACACCACGATCTCTTTGGCGGTGACCCGGACGACCGATTCCCACGCAACGAGACGACCGCGATTCTTGCTGGTCAGCCGCTCGATGAAGCTCCCAGCGCCGCACGCCAGAGCGACAATCCGTCCGCCTTCCGAGTGAACGTCGTGGACTCGCCCGACAGTGTCGCCGTCGAGCGTCTTGATCTTGACGTCGCGAAGGTCGGTCAGCCGCATCACAGGGCTCCCCGGCGCGGAATCCACGCGCGGACGCGGTCCTCGACCAGGTGCAGGCGAAGCGTCTCTGCCGCGCAATTCAAATGAACCGCGCTGGCGATGGTTTCGATGCGGTCGAGCGGGACCCGGGCGATGCGCTTGCCGACGGTCTGCTCGACCAGCCAGAACAGCCAGCCGGGCAGTCGTCCCTGATAGGCCCCGGGGCCAACCAGCAGCGCCTTGATCCGCAATTGCTTGCCGGCACCTCGTTCGAATTCAACGTCGTCGACGACACCGCACCAGCGGCCGTCACGATCCTGGATCGGGAGGTCGAGGAGCTGGCTGACGAGCTTGATCGGATCGCCGGGCTTCATCCCTGGCCTCCCGAGGTCAGCAAATAAAGCGGGATCGCGGCGATCGCAGCGAGCGTAACGATGGCGAAGAACAGCCAGCCGATCGTCTTGGCCAGCGGGCCATTCGCATATTGCCGCATATAAGTCTTGTCGCCGGCGAGCAGCATCAGCGGCAAATAGGTCAGTGGCAGGACGATGATCGAGAACAGCACCGCATATTCGACCAGGCTCATCACATCGACGTTGGTGAGAACGATCGCAAGCGCCAGCAGGAAGCAGATCATCCACGCCAGGGTGAAGCGCGGGGCCTCCCACGGCTTCTTGTGGCGGCCCCATTCCCAGCCGAAGAATTGCGCGACCGAATATGCGTTGGCCATGCAGGTTTCGACCGCCGCGCCGCCGATCGCCATCAGCATTCCAAGGAGCGCCAGGAGCAGGCCGGTGCGGCCGAGCGGAATCGCGGCTTCCAGCGCCGACGTGCCCGGCGTTTCGGGACTGACCAGCGCCGGCCCGAACAGCTGCGCCGAGCTTGCGAGGATGGCCATCGCGAGCAGCGAACCGAGCCCGAAGCCGACGGTGCAGTTCAGTCGGTTATTGGGCAGGTCCTTGGGCCCCCATTCCTCCTCGATCCCGCCGGACGAATAGAAATAGGTTTCGTACGGAAACATCACCGCGCTGACGATCGCGACGGAGAAATAGCCGAAGCTGAGCAGCTCCTTGGTGCTGAGGCCGGGTGGCACTTGCGGAACCATGCCGGCGGCAATCTTGTCCCACGGCGGATGGATCGCGACCAACGCGACGGCGAAGGTGATCATCAGCAGGCCGAGCAGCCCGTAGGTACGCTCGATCCACTGGAACGGAAGCACCCAAATCGAGGCCGCGAGCAGGATCACGCCGAGCGTCGCCATCAACAGATAAGGCGCGCCTGTCAGGTAATGGAGGATGAGGCCGACGCCGCCGATCTCCGCAGCGCAGGTGATCAAGGTGCTGACGACCGAGGCGAACAGCGTGATCAGGCCGAGCTTTAGCCCGAGGCGGTGGCGCATCAGGTTGAACACCGGCTGCCTGGCGACGGCCGCAACCCGGCCGCTCATTTCGGCGAACGTCATGATCCCGATGGTTGCGAGCAAGAAGACCCAGATGAGCGCATAGCCGAAGGTCGAGCCGGCCTTGGCCGCGAATACCAACTCGCTGATGTCGACGAAGCCGCCGACGGCAGTCATGATTCCAAGCGTGATCTCAAGCGGATTCAAGGCCGTCCTCGATCTGCTTGAGCTTGTCCGCGTGCGACCGAAGCTCTTCCGGATCAGCGTCGTCGGGCTGCGTCAGAAGCGCATGGATCTCCAGCCCGTAACGCGAGTCCGGCTGGGTGAGCGCGCTCGACACGGTCTGCAGCTGCTGCCGCAACTGCTGGCGCATCGTCGTCACATAATGGTCGGTAAGCTTGCCGACCGCGGCCTGCCGGTTGACCAACGCCCACTCGGCCGCGAGCGAGCGCGCCTGGCCGATGTAAGCGAGGTCGGCCTCGGGGCCCTTTGAGCAGGCTGCAACCAGCAGCAGTGCCAACAAGGTGGATCGACGCACCATTCCGGCAAAACCGTTGCCCCGACGGCGCCGTTCCGTCAGCCGCGTTCCATCGCGATCCGCCGGCCCTTGTCCGACAGCGTTCGGAAGGTGATCGAGAAGCGCAGGCTTTCGCCGGGCGCGATGCTGTGCTCCCAGTCGTGGCGCGCTTCGCCGGACAGATGATAGGCCGAGCGCGGCGCGACTTCGAGACTGGCGCGCTGGAAGCCGGCCCCAGTCCGCCGACGGAAACGGAGCGTGGCCTGAGTCCCGAGCGAAATTCCGACGACCTGCTCGAACACGTCGCGGTCGCGGTGCCAGCCGATCCCGGCGCCGGGATCGTAGCGGGCGAGCAGCACGTGCACGAAATCGTCGGCCTGGAGGTCGGCGAAGGAAGCAGCGTTCGCTCGCAGCGGCTGCAGCCAGTCGGGAATTGGATCGGTCGGGCTGAAACTTGCGTCGTCGAAATCGTAGCGCCAGCCAAAGCTCCGCGTCTTGCGGTTGCCGAGCCAGCCGTGGAAGCGGAACGACGAAAGGTCGAGCGCGGTCAGCCGCTCGATCAGCGCTTCCTCCTGGGCTTCGCCGATCAACTCTTCCCGATAGTGCAGTCCGGCGATCAGCGGCATGTCGAACAGGTCAGGAGCCGTCATTGCGAGGCTCCGAAGGAGCCGCGGCAATCCATGCGCCGCGTGGATTGCTTCGCTGCGCTCGCAATGACGCTCATTGGGCAAACAGCTCCTGAAGCTCGGACGGGCGAAGCTCCGGCGCGAGCTGCTCGAACGTGCACTGCTTCGGATCCTTGTCAGGCCGCCAGCGGAGGAAGCCGGTCCCGTGCCGGAACCGCCGTCCGGTGACCTGGTCGTAGCGAACCTCGACCACCAGCACCGGCTTCAGCGGTTGCCATTGCGTCGTCCGTTCGGTGTTCCAACGGCTCGGCCCGCCCGGAGCAGCGCCAGTGAAGCCCGGCGGCTTGATCAGTTTTTCGAGCTTTGTCGTGAGGGCTGGGCGATCCTTGGCCGGAATAGCGGACGTGAAACCGACATGATGAAGCAGATCATCTTCACCGTACAGTCCGAGCAAGAGCGAGCCGACCTCGTGCTTCTTTTCCGCGTAGCGGAAGCCGCCGACCACGCAGTCGGCGGTGCGCTGTTGCTTGACCTTGATCATCGCCCGCTCGCCCGAGCGATATTCGAGGTCCGATCGCTTGGCGATCACCCCGTCGAGGGCGCCGCCGCTGCGTTCGAGCCAGCCGACCGCAGTCCGCCGGTCGGACGTCATCGGCGAGAGATGGAGCCCGGCCGAATGATTGTCCGCGAAGAAGGCTTCGAGCGCCTGCCGCCGCTTCGACAATGGCTGGTCGGCGAGCGATTTCCCGCTGAGCTCGAGCAGGTCAAAGAGCATCAGCTCGGCCGGGGTTTCCGCGGCGAGCTTGCGGACGCGGCTTTCGGCGGGGTGCAACCGCAGCTGCAGCGCATCGAACGATAGGGCATCGCCAACGGGGATGATCAACTCGCCGTCGAGCAGAAATCTGCGCGTCTTCAGGCGGCGCAACATCTCGACGACTTCGGGGAAGTATCGGGCAAGCGGCTTTCCCGACTTGGACGTCAGCGTGACCGCTGACCCATCGCGCCTGGCGAGGCAGCGGAAGCCGTCCCATTTGGGCTCGAACTGCCAGCCGTCGCCGTCGGGCAGTTCGGCCGCGAGCAGGGCTTCCATCGGCGCCGGCGCTGATGTCGGTCTATCCATTCGCCGACAATCATCAGCCGCTTGCAGTCGTTCCATTGCGCGGGGGCGCGCGGCTGTTACGCTGCCGCCACAATCAGGGAGTGGGTGCCAATGACATTCGATCCGAACGCAGCGACGGCGCGCTACATCGACAGCCTCGGGCCGGCTGCGCTGCAGAAGGCGCACGACTACACCATCGGCAAGGAGTGGATGCTGCTGTGGGGAGTCATCGTCGCGGCCGTGGTGACCTGGCTGGTGGTTCGTAGCGGACTGCTCGACCGGGCGAGTGCAAGGATAGCCGACAAGCGGCGCAACCTGCGCGCCTTCCTGGTCAGCGCGACGTTCGTCCTCGCGTCGACAATCCTGACGCTGCCGTGGACGCTCTACGCCGATCATTTCCGCGAGAAGAGCTACGGCCGCACCAGCCAGCCGCTCGGCGACTGGTTTGGTCAGTTTGCGCTGGCCGCGGCCATCAACATCGTCGTGACGGCGCTGTTCATGATCGGCGTCTATTGGCTCATCCGGCGTGCCGGCAAGCGCTGGTGGCTGTGGTCGGGGGCCCTGACGGCGGCCGTCCTCGCCTTCATCCTGCTGCTGTCGCCGATCCTGATCGAGCCCTTGTTCAACAAATATGAGCCGGTCCCGGCCGGGCCGGTTCGCGATGCGGTAGTTGGAATGGCGCAGCGCGCGGGCATTCCGCCCAACAAGGTCTACATGTTCAATGGATCGCGCCAGTCGAACAATTTCACTGCCAACGCCGGCGGGGTCGGAAGCTCGGCGCGCGTGGCGATCTCCGACGTCGCGCTAAAGAACGCATCGCTCGACGAAGTCCGTGCCGTTACCGGCCACGAAATCGGCCATTATGTGCTCAACCACACCTGGTACCTCGTGGCATTTCTGTCCCTGCTTGCGGTCTTCTTGTTCTGGCTCGCCGACCGGCTGTTCCCGCGCTTTGCAAGAGCATTCGGCACCGACGCGGGGATCCAAGACCCGCGCGGCGTGCCGGTGCTGGTGTTCATGGTCTCACTGTTCGGGCTGCTTGCGTTGCCGCTGCTCAACACCGTGGGCCGTGCGATCGAGACGCAGGCCGACGTCTACTCGCTGCGCACCGAAAACCGGCCCGATGCGCTGTCGACGGCCTTGGTGAAGACCGCCGAGTATCGCTACCCGCGTCCGGGGAAGCTCGAGGAAATCGTCTTCTACGACCATCCCTCGGTCGAGGCGCGAGTTCGCCGCGCGATGGAGTGGAAGGCCGCCCATCCCGAGCCGCCCACCCGCTAGGTGAACCTTTCACGTGGTCCGCTGAGGCCGGCTCGCTAGCTTGAGCGCTGGTCACAGCGCGGAGGCGGAATGGCGGGGCAGCTCAGCGTGGATAGCGGCGACACGGCATGGATGCTGGTGTCGACCGCGCTCGTGATGCTGATGCTGCTGCCCGGCCTCGCCTTGTTCTACGGCGGGTTGGTCCGGGCCAAGAACCTGCTGTCGGTGATGAGCCAGGTGCTGGGCATCACCGCAATCGCGATCATCACCTGGGTGTTGTGGGACTATAGCCTGGCTTTCAGTAGCGGCACTTCGGTGGTCGGCGGGCTTTCCAAAATCGGCTTCGCCGGCCTGACCGATTCCTCGCTCTGGCCAGTCGGATCCGCCGGCAAGGCAATCCCCGAGCTGGTCTTCGCCGCCTTCCAGATGAGCTTTGCAGCGATCACTGGGGCGCTGGTCATCGGCGCGCTGGTCGAGCGGGTTCGGTTCTCGGCGATGATGCTGTTCGCGGCGCTGTGGCTGACGGTCGTTTATGCGCCGCTGGCGCACATGGTGTGGGCGTCAGAAGGCCTGCTGTTCAAGCTCGGGGCGATCGACTTTGCCGGCGGCACGGTGGTCCACATCAACTCCGGCGTCGCAGGCCTGGTCGGAGTCGCCTTCGCCGGATCGCGGATCGGGCATCTCAAGGAAGCGATGCCGCCGCATTCGCTGGCGCTGACGATGGTCGGTGCAGGGCTGCTGTGGGTCGGATGGTTCGGGTTCAACGCCGGCTCGGCGCTCGAGGCCAATGGCCTGGCGGCGGTGGCGATGGTCAACACTTTGGTCGCTCCGGCCGCCGGGCTGGTGACCTGGATGGCGGCCGAGCGGATCGTTTCGGGCAAGCCGTCGATGCTCGGCGGAGCGTCGGGCGCGGTCGCTGGCCTGGTCGCGGTAACCCCCGCGGCGGGCGCGAGCGGACCGATTGGGGCGATGATCCTCGGCCTGGTCGCAAGCTTGGTCTGCTACGGCTTTGTCGGGTCGCTCAAGAACCGGCTGCGCCTCGACGACAGCCTCGACGTGTTCGGGATCCATGGCCTCGGCGGGATTACCGGCTCGATCGGGACCGCGCTCGTCGCCTTGCCAGCGCTAGGTGGTCATGGCGGCGACGGCTATGCCTTGGGGCATCAGTTGCTCGCACAACTTGCGGCGGTCGCGGTCGCCATCATCTGGTCTGCGGCGGGATCAGCGATCTGCTTCGCCGCGGTGAAGCTTGTCATGCCGCTGCGCCATGCCCGCGACGCCGAGCGTGAAGGCCTCGACATCGCCGACCACGGCGAGCGCGCGTACAATTATTAGTCGACTGCGGGCTTAGCTGGCGACCTTGGCGGCAAAGTCGAGCGCGCTGGTGCGCAGACCGGCCAGCCGCTGATCGAGGCCGTCGAAGCCGCGGCCGACGCGGTCGATCTCGCTCGCGACTTCCTCGGTGCTCTTGCGGATCGAGACGATGGTGTTCGACATGGAATCGGCGGCCAGCGCAGTCTCGTCGACCGCCGACGCGATCGAGCCGACGGTCTGTGCGCCGGCCTGGATCACCGACAGAATCCGCTCGGCCGACTGTTGCACTTCGGTGGTGGTGGTGCGAATCGACGCGCTGGTCGCGACCGCCGAGTGGGTGGCCATCTGGATCGCCGCAATCTTGACCGCGATATCGTCGGTCGCGCGAGCGGTCTGGCCAGCGAGGTCCTTCACTTCCTGCGCGACGACCGCGAAGCCGCGGCCGGCATCGCCGGCGCGAGCCGCCTCGATGGTCGCGTTGAGCGCGAGCAGGTTGGTCTGGCCGGCGATCGTGCGGATCATGTCCAGGATGGATTCGATCGACTTGGCATGCTCGGACAGCGCCTCGGACATGCCGACCGCTTCGGACGCCTGGTCGGCCGCCTTGGTCGCGATGTCGGCCGAGCCGTGGACTTCGTCCTGGACCTCTTCGATGACCCGGATCAGCCCGGCGGCATTCTGCGCGGCCTCACGCATGGCGATCGCCGATTGCTCGGCGGCCGCCGCGACTTCGGAAACCTTGCTGAGCACCCCACGGGCGGAATCGCCGCTGTGGATCGCCTGCTGGCGAAGGCTCGCGCCTTCCTCGCCGGCGGCCTCCACCGTCAGGCCGACGCCGCGGCGGAAGTCCTCGGCGAGCTGGTCGCGCTGGCGCCGCGCGTCGCTGCTCAGGTAAGCGGTATAGAGCGTGCTGTAGACGTCGCATTCGAGCGACCGCATGCGAAAGAAGACGTCGTTGATCTGCTGCCGCTCTTCCTTCGGGCAGTCGTAACGAGTCGACAGGATCTCGAGGGTCTTGGCGGCGGCCGCGCTGTCCATCGCCAGGATCGCGGTCAGCGATACGCCGGCGGCATAGGCAACCGAGACGATCCTCTCGGCTGACTCGACCCAGTCCGACCGGTCGAGCCGCTCGTAGCGACTGCGCAAATCCTCGAGCCGCGACTGCAGCGCGCGCTCCTCGTGCCGACGCTCGAAATTCGCTTGCTCGCCGAGCGAGCGGCGCCATTGCTCGAGCTGAATCGCGCAGATGTCGCCAGCTTCCGGCTCCAGGATCGACCACATCTTGCGCGCGACTGCGAGATCCTCGGCCGTGAAGCCGAACAATTGGAGACGGCGGGCGAGGTCGAGTTCGGCGGCTTTGCCTTGCTGCGGTGCTTCAGGCTGGCGCGCTGCGGATTCCATCAACTTTCGACCCCCGTATTGTCTTTGCAGGAAGGCGCTAACGGATGTTGGTTAATTCGGAGTTAGGCGAGGGTGCGCAAGGCAACAAAAAAGCCCGCGCGAAGCGGGCTGGGCGAGAAGGTGGGCCCCGGATCAGGTCCGGGGCAACGGAAATACTAAGCTCGCTTTCGCTCGCTAAGTATTTCCGTTGGTTGCGGGGGCAGGATTTGAACCTGCGACCTTCAGGTTATGAGCCTGACGA
>JAZJZB010000023.1:0-15210 GCA_040390085.1 Pseudomonadota bacterium | reverse complement strand
CGGATGCTTGTCCGCGAAGTCGTTCCACGGGTTCGACTGGGCCTGCTTGAGCCCCAGTGAAATCCGCCTTTTCTCCTCGTCGACCTCGAGCACCTTGACGTCGACTTCCTGCGAAGTGGAGACGATCTTGCCCGGGTGGACGTTCTTCTTGGTCCAGCTCATTTCCGAGACGTGGACGAGGCCCTCGATGCCCGGCTCGAGCTCGACGAAGGCGCCATATTCGGTGATGTTGGTGACCCGGCCGCGGAACGTCCCGCCGACCGCATATTTGGCCGAAGCGCCCTCCCACGGATCGCTTTCGAGCTGCTTCATGCCAAGGCTGATGCGCTGCGTCTCACGGTTGATGCGGATGATCTGCACCTTCACCGTGTCGCCGATTCCGAGCACTTCGGTCGGGTGGTTGACGCGCTTGTAGCTAATGTCGGTGACGTGGAGCAGGCCGTCGATCCCGCCAAGGTCGACGAACGCGCCATAATCGGTGATGTTCTTGACCACGCCCTCGATCACCTGGCCCTCGGCCAGGCTCAGGATCAGGCCCGAGCGCTGCTCGGCGCGGGTTTCCTCGAGGATCGCGCGGCGCGACACGACGATATTGCCGCGGCGGCGGTCCATCTTGAGGATCTGGAACGGCTGCGGCAGGTCCATCAGCGGGCCGACGTCGCGCACCGGCCGGATGTCGACCTGCGAACCGGGCAAGAAGGCGACGGCGCCGCCAAGGTCGACCGTGAAGCCGCCCTTGACCCGGCCGAAGATGATCCCCTCGACCCGGTTGCCGGCCTCGAATTCCTTTTCGAGCTTGTCCCATGCGGCTTCGCGGCGGGCGCGGTCGCGCGAAAGCATCGCTTCGCCCTGCGAATTTTCGACCCGGTCGACATAGACCTCGACCGTATCGCCGACCTTGAGCTCGGCCTTCTGGCCCGGCGCCGCGAACTCGCGCAGCGGCACCCGGCCTTCCGACTTCAAGCCGACGTCGATCACCGCAAGGTCGTTTTCGATCGCGGTGACAATGCCCTTCACCACCTTGCCTTCAAAGGCTTCGTTCTCGCCGCCGAGGCTTTCGTTGAGCATCGCCGCGAAATCGTCGCGGGTCGGGAATGTCGTGGTCGCCATGAGGTTAGAAGTCTTTCAATTTCAAATCGGGCCTGCCGCGTGGCCGCCACCATGGCGGGCCTTCACATGCGGACCTGGTTGCATGCACTGCCGCCCCGGCACCATGCCGGCGGCGGCGTCCGTTGGGCGGCTCCCGGACAATCCGTCCCATGACAAAAAGCGCGTTCCGGTGCCGGATATCTCCGGTTCACCGTACGCGCTCGCCAAAGACGGGCTGTCCAGGAGGGAAACCGCCTGCCAGACGGCGCGCGCATTAGCTTAGCGGGGGATCAACCGCAAGCGGCGCGGTCAGTTGACGGTGACGGGATTCGGAGCGGGGATTGCTCTGTTCATCTCGTTCGCCGCTTCGATCCAACAGGCGATCGCGTCGTAGGCGTTTTGCAACGCCTCTTGCGGCGTCTCGCCATCGGACTTGCAGCCGGGCAGCTCCGGGACGACTGCGATATAACCGCCGCCCAGCTCCTCGCTCAGCGGCTTCACATCGACTTCATAGTGATAAGGATTCATTCGCCTGCCTCTATCACGCGCTCGATGAACCGCACCAAATCCGTGATGTACACCGGCTTGATCGATGCTCAGGCACTCTGCCGCGATCGCGCGGTCCGGCGGACCGTTCGCTTGTTCGCCCTTGGCGCAGCTGATGTTGGTTGCACCAGCGCTTCGTAAAGCGGGAACAGATGCTCGACCCGCTCGCGGTCGGAACCGAAGGGGCGCGCGCGGTAGAGCTTGTCGACGGCGGCATCAAGCTCACGGTGAGCCTTGCGCAGCTCCGCCGGCATGGTGTCGGGGTCGTACATGTCGGCGAGACTGGAGGTAGCGTTTTTCGGCATGGCGCGGGCGTCGAGCACCGCCTGCGCCAGCGCCGCGACGTTCTTCTGCTGCGCCGGCGTGGCGTCGGGCCAGGGGAAGGTGTTGTAGACGAGGCCGATCGAGTAGCGATAATCGCTCTTCAGGCGCCCTCCAATATGCCGCAGCCAAGCCATATGCATGCGGCTAGTAAGGACGCCGAAGTCCCACTGAGATGCGTCTTCAAGAACTCGCACGAGGTTGCTTGGAATCGTCGGCGGTTCCAGCCACCCGATCGGCACGTATTCTCGTCGTTCCGAACTTACCTCCGGTATGACCAAGAAAGGGCCAAGCGGTATCGTCGTGAAGTGGAAGGCCGCAGGACTCGCTGCCAACTCTCGCGTAGCCGGCCGCTTACTAGCCAGCCTAAACTCGCGGACCTTCGCCAGCCTGTCCTTCACTTCAGGGACACGGATCGCATGTGCGGGAGCGTCGCCGAGGCAGAGGAGCCACCGCTGACCGCCATTGATATATTCTTCCGATCCTATGTACGGACGGACGTATTGCTCTAGCGCCGGTTGCTTTCTCAAGAACTCAGCTCGTGCCGGCGCTTCGAAAATCAGATGCCCCCCGTCAATGGGCTGAGTGCCGTACCGAATCGCTGGAGCTCCGTTGATCGGTCGAGACGTTTTCGTGACGACCAGGTGTCGATCCGCGCTCTTTGCGTCGAATAGATAAGCGGTGAGCGCGTCATGCCGCGTCTCGATCGGCTCGCCCTTACCATCGATGTAAGAAAACAGACGTTTATCGACCGGCTCGTCCCCTGCGCGGGCAAGGCCAGCAATGACGCAATGGACAGCCGCTCGCCCCGGCCAGACGAAAGTGCGGTGACCGAAGGCGATCTCCAGCCGGTGGCGATGGAACAGGATCGGCCAGAGCTGGGCGACCTGCTCGCCTTGCGTGATCGAATTGGTCGCGACGAAGGCGATGCGGGGGCTGCCTCCCCTCCCTGCCAAGGGAGGGGATTGAGGGGTGGGTAGCGTAGCGGCGGGCTCAATGCCCGGCGCGGAGCTGCGATCCGCACCCACCCCCGACCCCTCCCTTCCAGGGAGGGGAGCGCTCCGCGCATACTCACCCGCCTTGACGAACCATGCGGCGACATAATCGAGCGTCCCGCCGCTGCCGCCGAGCCGGGCGATGGCCCGGACCTGCGCCCGCTGCTTTTCACTTTGCAACTTCGCACCCACGAAAGGCGGATTGCCGAGCACGTAAGAACAGCGCTCCGCCGGCAGCAGCGCGCTCCAGTCAAACTCCAGCGCGTCGCCGTGGCGGATGTTTGGCGCTGCAACCAGCGGAATGCGCGCAAAGGATTCGCCGAAGTCGTCACCGAGCCGGACGTTGGCGATATGGTCGGTCATCCACAGCGCGACCTCGGCGATGCGCGCGGGGAATTCGTCGATTTCGATCCCGAAGAACTGGTCGACGTTGAGACGCGACAGCTTGGCGGGATCGGCGCCCTGCCCCCGCGCCACGCCGGCGCGGAGATAGCGTTCCTTGACGATCTCGCGTTCGAGCTCGCGCAGCTCGCGGTACGAGACCACCAGAAAATTGCCGGCGCCGCAGGCCGGGTCGAGGAAGGTGAGACCCGCCAGGCGATCGTGCAGCCGGGCAAGCGCGTCGTCTTTCCCCGACTTCAGTGATTTGGCGCGAGTTAACTCCGCCTGCAGCTCATCAAGAAACAACGGTCCGATCAGCCGCAGGATCGCATCCTCCGGCGTGTAGTGCGCGCCCTGCTTGCGCTGCGTGACCTTGTCGATGACGCTTTCGAACAGACCGCCGAAGATCGCCGGCGACACTTCGCCCCAGTCGAACTCGCAGGCTTCGAGCAGGATCGTGCGCATCGCATTGTCGAATGCCGGCATGCGGATGCGCTCTTCGAACAGCTTGCCGTTGATGTACGGAAATTCGGCGAGGTCGGGATCGAGCGTCGACTGCCGGTCGGGATAATCGGTGTTCAGGACCTCGAACAGGTCGCCGAGCCAGCGGCCGAGGTCGGAGCCGTCATAGCTGGTCCGCCGTTCGATCAGGTCTAGGAACTGGTCCTTGTTGTTGAAGATGCGCGTGTCGTCGGCGAACAGGATGAACAGCAGCCGCACGAGCAGCAGCTCCAGATCGTGACCGCCATAACCGGTGGCGGCGAGCGCCTCGTGCAGCCGGCCCATGAGCTGTGAGGCTTTGACGTTGGCCGGCGACTGCCGCCGGTTGAGCCGGGGCTGGACGCCAAGGATGAAGGCGAACGCCTCGACCTGGTTCTTGAGGTCGCCGAGCAGGAAGCGCCATTCGCGCCCTTCCTCCAGGTCGAGGAGGTGCCAGCGCTGGAAATCGCAGGTGAGGATGTAGCGGGGCCGGTCGCGCTCCGGCAGCCAGTCATAATAATCGAGCGCCTGGTTGCTCGCCTTCTTGAGATCGAGCCCTGCCGACTTCTGCTCGACAATCAAATTACCCGGCCAGAACAGGTCGATGAACCCCTGCTTGTCGCCGGGCAGATTGCGAACCCGCTGCTCGTAGGTGGCGACCTGCCGCCGGCTGACGCCGAAGCAGTCAAAGAACTCATTGTAGAATGTCTGCGTTTCGCCCTTTTCGTAACGCGCGTCTTTGTGCGCTTCAGCGAAGGCGGCGGCGCGGGCGCGGATCTCGGACCATTGGAGACGCATTATCCACAGCTAAAGCCGAGCGAACCGGCGGAGGCAATGGCGAAGCGGTCCGACCGTTGGTAATCTTTGCGTCGGAGGATTCGAATGAAGCGTGCCGCCGCAATCGACGAACGTCAGGGGGTCATCCCGATCGATCTGCCGCCGGGCCCGCGCCTGTCGAGCGATGAGAAAGCGCGATCCGAATTGCTTGCAATGGTCGAAACGCTCGCCGCAGCCAAGACTCACCCGTGGAGCGCGCGGCTGCTCGGCTGGCAGAGACGCCGGTTCGATGCGCTCAAGCCCTTGCTCACCCCGATCGAGGCGGCCGCGCTGACGGCGCGGTTCGAGGCGGAGCTGGAGCGGTTGGGCCCTCCGCAGGACTGACGCCGCGGAGACGAGAGGAAAGAGATGATAAGAGGTGGGATCGCGATCGCGGTGACACTGTAAACCGTCCCCAATCCCCACGCGGTGACACTGGAAACTGTCCCCAAACAACCCTTTAGGCGACATTCCCCTCGGTCATCCTCAGCGCCAGTCCGGCAATGCGCTGCCTTAGACCGGCGTGGTGATCGGGAATGGAGCTGCCTAGCGCGCGGGCCTCATAGGCTTCGAGCAGGCCTTGCAACCGGTCGTGTTCGCCGCGAATCTGATCCTTGGTCATGTCGGCTCCATGCTTTGCGCCAGGCATAGCGGAGCGCCGCCCGAAGAGCGGAGTCAATCGCGCATTTTCAAACCGAGACGGGAGCGCGGTGCGGGGAGCGCGGTGACACTGCAAACTGTCCCCAAACACGGCCAAACACGGCCAGGGGCAGCTAAAGAAGGTGGCTCAGCGAGCGCGGCGGTCGCGCGCGTTCATTCGGTATTACCCACATCGACCGCACCAGCATTCGCGGTGCGCGCGTTACGAACGCGCTTCGCCCGCCGGCGCTCATGGCTGAGGGCGCCCGCTTTTATGACCAAATTGGCGAGGAGTTCACGAACCACTGCGCTACCCTTCCCGGTGGTGAAGCTTATTCCGCGTCATTGGCGGCCTGCCAGCGGTACCCGTCGCGGATGAGCGGCGCTGCGCAGCGTCGGCATTGGCTGTGCGGCACAAAGCTGAAGGGATCGCGCAGAGTCAGCGCTTCGGCGGGCCGATGGCCCAGAAGTCGGCATCGAATGGTCATTTTAGGCTTACCTCGCGGCACACGAGTAACTGACCACAGATTCCACCAATCGGCGCCTTGGCGCAATTTATCATAAGTTAAAGGGAGGAGTGGCTCCCATCTTTTCGATGGGCCTCCGAAACTCACGACCCGCTGTGGCATCGGGCCACGCATTAGAACTGCGGCTGTTGGAACAGAGTGTGCTGCAAACTGTTCGCGGCGCGTGCCCCTGTATTTTTTCGATACGCGAGACGGCGACACATTCGTCGAGGATGATACGGGGCTTGAGTTTGAAGACCTCGACGCCGTGAAGGATCAAGCGACGCTGTCGCTAGCGGAATTGGCCCGCGACGTTCTTCCGGGCAGCCTCAAGCGCGTGCTCGCGGTGGAAGTCCGCGACGAGTTTCAGCCGATCCTGAGAGCGGTGCTGACGTTCGAGGCCATCCTCCTCTTGCACTGATCGGGGCGCCCAGCCGGCCGCAACGTCGGGGCTTTCGGAGCCGTTGCCGGAAGACTCACGCTCCTATTGGCGGGCGTCAGATTGTCGCGCGGTCCTGGCTGTGCCGAACTTCCACCCGGGTCCCGGGCTTTGCGTCGATCACGCTCACGCTCGCTTCGAGCTGCGCCGCCAGAGCGTCGACGATCCCGGTGCCGAGGCCCGGCTTTCCCCGCTTTGATCCGGACTGCATTCCGATTCCGTTATCCGAAACGCGGAGCAGCCAGCCCTGCCCGTCCGCCGCGAAGGACACGACGATCCTGCCGCCACTGGCTTGATCGGGGAACGCATGCTTGATCGCGTTGATCACCAGTTCGGTGACGATCAGGCCCATGCTGACCGAAACATCGGAATTGGTGGCGGTCTCGTCGACGATTGACTCGAGCGTGAGCCGTTCAGGATCGCCGATCACCGAGGCGGCGATGCTCCGGCAAAGGTCCGCGAAATAGGCCCGCAATCCCACCGATTTGAGCTGGCTGACCGCAAGCTGCCTTTGCAGCGTCGCAATCGACATGACCCGGCTGTGCGCGTCCTGGAGATGCAGCCGGGTCTCCTCCGATTGAACGCGCCTGGCGCTTTGCATCAACACGCTGGCGATGATCTGGAGACTATTCGCGACGCGGTGCTGGAGCTCCTGCAGCAGTACGTGCTTCTCGCGAACGAGATCGTCCTTCTGCTTTTCGGCGAGGCGCGTTGCGGTGACGTCGGTCGCGGCAAGCACGACGCGCACCTTCTCGGTGTCGAAATAGTCGAGCTTGTGAGCGCTCAATATCAGGCGGCAGGTGGCCTTGCCTTCGCGCACGAGGTCCATCTCATAGGCGTCGATCTCGGCCGCTCCGGCAATCGTCGCACGGAGCAGCGAGTTGAGCTGCGGGACATCCCATTCACCGGCGCCGAGCTCGGCCAGCCTGGCGTTGGCGATGGTCGCCGGATCGAGGTTGAACGCATTGCAGAACGAGCTGCTTGCACCAATCACGACCACATCGTCGTCAAGCAGGAGCAGCGGCGCCTTCGACGATTCGACCAGGGCCATGGCGAGGCTGGTCACTGTCTCGTTCGGCAGCGGCAGAGCCTCAACCATGTTTGTTTTCCAAGGCGAGCCTGGTCGCGTCCACTATATGCTCTATGTTAAACGGCTTCTCAACCAGTGCATGGCCCGGCATCCTGATCCTGACTTGACCGGGACTCCCGGTAATGAAGAGGACCGGGATCGGCTTTCCCGAGCAAATCGACTGGACCGCGGTGATTCCGCAGCCGGGCCTGAGCTCGACGTCGGCGGTGATCAGGTCAGGGCACCTCAGTGCGGCCGCTTCGACGGCCTCGTCCGCGGAGACGGCGAGGTCGAACGAGGTGAAGCCGCAATCGCGCAGCGCGTCTTCGATCGACAAAGCGATCAGGGATTCGTCTTCAATGATGAGTGCATGCATGGTTACGCTCCGCGAGCGGGGAGCGTGCCATTTCTCTCCAGCACCAAGGCCCAAAAGGTGATTGGCGATAAGATGTTAACGGCCTGGACCGCCAATCGTTGCCGATTTGCCGGGGCCCGGCGCCGCGCCGACAGGGTCAGTGCGCGTAGCGAGGCCTTTGACGAGCGGCTCGGGGTCGTGGCCTCAGGAGAACAGCAAGCCGCCGGCAAGTGCCGATGCGAGCACGACTACCGGCACATTGAGCTTCGATCGCCAGCGATAGAGCAGCGCCAAGCCGGCAACGAAAATCAGCGCGCCCAGCGCCAGTGACGGAACCGATCGACCGACGTTCCACCCAAGCTGGACAGCGGTCACCGCGATCAGCCCGACCACGCCGGCGGCGACGCCTTCCAGGAAATTGTGCAGCCGTTGATTCTCGACCACGCGTTCGAGGCGTTCGTAGAACAGCATCGCGAAGGCGAAGGCGGGGAGAAAGATGCCGGCAGTCATGGCCAGCGCGCCAGCAAGCCCGCCGGCGATGTAGCCGACGAAGGTCGCGAAGATGATCAGCGGCGCCGGGATGACGCCGGACAGCGCCAGGCTGTCGAGGAACTGAGTCTCGCTGATCCAGCCGCGCCCGACGGCATCGCCGCGAACGAACGGGATCGCCGTATAAGCGCCGCCGAAGGTGAGCAGGCCCGCCTTCAGGCCGGACAGGAACAGCGCGAGTGCGCCGACGCTGCCCGAGACAACCAGCGCAGCGGTCCCGCCTGGCACCTGCGACCCGACCAGGAGCGGGTTGCCGGCGATCCACAGCGCACCAATCACGCCGGCCGCGATGACCAGCGCTGCGAGCGCGTAGCGGCGGGCTTCGAACGCCGAATTGACCAGGCCGGCGGCCGGCAGCGTCACCCAGAAGCTGACGTCGAGCGCCGCGCAGGCCGCGCTGATGAGCCCGATCGCCCACAATCGCGGAGCGGTCAGCGTGTGGTCGGCGATGCGGTGGACTGCGCGGGCGATCAGCGCGATGACCCCGATCTGGATGCCGGTGAACACCGCGGCAATCTGCGGCTGCTTGAGGTCGAGCCGCTGATAGACCCAGGCAAGCGCCAGGATGAGGAGGAAGCCGGGGAGCATGAAGGCGAGGCCGGCGAGCAGCCCGCCGAGGCGCCTGCCCTTCATCATGCCGAAGTGGACGCAAAGCTCGTGCGCTTCGGGGCCGGGCAGCACCTGATAGATTGCAAGCAGCCGGTTGAACCGTGATGGCTCTACCCAGCGCTCCTCCTCGACCAGCTCACGCTTGATCATTGCAATTTGGGCGACCGGGCCGCCCCAGGCCATCAGGCCGAAGCGCAGAAACCGCCAGAAGATGGCCGCCAGGGATAAGGGACGGTCGGCGGATTGCATTGGCTGACAGTAAACAACCGCAATCGAGGTTGATAGGGAGCTGAACAGCTTCCAAATTGCTGCACCTATTTGGTTCTTTTATGTTGACATAGTGACGCTGATATGGTACAAAACAGATAAGCTAAGATAGCTGGGTCCCGCCGCAGCGAGGATCACAACCAAGGGTCGGCGCGTGCGTCGGCCTTTTTCTTTGCCTGGAGACAAGATGAACGATGATGACGGGAGGGCGGAGCGCCCTCTGGCGGACGATGCCGCGCGCCAAGCCGCGCGTGGCGGCTGCTGTCCGAATTGCGGGAACGGAGCTGGCCCCTCCACCGTCGGCTCTTCGGCCGACGGTCCCCCTCCCTCCGCGAGCATTCCGCCGAGCGATTCCGCTCGGCAGAGCCTCACAGCCCGCTCCGCCCATCCCGCGGAGCGGGACAAGGAGGAGGTGGTGATTACTCCCAACACGCACCGGCTCGTGCAGGTGCGGCGGACGGGGAAGCGCAAGCTGTTCGACAAGAAGCGCAAGGAAGTGTTCCTCGAGTGGTTCGCTGCGACCTGCAACGCGCGGCTCTCGGCCGGCAAGGCCGACATCAGCGAGAAGACGGTGTGGAAACACGTCCGCGACCAGCCGGCGTTCGAGGCGGCGTTTATCCGCGCGCTGGAGATCGGTTATTTGCGGCTCGAGGCGCGGCGGTTGCAGGAGGCGCAGACGATCGGCGTCGCCACGGCGCCGGACGACGGCAGCTCGGATGCGCCTGGCGAGGAGGCGTATGAGATCCGCTGCGACCTCGACGAGGAGCTGATCGAGGAGCATTTCGACCCGGCGCTGGCCGCGCAGCTGCTGCGCGACCATGGCCGGCGGCTCGGGCTTTCGCCGCAGCGCAAGCCGAATGCTGGCGGAAGGGTGGCGAGCGGCCAGGAAGTGGTCGACGCGCTGACCAAGCGGCTTGCCGCGTTTGGGGTGCGGGCGTTGCGGGAGGCGCCCCCCGCCCCGCCGAATGCGGCTGACCCGGGCGGCCAGACCAACGAAGCGGGACCCCCGCCTGCGCGGGGGTGACGAGAGTTTGACGATGATTGCGGACAGCGTGGACGCGCGCGCGGCGCAGGTCGACGCGGTGCTGCGGGCGATCGCCCACGTGTGCGGGACCGACGAGCGGATGTGGCGACATTTCCTCAACGGCCTGCCCGACCCGGTCAAGCGGGCGCTGCTGGAGAGCTGGCGGTGGCAGGCGCATCGCGGGCAGCTGGAGCCTGCGGGCGAGTGGACGGTGTGGCTGCTGATGGCCGGGCGCGGGTTCGGCAAGACCCGGGCCGGGGCGGAGTGGATCTCGGCGCGGGCGCGGGAGAATTGCGAGGCGCGGATCGCGCTAGTCGGCGGCAGCCGCGCCGAGGTCGCCAAGGTGATGATCGAGGGGCCGAGCGGGCTGATCCGGATCGCGCGGGCGGGCGAGCCGGTGAAGTGGAAGCCGACGCTCGGCACGCTCACTTTCTCGAGCGGTGCGATGGCGTTCGTTTATTCTGCCGAGGCGCCCGAGGTCCTGCGCGGGCCCGAGCATCATTTCGCCTGGGCCGACGAGCTTGGCAAATGGCCGCAGCCGGTGCGCGGGCTGAGCGGCCGGGGCGATGCAGCATGGGACAATCTGATGATGGGCTTGAGGCTTGGGGTGCGGCCGCGCGTGGTGGTGACGACCACGCCGCGGGCGACCGCGCTGCTGCGGCGGGTGATCGCGCTTGCCGGTGATGCGGTGACCGGCGGGCGGACCAGCGACAATGTGCATCTGCCCGACGCCTTCGTGCACTGGGCGATCGACAAATATGCCGGGACCCGGCTCGGGCGGCAGGAGCTCGATGGGGAGCTGATCGAGGAGGTCGAGGGGGCGCTGTTCACGCGCGAGATGCTGGAAGGCGCGCGGATCCTTCGAGACGCGGCTTCGACAGGCTCAGCCGCTCCTCAGGATGAGCGGTACGCGCGGATTGTGGTCGGGGTTGATCCGCCGGCCAGCGCTGAGGGGACTTGCGGGATCGTGGTGTGCGGGCTGGGCGCGGATGGGCTGCTCTACGTGCTTGCCGACGCGAGCGTTTCGGGGTCGCCCGAGCATTGGGCGCGGTGCGTCGCGGCCACTGCCGAAGCGTGGGGCGCGGACCGGGTGGTGGCCGAGAAGAACATGGGCGGGGACATGGTCGAAAGCGTGCTTCGCAGCGCCGAGGTCATGCTGCCGGTGCGGCTGGTCAGCGCGAGCCGGGGCAAGGTCGCTCGGGCGGAGCCGGTGGCGGCGCTATTCGAGGCCGGCCGCGCGAAGCTTGCCGGGCGCTTCCCCGAGCTCGAGGACGAGCTGGCCGGGCTGCTGGTCGGCGGCGGCTATGCCGGGCCGGGGCGAAGTCCCGACCGGGCGGACGCCTGCGTGTGGGCGCTGAGCGCGCTGATGAAGCGCCGCGGCGCGCCGCGGTTCGCCTGGCTGTAGGCGGGAAGGCCGGCCGGCCCTCCCGCCATCGGCAGCTTACTGGCCGCGTTCGCCGCGCTCGACCGGTGGCGGCGGCGGTGGCGGTGGCGGTGGCACCGGGCAAACCGAGGTCGCCAGGATCACCGAGCCGTCCGGGCAGGTCTGCGTCGCCGGCGCTGGCGGCGGCGGCGGCGGGGCCATCACCGGCGGCGGCGGAGCGACCGCAACCCGGCTCGCCAAGTTGACGATCAGGCTTGCGAGCAGGCTGTTCGACGAGAAATGGCCGCGCAGCCGGTACGGGTCGAGCCCGCCGCAGGTCGTCTCGCAGAAGTCGCCGAAGTTGAGCTTGCCGGTGCGGAAGTAGCGATACTTCAGGCCGACATCGACGGTGGCCGAGACCGCCGTGCGAAGCTCGGCGATCGCCTGCCACGCAAGCGCATTGTCACGGCCGGAGAAGTTGAGCGGCCCGCCCGGCGTCATGCCGGCGCGATAGCGCACGTTGGCGGTGCCGACGCCGACCCCAACCGAGCCGCCGACCGCGCTTCCGGTGTCGAAATCGAACAGTGCATTGGCCATCAGCGAAGCGACCCGCACCTTGCCGTCGGCATCATAAACGCCGGCCACGGTTCCAGTGTCGGCCGCTGCGGCGGTGCTGACGTCGACCTGCCTGGTCGAGGCGCTCTTGTAGCCGACCTCGCCCTCGAGCCGGAACATGCCGAAATCATAGCCGGTGACAAGATCGGCATCCCAACCCCACTTATGTTTGATGCGAAGCGCGTCGCCAGCGGAGACCGCGGAGGTGCGGTAGTCGAGCTTGGTCGTTGCCGGCTTCATCGCGCCGGCCTCGAGGCCGATGTACATTGAGCCGTCCCGCGCGAGCGCGGGGGTCGAGACGAAGGTCGCTGCGGACAGTGCAGCAATCACCAACCTACGCATGATTTTCCCCTTTTTCCAGGCGTCCTTGAGGACTGGGCAGCAATAGGAAAATACCCCACGTCATCGTGCCCAACAAGGCGCACAGCGTTGCCAAAAAGCCGCAACCGCGATTAATCCGATTCGGATATAACGCGGATTTACCAACGGCAGTGGGCGCGTTCGGTTCCATCATTTCGGATTTATTACGCCATAGGAATTTTCCTATTGCAAATAGGGAACGGATCGGGAACATGGAGAGGGAGATTTCGTGATGATCGTTGTCGACCCCTCCTTCCTGATTGCGCTTGCGGCACTGATCAGCAGCGTTTCGGCCTTCGTCTGGAGCGTGCGGCGCAAGCCGTAGGCGCGAACGCCGTCACGGCGTAAAATCCGTGACGTCCGCCCTGTCGCGCCGGGGCGCGCGAGCCGTCCGCATCTCGCCGGCTGTGCGCACAAGATTGCCTTTGCCGGGGCAACCGCTTCGGTTATGCTCGGCGGCCCGATGTTCACCGAGTGGGAAAATTGAAGCGCCGAGCCGGCCGAGCGCTTGCCCGTCGGCGGTGGTTGCGGGGCGGATGTTCGGGGGCGATGCGGTCATGCCGGCGGTTGTCGCAGCCGGCAGCAGCGGCCGCAACGGTCGCCGCGCCAGGCGATCATCGCGGTGCGTGCGGTCTCCGGGCGCCCTTGGCGTGGCGGTTCGGCTTGCCGCGATGGTGGACCATCCCCGGGCGGTGAGATCTGGGGGCGGGCTCGGCGGTGCGCTCCGGCGCCGGGTCGATCACCAGCCCCTCATCCTCGGGCGCGATGGTCGCGCGGCGCAGCGCCTTGACGAAGCCCGCGGTCGCGGTGCGGGTCACCTCGAAATAGCTTTCGTTGGCGGCGATCCTGATCGCGCCGATGTCGTTGCGGCCGAGGTGCCCGTAGCGGCAGATCAACGGCAGCAGCCAGCACGGGTCGGCATTGTGGCGGCGGCCGGCGTTGATGCGGAACCAGGTCGACTGTTCGAACCCCGGGCGCGGGCCGGGCTCGCCGCGCTCGTCCCGTCCGCCGCCGGCGGCGAGGATGTCCTCGGGCACTGGCAAGTCGGTGCGCAGCGAGCGGACCAGCGCCGCGGCGATCGCCTCGGGCGACAGCCGCGCGATCAGCTCTTGGGCGAGCTGGCGGTCGTCATCATCGACCTCGACCGGCGCGGCCAGGCTTTCGAGCAGGCGCTCGCGGTCCCTGGCGCGGATCCGCTCGGGCGTCGGAGCGTCGATCCATTCGGCCTGGATGCGGGCGTTGCGCAGCATCGTCTCGACGTTGCGGCGGCGGCGGAACGGCACGATCAGGGTGGCGATGCCCTTGCGCCCGGCGCGGCCGGTCCGGCCCGAGCGGTGCTGGAGCGCCTCGGCATCGCGCGGAAGCTCGACGTGGATCACCAGCGAGACCGAGGGAAGGTCGAGCCCGCGGGCGGCGACGTCGGTCGCGACGCAGACCCGCGCGCGGCGGTCGCGCAGGCTCTGCAGCGCGTTGTTGCGCTCGGCCTGGCTATGCTCGCCCGACAAAGCGACGGCGTGGAAGCCGCGGTCGGTCAGGCTTGCGTGGAGGCGGCGGACAGCGTCGCGGGTCGCGCAGAACAGGATCGCGGTCTCGGCCTCGTGGAGCCGGAGCAGGTTGACCACGACATGCTCGATATCGGTCGGCGAGACGGCGACCGCCTGGTAGGCGATATCGGCATGCGCCTCGCGCTCGCCGGTGGTCTCGATGCGCAGCGCGTCCTTCTGGTAACGCCGCGCCATTGCGACGATCGGCCGCGGCATGGTCGCCGAGAACAGCAAGGTGCGGCGCTGGCCGGGCGTGGCGTCGAGGATTTCCTCGAGCTCCTCGCGAAAGCCCATGTCGAGCATCTCGTCGGCCTCGTCGAGGACGACGACGCGCAGCGCCGAAAGGTCGAGCGCGCCGCGCTCGAGATGGTCGCGGAGGCGGCCGGGAGTGCCGACGACGATATGGGCGCCGCCCTGCAGCGCGCGGCGCTCCTTCATCGGGTCCATCCCGCCGACGCAGGTGACGACGCGCGCCCCGGCCGACGCGTAGAGCCACTGCAATTCGGTGCTGACCTGGATTGCGAGCTCGCGCGTCGGGGCGATGACCAGGCCAAGCGGCTCGCGGGTCCACGGCGCGCGCCCGCCCTCCAACAGCTGGTCGGCGATCGCCAGGCCGAAGGCGACGGTCTTGCCCGAACCGGTCTTGGCCGAGACGATCAGGTCGCGCCCCTGGGCTTCCGGCTTGACGACTTCCGACTGGACCGAGGTCAGCGTGTCATAGCCGCGCTCCGCCAAAGCCTCGGCCAGCGCCGGGTGAATGTTCGATTGTTGCATGGCGGCAGCGCCTACTCGGGATCGGCGCCGAGCGCGACCCATTGAAGTGGACAATGGCGCGGACAATCGCGAATTCGGCGCGCCGCGCGGAAATTTCCGCTCCCGATCAAATCCTTATTAGTATATTCGAGCGACAATCCACGCATTGCAGCAAGGAGTCGAACCGTCACCCAGGGGCATGTTCTGGCAGCATTGGCAGCGATCGCGATCGCTGCGCCGCTGCGCGCGCAGGGCGTCGACGTGGCCCCGGCCCCGGCTGCGGCAGCCCCGACCGTCGCGCCGGCGATGCTTGCCGCGGTTCCCGACGGAACCGTCGATTCCTATTACTCGGCCCACCCCGGCATCATGGTCTGGCTGCGCGACGCCGACACGCGCGCCGCGGCGGCCAGGCTTGCGGCGCTGCTCAAGAATTCCGAGCTCGACGGGCTCGACAATGGCGCGGCGCTGGCCGCCGACGTCGAGGCCGCCG
>JAZJZB010000022.1:0-1566 GCA_040390085.1 Pseudomonadota bacterium | reverse complement strand
TCGTCATAGAGCCAAACCTCGGCGTCGACATAGATCAGCGGCGGCAGCCCGGTCCGGCGCTGTTGGGTCAGCGACGAGGCGGTCAGGTACTCATCGCCGACATGCTGCACGAACATCGCCGGGAACGAGGTTACGGCGGTCCACGGCAGCAGTTTGCGGCCCGATGTCGCCCACGTGGTCGCGGCGTCCAGCAGGGTGAACAGCGCCAGCATGATAGCTTCCCGGTCGAGCGGCGAAGCCATTCAAGTCGCTCCGGGCTATTCCGCCGCGGCCTCGGCGAGTGCCGCGCGTAGCTCTTCGATGACCTGACTGCGCATGCTGTCGAGCGTGCCGCGTTCAAACCGTCGTTCGGCGATGTTGACATGCCGCGAGTAGGCGTCGACGAAGACCTGCATCGGCTGGATCATCCGGTCGTAGATGTGGCTGAGGCTCTGGCTGTGCGCCGCGACCCCGACTGAGCCGTGGGCGCCATATTCGAGCGCCCCAGCCTTGCCGTGCTCCGATTGATCGCCGCCGGTGACGACCGCGACGGCACCGCGGATCCGGTCCTCATTTACGTCGACAAAGCTACGAGTCTCGGCCCGGAGCTTGCCGGTGCGCGAGGGTTCCCCGCCGTGCACGCGCGCAAGCATCTGGGCAGTGAGTGCGGTGATCCGCCGCTCGATCGCGACCGTCGCTCGGCGCGGAAATTCCTCAAACCGCAAAGCAATTTGGAGATCGCCTTCGATCTCGATCCCGAGTTCCATCAGGTCACCGTTCCCGCGCATCCGCCCGATACCGGGATCGGAGCGATCTGCGGCAAAGGCACCCTCTTGGGCCACCAATAGCCACGGAGCTTTGCCTTCGGCTCGAGCTGCTTTCGCACGGCATCGCTTTCGTTGCCGCCGAGCGTGAGCACTTGCGTTGTGGTCTCGCCCAGGTAGAAGCCGACATGGCCGAGCCCACTATCGGGCGAGCCGCGCCAATAGACGGCTAGGGCACCCAAGGCCGGGCCCGCGAGCTTTACGAAATTCGGGTCGTGCCGGAACGATTGCGAGGACGGGGAGCGCGTCCCGCGAATGCCGCTCACCTCGAGCTTGGCGTTGGCCCAGATGGCGCACCACGGATCGCCCGGCTGCCCGCAATGAGCCTGGGCGATGAAGGGTTCGATCCCCTGATTGTCGCCTGTCTCGTGCCAGCCGAGGTCGCCGAGGCCCGCGACAACCCAGGGCGGCGGCGGCGATCCTTGATCCATCAGATCGCCGTCGATACGCGGTAGATGTCGAGCATGCCCTGGACCTCGGACGGCATCGGACCGCCGCTCTTGGGGCCGCCGACCCACCAGCGCTGCGTGCCCACCAGCGGGGTGACCTGCTCGAGCAGCAGCGGGTCTCGCCCGCGCGAGTGCCAGCGGTTGACGATCAGGCGCAGGACGGCGTCGACCACGTCGGGCGGCGTTTCATCATAGCCGGCGTCATATTCGGCGATGATCGACTGCGCCTGCCAGGGGATAGCAACCCCGTTATCGGGGTCAAGCCGGGTAATCTGCCCGCGCTTCCGATCGACGACGAAATCCTCGCCCTCGGT
>JAZJZB010000021.1:0-6410 GCA_040390085.1 Pseudomonadota bacterium | reverse complement strand
TGATCGGCCAGATCCGCGGCGGCCTGATCACCAGGCCGGACAGCTTCCTCGGCTTTATCACGACGCAGTCGGACGAAGTTCCTGCTGGCGCGTTCAAGGCCGAGCTCAACCTGGCGCGTGCAATTCGCGACGGACGGGTCAGCGGCCTGGCGGCGCGGATGCTGCCGCTGCTGTACGAATTCCCGGAGGAAATGCAGACCGAGCGCGACGCCTGGGAAAGCTCGGCCCACTGGTACATGGTCAACCCGAACCTCGGACACTCGGTCAGCCTCGATCGCCTCGAAGCCGACTGGGCCCAGGCGAAGGAAAAGGGCGAAGTCGAGATGCGCCGCTGGGCGTCGCAGCATCTCAACGTCCAGATCGGGCTCGCACTGCACGATCAGCGCTGGCGCGGAGCGGACTATTGGGAAGGCGCAGCTGACGCGGAAGCGTGTGGAACCCTGGAAGCCTTACTGGTGCGCTGTGAAGTGGTGGTGGCGGCGGCCGATGGCGGCGGATTGGATGACCTGTTCGGATTCGCCGTAGCAGGGCGGGAAAAAGGCAGCGACCGGTGGCTGTTCTGGGCCCACGCCTGGGCACTTACGAACGTGCTGGAAGTCCGCAAGGAGATCGCGCCCGCATTGCTCGATTTTGCGGCTGACGGCGATTTGACGGTGGTCGAGCGAGCGAGCGAGATCGTCGCCGGCGTCACGGCAATGGGGCAGCAACTGATCGATTCGGGCCTGTTGCCTGACAAGGCCGGTTTTGGTGTCGACCCTTACGGAATTGGCGCTGTCACCGACGCGCTGGACGGAATTGGAATAGTCGAGCCGTGCCTGTGGCCGTTGGGTCAAGGAACGCGGTTGTCATCGGCGATCTGGAGCATGGAATTCAAGCTGAGCGACGGGATGCTGGCGCATTCCGGATCGCGGCTGATGGCCTGGTGCGTAGGAAACGCAAAGGCCGAGCAAAGGGGTGACGCCGTGCTGATCACGAAGGAAACCGCCGGCAAGTCGAAGATCGACCCGCTGGTGGCGATGTTCATGGCGACCAAGCTGCTCGAGGCGAATCCGGAGGCTGGCCAGGGCGGGCCGAGCGTGTATGAAACGCGCGGCGCGCTGGTCCTCTGACGCATGTCATTCCTAGAGCGAATCTTCTCGTGGCATGGCGACACTCCGGTGCCGCCGGCAATCTCAGCGGCGCCTGCGGTTCCCGTGAGGTCCCCGGCGGGTAGCGGAGTTGCTGCTTATTCGACGCTCGATCTCGCGCGAGACGTGAATTTTCCGGATTTCATGCGCGACGGTGCGAATTGGGCCGGGGCGTCGCTTAATCGCCGGACAGTGATGCGCAACGCATCGGTCAAACGGTGCGTGAATATCATCGCTGGTGCGATCGGCATGTTGCCGTTTCCGTTGCTGAAGAAAGGCCCGAACGGAAGCCGCGACAAGGCGACCGATCATCCGCTTTATGCGCTGCTGACCCGGCGCCCGAACAGCATTCACACGGCCTTCGAATTCCGCCGGCTGATGCAGCGCCGGCTGCTGATCGACGGCAATGCCTATGCGTTGATCGTTTCGAGCCGTGGCAAGGTGACAAGCCTGATGCCCCTGGCGGCGAGCCAGGTGACGGTCAAACAGCGGGCCGACTGGACGCTGGAATATAGAGTGAGGCCGCCGAACGGAGTGTTTCGCGAGGTTCCCGCCGACCAAATCCTGCACCTGCGCGGCGACAGCGACGACGGAATTTCGGGCTGCTCGCTGATCGACGAAGCGGGAGAGGTTCTGGGACTGTCAATGCGGGTCGACGAAGCTGCAGGCCGCCTGTTCACCAACGGCACGCTGGCGGACACAGTACTAGAAACCGACAAGAGGCTGGGACCGGAAGCGATTCAGAACCTGAAGGAAAGCCTGTCGGATCATGTTGGCGCGCAAAAAGCCCACGGTACGCTGGTGCTGGAAGAAGGACTGAAATTCCACGAGCTGGCCGCCAGCGGCCGCGAGCTACAGAGCATCGAGCAGCGCAAGCACCAGGTCGAGGAGCTGGCACGAGTGTTCGGCGTTCCACGCCCCTTCCTGATGGTGGATGACACCAGCTGGGGATCGGGCATCGAGCAGCTCGGAATCTTCTTTGTTCAATATGCGCTCGCCCCCTGGTTCGCGTGCTGGGAGCAGGCGGTGAGCCGCGCGCTGCTGAGCGAAGCCGACATCCAGGCGGGATATTATCCGAAGTTCAATGAGCGAGCGCTGTTGCGCGGGTCGATGAAAGACCAGGCCGAATTCCTGGCCAAGCTGACCGGCGCCGGCGGAGCGCCGCAGATTATCGAGCAGAATGAAGCGCGTGGCTGGCTTGACCTTCCGGAGCATGCGGAAGGCGGCGGGCTGTCGCCGGGAATGCAGGGAGGACACGCGAATGCCGCGACCGGGCAAGTTTAGGATTAACGCAACCGCGCCGCGTGCGGACGGCTATTGGCGTCCGTTTGAGATCGGCGATCGCGTTACTATTCTCAATCCGCACGATCCGGCGCATGCCACAGGCACCATCCAGATGGTCAGCGGCGAAACGCCTTACGGCGTGCTCGTCGACGGCATGGAGGAGATGGGAATTCACAAGTGGTACACCACGGACGAGATCGAACTCGCCGCGGCGGACGACGGCGAAGACCCGGCTATGCCGCCGGAGGACCCCGAAGCAGCCAAGAAGCGCAAGAAAAAGCACCCCATGAAAATGAGCGCAAGGACCGCGCTCCCGCTTCTTCCAGCGTCAACTGACCGTCGTGTGACGGCCCTGTCGACCGATGGCGCGCTCAAGCGCTGGGACCCGAACGTGAAGGCCGCCTCCGAGGATGCGGCGACGATCAGCATCTACGAAGTGATCGGCGAGGATCCGTGGACCGGTGGCGGCGTCACCGTAAAACGGATCGACGCGGCGCTGCGATCGATCGGCAACAAGGACGTGACGGTCAATATCAACAGCCCGGGCGGCGACGTGTTCGAAGGCATTGCGATCTATAATCGGCTGCGCGAGCATCAGGGCACCATCACCGTGAAAGTGCTGGGCCTTGCCGCATCGGCGGCCTCGATCATCGCCATGGCGGGAGACAGCGTCCAGATCGGAGCGGCGTCGTTCCTGATGATCCACAACGCCTGGGTGCTGGCGATCGGCAACCGGCACGATTTGCGCGAGGTGGCGGATTTCCTCGAGCCGTTCGATCGCGCTTTGGCCGACGTCTATGTGGCGCGGTCCGGTCAGGAACTGGATGCTGTCCAGGCGGCGATGGATGCCGAGTCATGGTTCAGCGGAAGCCAGGCGATCGAGCTTGGCTATGCCGACTCCCTGCTTCCAGCGGACGAGGCAATCGTGACCGCTGACGCGCCTTCGGCCGACGGCGCCCAGGTCAAGGCGATCCGCCGGGTCGAGGCCGCACTGACGAAGGAAATGCCGCGCAGCGCGGCTTTCGACCTGATCAAGAAAATCAAGGGGGACACGAGCGACTCTGTCCCTTCCGGCACGAGCGACTCTGCCGATTACATCCCGGCGCTGGCCGGGTTGATCGAAACGATCCGCGGCTGACGCCCCGGACCAAACACAAGGAAATGCAGAGATGAAAAAGCTTGCACTTGCGGGCGTGGCGATGGCCGCGCTTGCCGCACCGCGCCCTCGCGGCCTGATCACCATGCCGCGGGCGGATGTCAGCGACCCCAAGGCGCTGATTACCGCATTGGGCGCCGCCTTCGAGGAATTCAAGGCAACCAACGAGCAAAAGCTCAACGCGAAGATCGACGATACACTTCTCGATGAGAAGCTGACCGCGATCAACACCGCGATGAGCGACATCGAGGCGGCACTGAGCGAAAAGATTGCCGCAGCGACGCTGGGCTCGGCGCCCGGCGACATGGAGCCCACCGACCCGGCCTATCTCAAAGCCTTCAAGGCGCACATGCGCAAAGGCGACATGGCGGGCGCCGAAGTGATGAACGCGGTATCGGTCGGCGTCGCCACCGACGGTGGTTATCTGGCGCCGATCGAATGGGACCGGACGATCACCGACAAGCTCAAGCAGCGCTCGCCGATCCGGGACAATGCGCAAGTCATCCAGATCAGCACCACTGGCTTCAGCAAAGTCTATAACGACGCCGTCATCGGCTCGGGCTGGGTCGGTGAGACCGCGGCGCGGCCGAACACCACGACCCCGGGCCTGACCACGCTGAATTTCGGCATTGGCGAGATCTACGCCAATCCGGCGATTACCCAGCAGGCCCTCGACGATGTTGCGCTCGACCTTGAAAAGTGGATTGCCGACGAAGTCGAAGGCGAATTCGCCATCCAGGAGAATATCGCCTTCCTGTCGGGGAATGGCACCAACAAGCCGACCGGCATCCTGAATTACGTGACCGGCGGCGCGAATGCCGCAACGCATCCGTTCGGGGCGATCCTCGGGGCGACGGTGGCTGGCGTGGGTGCAGTGACCACGGACGAAGTCCTCGACCTGGTCTATTCGCTGCCAAGCGAACGGAACGGCAATGCGAAGTTCTATATGAACCGCGCATCGCTCGGCAAAATCCGGAAGCTCAAGGACGGCCAGAATAATTACATCTGGCAGCCGACGTTTGTCGCGGGGCAGCCCTCGACGCTCAGCGGCTATCCGGTGGTCGAAGTGCCGGGCATGCCGGCGATGACGACCGGACTGGTCTCGATCCTGTTCGGCGACATGGAAGCCACGTACCTGGTCATCGACCGGATCGGCATCCGAGTGCTCCGCGATCCCTACACCAACAAGCCCTTCGTCAACTTCTACACCACGAAGCGGGTCGGCGGGGGCGTCAAGAACCCCGAGTACATGCGCTACATCAAGCAGGCATAGCCGGCTGAATACGGGCGGGGCGGCTGATCGCCGTCCCGCCTTCCGCAAAGCGCCGCGTCGATAATCTCGATTGTTGCGGCGCTTTGCCGAGGGCGGGCCTCGAAGGAAAGGAAAGTCAAATGGCGACGAAGAAAGCGAGTGGCTCGCGCGGTGCAGCCACGACCAAGCCGCGCGCGGCGCGGAAGGCAAAGCCAGCCACCATCGCACCAGCGGCCAGCGCTGACGCGAGTGGGTCGGTGATCGAGCCGGCGGCGGCGAAGCTGCCGGATCATCCGGCGGTTGACCGCAATCCTCGCGCGGGGACCAGCGTCGATCAGAACCGGGTCGATTTTAACGATCCGACGAAGACCGACGAAGAAGCGGTGGTCAATAACCTGACCAACCCCGACTGACGGTCGACAGCTCCAGACGCAAGCGGATGAGGATCCACGACTGCCGTTCGTCGACCGTGACCGACGAGCGGCAGTCGTTTCAAGGGTGAGGAGGGCAGCATGATCAACTGGCCCGCCAAAGGCCCCAATGAGGTCGAAGATTTCGCGTTTGACTGGTCGGTATCGCTGGTTTCCGGCGAGACGATCGCGACCAGGGTTGTTGTCGGCGACGGAGTAGTAGTCGACAGTTCGGCGATCGACGCCGCACTGGTCAGGGTGCGGCTGTCGGGCGGGACCGAGGGCAATGTCGCGCGGGTTACCGCGACGATCACGACCAGCGGCGGTCGGACATATTCCGAAGTCGCCGTTCTGGTCATCGGCGGGCAGGCGGTGACGCTGGCGATGGCCAAAGCGCATCTGCGGGTCGAAACCGCCGATGACGACACGCTGATCGCGGCTTATCTCGCGAGCGCCATCGACCAGGTCGAGCGGCACATTTCGAAGCGGCTGACGCCGACGATCGAGCGGCAGCGGATCCGCGGCTTCCCGAGCGATTCGCGCGGAGTGCCGCTGTTCATGGGTCCGGCGCAGGAAATCCTTGCCGTCGCCTATCTCGATGCCGATGCAGTGGAGCAGGCTCTGGTCGACTTTCGACTGGTCGAGGGGGCGAACGGCGTGCTGATGGCGGCAGCGGGGACGGTGTTTCCGGTAACGCTTGGCGGCGCGGGCTCCGCCTGGGTGGATTATGTCGCGGGCTACGCGCCGGGCGAAATGCCAGCGGCGATCGTCGGCGCGGTGCTGATGCTGGTCGCGTGGCAATATTCTGACCGGGGCGATGGCGGGACCGACATGCCGCCGGGCGTACGAGCCATGCTGTCGCCGTATCGCCCGATCGGGATCGGGTGATGGTGTGGCGAACGACCATCGGTGACCTTCGCGAGCGGATCACGATCCGCCGCGTGGCCAACGTCAAGAACAGCCGGGGAGGGCTCGACCGCAGCTGGTCGACGGTCGCGGAGGTGGCGGCCGAAGTGCGATCGGTCAACGGCCGCGAAGCGGTGATCGGGCAGGTGCTGCAGGGCGTGTCGGTGTTCCAGATCGTGATCCGCTTTCGAAGCGATGTGCAGTCGGCGGACCAGATTTTGTGGCGCGGCCGCGAGCTCAACATTTCCGCCGCCGAGGACCGGGAAGGCCGCCGG
>JAZJZB010000020.1:0-15149 GCA_040390085.1 Pseudomonadota bacterium | reverse complement strand
GCAAGGCTCTCAACGGAAAGTCAGCACGTCTTCATGTCCACCCAACCGATCCTGATGAGCCTGGTCCAGGTCGCCCCTTCGGGCCAAGCTTCCGGCACCGTCCAGTTGCTGATGGGCATCCTTCCCTGGCTGCTGATCTTCGTCATCTTCTACTTCCTGATGATCCGCCCCCAGCAGCGCCGGGTGAAGGCGCACCAGAACGCAATCGCGGCCGTGAAGAAGGGCGATGACGTGATCACTGGCGGCGGAATCCGCGGCCGGGTCACCAAGGTCACCGACGAGGAAGCCGAGGTCGAGATCGCGCAGGGCGTGAAGGTTCGAGTCGTGAAATCGACCATCACCCACGTCCTCGCCCCCAACAACAAGCCGGCCAACGACTGATGCTCGATTTCCCGCGTTGGAAGGTCTGGCTGGTCAGCCTTGTCGTCGCGCTCGGCATCTTGCTGTCGATCCCGAGCCTGATCGCCGGAACCACGCTGACCGCCAGCTGGCCCAAATGGCTTCCGCAGTACAAGATCAGCCTCGGCCTCGACCTTGCCGGCGGCAGCCATTTGCTGCTCGAGGCCGACCAGCGCGACGCCGCCAAGCAGCGGCTCCAGGCGATGGAGGATTCGGTCGCGACCGAGCTCCGCCGCGATCCGCAGATCGACATCGGCGATATCTCGACCGCGGGCGACCGGCTGTCGTTCCTTGTCCGCGATCCAACCAAGGTCGACGCGGCGGTCGACCGGATGCGCAAGCTCACCCAGCCGGTCGGCCTCACCGGCAACCGCGACTGGGACGTCCAGGTGATCGATTCGACCCGTGTCGTCCTGATCCCGACCGCGAGCGGTTCGGCCAAGGCGCTCAAGGATGCGATGGGCGTAGCACGCGATGTCGTGCGCCGCCGCATCGATCCGGGTGGAACCAAGGAAATCACCGTCATCACCGAGGGCGGCAACCGGATTCTCGTCCAGGTCCCGGGCGTCGAGGATCCCGACGCACTCAAGAAATTGATCGGCCAGACCGCCCGGCTCGAATTCAAGCTCGTGGACCTGTCGGCAAGTCCACAAGATGTACAGCAGGGCCGGGCGCCGCCGGGCAGCCAGGTGCTGCCGATGGCCGAAGGTGGCGGCTCGATTGCGGTCAAGCGGCGCGTGATGGTCTCGGGCGACCAGCTGACCGACGCCAAGCAGGGCTTCGACCAGGACGGCCGAGCGGTGGTCAACATTCGCTTCAACACCGCCGGCGCTCGCCGTTTCGGCCGGGTGACCCAGGAGAACGTCAACAAGCCGTTCGCGATCATCCTCGACGACAAGGTGCTGTCGGCCCCGAACATCAACGAGCCGATCCTCGGGGGCCAGGCCCAGATCAGCGGCAATTTCACGGTTCAGAGCGCCAACGACCTCGCGGTCAGCCTCGCTTCGGGCAAGCTGCCCGTGAAGCTGAACGTCATCGAGGAGCGCACGGTCGGGCCCGACCTCGGCAAGGATTCGATCCACAAGGGCGTGATCGCAAGCGCGGTCGGAACGCTCCTAGTGATGCTGTTCATGCTCGTCACCTACGGGCGGTTCGGAGTCTATGCCAACATCGCGCTGGTCGTGAACGCGTTCCTGATCCTCGGCGTCATGTCGATGTTCAATGCGACGCTGACCCTTCCCGGGATCGCCGGTTTCATCCTCACGATTGGCGCCGCGGTCGACGCCAACGTTCTGATCAACGAGCGAATTCGCGAGGAAATCAGGCGCGGGCGGCGCCTGCACGACGCAGTCGAGACCGGCTACCGCGAGGCGATGCGCGCGATCTTCGACGCCAACGTCACCCACGTCATCTCGGCTGCGATCATGGCCTATTTCGGCTCCGGGCCGGTCCGCGGCTTCGCCGTCGTGCTGCTGATCGGCGTCGTCACCTCGGTCTTCACCGCCGTTTACTTCACCCGCATGCTGGTTGCGCTGTGGATCCGCCGCGCCCGACCGCGCGCGCTGCATATTTAGGTCGAGACCCAGATGAAGCTCCTCAAGCTCGTTCCCGAGAACACCAACCTCGACTTCATGCGCTGGCGCAACCTCGCGCTCGTGCTGTCGCTGATCGCGACCATCGCGTCGATCTCGTTCACCGTCTACCGCGGCCTCAACCTCGGCGTCGACTTCGTCGGCGGGCAGCTGATCAGGGTCACATTCGCACAGCCGGTCGACGTCGAGCAGCTGCGCACCCGCGTCGACCGGATGCAGCTTGGCGAGGCGAGCATCCAGGAATTCGGCGGGCCGAAAACCTACCAGATCCGATTGCCCAAGCCGGCCGGCGGCGACGCCGCTGCCAACAGCGTCGCGACGCAGGTGAAGCAGGAAATCGAGAAGGATTATGCCGGCGCCAAGATCGATTCTGTCGACACTGTGTCGGGCAAGGTCAGCGAGGAGCTGGCCGACAACAGCGCGATCGCAATCGCGCTCGCGATGCTCGGGATCGCTGTCTACATCTGGTTCCGCTTCGAATGGCAGTTCGGGGTCGGCGCGCTGCTCACGCTTGCGCACGACATTGCAATGACTCTCGGCTTCTTCGCCTTCACCCGGCTCCAGGTCGATTTGAACGTCGTTGCCGCCTTCCTGACGATCGTCGGTTACTCGCTCAACGACACCGTCGTGATCTACGACCGCATCCGCGAGAATCTGCGCAAATACCGCAAGATGGCGATCCTGCCGCTGCTCAATCTCTCGCTCAACGAGACGCTTGCGCGGACGGTGGTGACCTCCTTCACCGTTCTGATCGCGCTCGGCGTGCTGATGCTGATCGGCCCGGCGGTCATTTTCGGCCTGGCCATTGCCATTTTCCTGGGGGTCGTGATCGGGACTTATTCGTCGATCTACATTTCCTCGCCAGTGCTGGTGTGGCTTGGAGTCGAGCCCGACAGCTTCCTCAAAAGCGACGAGAAGGAAGGCGCCGAGGCGCAGCCGGCCTGATTTCGTTCAGCCAAGACCAAGCTTTCCCCCGCCATGCCATGCTTGGCCTCCCCAGGAGCCCACGCTAATGAGGTGCCCATGCTGAAGCTTTCCCGTCCACTCGCGATTCTCCTGGGTTCCGCTGCCGCCCTGTCGCTGGCCGCCTGCGCGCACGGGGGCAGCAAAAAAGGCGACACCAATTACGTCGCCCGGGACGTCAGCTCGCTCTACTCGGCGGCTAAGGCGACCATGAATCGCGGCGACTATGAGACGGCGGCCAAGCTGTTCGACGAGGTCGAGCGCCAGCATCCTTATTCGGTGTGGGCGCGCAGGGCGCAGCTGATGAGCGCGTTCAACTACTATCTCGCGCAGAAATATACCGACGCCGTCAGCTCGGCGCAGCGGTTCGTGACGATCCACCCCGGCAATGCCGACGCCCCTTATGCGCAATATCTGATCGCGATGAGCTATTATCAGCAGATCACCAACGTGACGCGCGACCAGTCGCTGACCCAGTCGGCCTCCGATGCGTTCGGAGAGCTGGTCAGGCGCTACCCCCAGTCGCGCTATGCCTCCGACGCCCGCATCAAGCTCTACCTCATCAAGGACCATCTCGCCGGCAAGGAGATGGAGATTGGACGCTTCTACCAGCGCTCGGGCCAGTGGCTCGCAGCGACCTACCGTTTCCGTAGCGTCGTCGACCAGTATCAGACGACCAGCCACGCGCCCGAGGCGCTCGAGCGGCTGGTCGAATGCTATCTCGCGCTCGGCGTTCCCGACGAAGCGTGGAAGTCGGCGGCGGTGCTCGGCCGTAATTACCCCGACACTTATTGGTACCGGCAGTCGCTGCGCCTGCTCAAGAAGGAGCAGAATCACACCGGCATGTGGACTGCATCCGGTCCGGCCGCCCGCCCGGCCGCGGAGACCACGAGCAGGCCGTCGGCGACCTCCTATCCGCAACCCGCAGCGGTGCCGCCAAAGTCACCGCAGTGAGTAGCCAAAGCGGAATAGCTCAGGCTATTTCGCAGGCATGCTGAGGCAGCTCTCCGTCCATAATGTCGTGCTCGTCGAGCGGCTCGATCTCGAATTCGAGCCGGGTCTCGGCGTGCTGACCGGAGAGACTGGCGCGGGCAAGTCGATCCTGCTCGACGCGCTCGGCCTCGCGCTCGGTGCGCGGGCCGACGCCGGGCTGGTTCGCGCCGGGCAGGAGAATGCGTCGGTCTCGGCCGAGTTGGAGCTGCCGCCCGGCCACGCGGTGCTCGCGCTGCTCGGCGAACAAGGGATCGAGATTGACCCTGGCGAGCCGCTGGTTGTTCGCCGGACCGTCAAAAGCGACGGCGGCAGCCGCGCCTTTATCGCCGGCGCAAGCACCCCGGCCGGGTTGCTTCGCGACATCGGCGCGCTTGCCGTCGAGATCCATGGCCAGCACGACGACCGTGGACTGCTCAACCCGAAAGGCCACCGCGCCTTGCTCGATTCGTTCGGCAAGCTGGATTGCGCCGCCGTCGAGCGTTCTTGGGCCGAGGTCACGCGGATCGAAGGTGAGCTTGCGCACGCCCGTGCCGAAGCCGCTGCGGCCGAGCGCGACCGCGAATATCTCGAGGACGCGTCGGCCGAGATCGAGGCGCTTGCCCCGGAGGAAGGCGAGGAAACTCGGCTCGCCGAGGATCGCGCGGCGATGCAGGAGGGACTGAAGGCCGGAGAGTCGCTGACCGGACTCGATGAGCTGCTTGGCGGATCGGAGGGTGCGCTGTCGCTGCTGCGCCAGGCGGCACGGCGGATCGAGCGCGGCGCAGCCGACCATCCGCTGCTGGCCGAAGCGCTGGCATCGCTCGACCGCTCACTGATCGAGGCGAGCGAAGCCGAAGATCGGATCACGCGGGCGGCCGATGCAATGGCCTTCGATCCCGCGCGCCTCGAGCAGGTCGAAGCCCGGCTGTTCGAGATCCGCGCCCTCGCCCGCAAGCATCGCGTAGAGGCCGACGCGCTCGCCGCGCTTGGCGAGCAAATGCGCGTGCAACTCGCCGCGATCCAGGCCGGCGGCGAGCATATTGCCGAGCTCGACCGGCAGCTGGTCGCGGCGCGCGGGACCTACGCCGCGGCCGCCGATGCTCTCAGCCGACAACGTCATCAGACTGCCGCGCGGCTCGACTCCGCAGTTGCCGGCGAGCTGGCGCCCCTCAAGCTCGACTCTGCCCGCTTCCGGACTGGGATCGTACCGGCCGAACCCGGCGCATCGGGCATCGACCGGGTCGAGTTCGAAGTCTCGACCAACCCGGGCGCGCCGTTCGGCCCGCTGACCCGGATCGCTTCGGGCGGCGAGCTGTCGCGGTTTATCCTCGCGCTCAAGGTCGCGCTGGCCGAGGCGGGCGGGGCGGCGACGATGATCTTCGACGAGGTCGATCGCGGAGTCGGCGGCGCCGTCGCAAGCGCGATCGGGGAGCGGCTGGCGCGGTTGTCGCAGCAATCGCAGGTGCTCGTCGTCACCCACTCGCCTCAGGTCGCGGCGCGCGCCTCGCATCATTACCGGATCGAGAAGGCGCATGCCGCGGATGGGACCAGGACCACCGTGCGCAAACTGACCGCGGCCGAGCGGCGCGAAGAGATTGCGCGGATGCTTTCCGGCGCTTCGATCACCGACGAAGCGCGCGCCCAAGCCGCACGGCTGCTCGACGCCGCATGACCGCCCATGTCACGCTGCTTCGAGCGGTGAACGTCGCCGGCCGAAAGCTGATGATGGACGACCTCAAGGCGATTGCCGGCGAGCTTGGGCTGGCCAACGCAAGAACCTTCATCGCCAGCGGCAATTTGCTGTTCACGAGCGGCAAATCCGAAAGCGCGTTGAAATCGGACCTCGAGAAGCGCCTCGGGGCGCATATGGGAGCAGCGGTTGGAGTGATGCTTCGTACCGCGGCCGAGCTCGATCGCGTCGTCGAGCGCAATCCGTTCGCGGGTGAACCGGGGAATCGCGTAGCGGCGATCTTCCTCGACGACGCGCCTCCAAAAGACACCGTCGAGCGATCCCGGAACGTCGATGACGAACGCATCGCCCTTGGTGAACGCGAGGTCTATGTCGCTTATGGCGGCAAGGGTATGGGCCGATCGCGTCTGCGGATTCCGGCTGCCGTAAAGGGTACCGCGCGCGACATGAACACCGTGGCCAAACTGGCTGAGCTGGCGAAGGAGATGGAATGAGCAAGCAGCGTCCGGTCGCGCATGAATTCGAAGGCGAGCAGCTGGAAAGCGTGTTCGTCGGACGCCGCGACGATGAGCCTCGGCCGACCGTCGTTCTGATCCCGACCGTGATGGGCGTGAGCGACCTCGAGCTTGGCTTCGGCCGTCAGCTGGTCGAGCTCGGCTACAACGCTTTGGTCGCCGACATCTTCGGCAGGAAATTCCGCGGCGCGGACCGCGACACGATGTTTGGCGAGCTTGGCCGGCTCAAGGCCGACCGCGCGGCGCTTCGCCGGCGGCTCCAGCATGTCCTCGACCTGTGCCTTGGCGAGGCGAGCGTTCCGGGCAGGCAGGTCGTCGTTGCCGGCTATTGTTTCGGCGGCATGTGCGCGCTCGACCTTGCCCGCAGCGGGGCCGACATCGCCGCCGCGGTCGCCTTTCACGGACTGTTCGACCCGCCCGGCCTGCCGCCGGAGAAGATCAGGGCCAAGGTCGTCGCCTTCCACGGCTGGGACGACCCGATGGTGCCGCCGGAGGCGGTCGTGGCGCTCGGCCATGAGCTGACCGAGGCCGGCGCCGATTGGCAGATCCACGCCTACGGCAATGTGGCGCACGGCTTCACCAATCCCAACGCGCACACCATCGGGCTTGAGGGCGTGCGCTACAACGAACTTGCCGCGGAGCGGTCGTGGACCAGCTTCATCAGCCTGCTCGAGGAATTGTTCGGCGATAATGGCTGAGCTGACCGAAGCCGAGGCCGCCAATCGCCTGATGCGGCTGGCGAAGGAGATCGCCCGGCACGACACGCTCTATCACGACCGCGATGCGCCGGAGATTTCCGACGCCGACTATGACTCGCTGGTGCGCGAGAACCGCGACCTCGAAGCGCAATTTCCGCACCTGGTCCGGGCAGACTCACCATCGAAGTGGCTCGGCGCGGCGCCGACCGCGGGGCTTGCCAAGATCGCCCACGCGAAAGCGATGCTCAGCCTGGAGAATGCGTTCTCGAGCGAGGAGGTTGGCGAGTTCGTTGCCCGCGTAAAGCGCTTCCTGGCGCTGCCCGCGGACGCGTTCGTCGCCTTCACCGCCGAGCCGAAGATCGACGGGCTGAGCTGTTCGCTGCGCTACGAGCGCGGTGAGCTGGTGCTCGCTGCGACGCGCGGCGACGGCACGGTGGGGGAGGATGTCACCGCCAATGCGCGGACGATCCAGGACATCCCCCAATCACTGTACCCCGGCGAAGGCCGGGGCCCAGTCCCAAACAAACAACGGCGCGGCAGCGCCGCCTGGACCCCGGCCTTCGCCGGGGAACAGGGCATTCCCGACGTCCTCGAAGTACGCGGCGAAGTGTACATGTCGAAGGCCGACTTCGAGGCGCTGAACGAGCGGCAGGAAGCGGCGGGCGGAAAGGTCTTCGCCAACCCGCGCAACGCCGCCGCCGGCTCGCTCCGCCAGAAGGACCCGAACATCACCGCCGCGCGGCCGCTGCGCTTCCTCGCCCACGGCTGGGGCGAGCTGTCGCAGCCGCTAGCCGAGACACAGCTCGACGCGATGAAGCGGATCGAAAGCTTCGGAATCCCGGTCACGGAGCTGCTGGTGCGCTGCAACGATCTCGACGAAATGCTCGCCCATTACCGCGCGATCGAGAAGGCGCGTGCCGACCTGCCGTACGACATCGATGGCGTGGTCTACAAGGTCGACCGACTCGACCTTCAGGAGCGGCTCGGTTTCATCGCACGTGCGCCGCGCTGGGCGCTGGCCCACAAATTCCCCGCCGAGAAAGCTGAGACGACCCTGGAAGCGATCGACATCCAGGTCGGCCGCACCGGCAAGCTGACTCCGGTCGGTCGGCTGAAACCGGTCGGCGTTGGCGGGGTGATCGTCGCCAATGTCACGCTGCACAATCGCGACGAGATCGCGCGGCTTGGCCTGCGCATCGGCGACCGGGTCCGCATCCAGCGCGCCGGCGACGTCATCCCGCAAGTCGTCGAGAATCTCACCCGCGACGAGCCGCGGCCGGCGTACCAATTCCCGACCCATTGCCCGATGTGCGATTCCGAAGCCGTCGCCGAGGAAGGCGAGGTCGATGTGCGCTGCACCGGCGGGCTGATCTGCCCCGCCCAGCGCTTCGAGCGGCTGCGCCATTTCGTCTCGCGCGGCGCGCTCGACATCGAAGGGCTGGGCGAAAAGAGCATCGTCGAGTTCATCGAGCTCGGCTGGCTTCAGTCCCCCGCCGACATTTTCCGCCTGCACACGCACCGCGCCGAATTGCTCGGCCGCGGGGGTTGGAAGGAAAAGTCGGTCGACAACCTCCTCGCCGCGATCGAGGCCAAACGCGATCCCGACGGCCCACGCTTGCTGTTCGGACTCGGCATCCGCCACGTCGGCATCGTCACCGCGCGCGACTTGCTCAAATGCTTCGGCACGGTCGAGGAGCTGCGGCGCGTCGCAACATCAGGCGAGGCTCAGGCGGAGCTGTCCGCCGTCGAGGGCGTCGGGCCGGTGGTGGCGGAAGCGCTGGTCGATTTCTTCCACGAGCCGCACAATCAGCAAGCGTTCGACGATATCCTGTCCGAAGTCTCGCCCAGGCCGTTCGTCAGCGACGCCAAGCAGACCGAATGGACCGGCAAGACGATCGTCTTCACCGGCAGCCTCGAAACCATGAGCCGCGACGAAGCCAAAGCCCAGGCCGAACGCCTGGGAGCGCGGGCGGCGGGTTCGGTGAGCGCGAAGACGGATTTGATCGTCGCCGGGCCCGGAGCCGGTTCGAAGCTGAAGAAGGCAGAAGAGCTTGGCGTGCGGGTGATCGGCGAAGAGGAATGGGCGCGGATCGTGGCGGAGGCGTAGTCGGTTGAGACATCAACTTACGGGAAATGCCGGGCTCTATCATGTCGCGCGTGAGCTATCTCGTCGCGGCTGGCACGTGATGCCAACAGTTCGGAACGCGCGCGGCGCTGACCTCTATGCGGCAAGCGATGACGAGCGCAGGGTGATCCCGATTCAGTCGAAGGCACTTTCAAAGCGAAATCCGGTCCCGCTCGGCGCTTCTCTCGAAACGTTATGCTCAGAGTGGTGGGTGATCACCGTTAACGCGAACGACGAAGCCCCGACATGCTACGTGTTGTCACTGGAGGAGGTGAAATCTTCTGCCCATCGCGGAGTCAATGAAGCAGGAAAAGTGTCCTACTGGCTTCAGCCGAAATCCTACGCGAAGGATGAGTTCAGGGAGGCTTGGCAAAGGTTGGGCAACCCGGTCACTCCAATCGCGACCACTGGCTAGGTCACTTTCAGGACCAGCACCAACCATTCCCCTGAGCCGCCGTCGATGGCAGTGAGGCCGAGTTTCTCGTAAGCCGCGATCACCGCGTCCGCCTGCGCATCCAGCAGCCCCGCAAGCACCACCATCCCGCCCGGCGCCAGCGCCTGCGCGAAGTTTCCCGCCAGCTCGATCAACGGGCCGGCGAGAATGTTGGCGATGATCAGGTCGAACGGGGCGCGGGTGGCGAGTAGCGGCGACTCCATGCCGTCGGCGACCGCCAGCAGCAGCTCGCCGGCGCCGTGGCCCAGCGCCACGCCATTGATCGCGGCATTGTCCTGCGCGACTTCAATGGCGATCGGATCGATGTCGGTCGCGATGCACTTCGCCTGCGGCCACAGCGCGAGCGCCGCGAAGGCGAGCACGCCGGTGCCGGTGCCGATGTCGGCGACGTTGGCGAAGCGCGTGCCGTCGCGCTCGAGCCTGTCGAGCGCTTCGAGGCAGCCGGCGGTGGTCGCGTGCTGGCCGGTGCCGAAGGCGAGGCTAGCGTCGATCTCGAACGGCACGGTTCCCGGCGGCGCGCTTCGGTACATCGGGGTGTGGACATAAAAGCGGCCGGCGCGGATCGGCTGCAGCCCGGCCTGGCTCATCGTCACCCAGTCGGCTTCGCCAAGCTCCTCGACATAAGGCTCGCCGATGCCGAGGCCGGCCAGCCGCGCCAGCTCGCGCTCGCTCGGCGCGCGCTCGAAATAAGCGTGGATCAGCCACCGTTCAGGCTTCGATTCGTCGGGCTCATCGGCGACCAGCGCCGGCGGATCGTCGCCGGGAAACAAATCGTCGGCGCCGCCGATCGCTTCGCCCTGGGCGCGGGTGCAGGGGACGGTGACGCGGAAGCTCAAGTTTTCCTCCCCTGCATTTGCAGGGGAGGGGGACCGCCGGAGGCGGTGGAGGGGTCTTGTGTACGGGTCAAGAAGACCCCTCCACCAGCTACGCTGGTCCCCCTCCCCTCGAAATCGATGGGAGGAGAATAGCCGGCAATCACTTCCCCGCTTCCTTGGCCAGCCGCTCGTCGAGCTGCCTGGTCAGCCCGGCCGCATAGTTCCGGCACGCGTCGGTATCGAGCAGCGGCTGCCCCAACGCCAGCCGGTCGGGCATGCCGCTGGCAGTCGGATGGGGGGTGAGCAGGATCTCGCACGGGCTGTCGGCGATCTTGGCGATCGAGGCGCGGAACGCAGCGAGGTAAGCGGGGTGGTCGCTGAAGCGATAATCGTCGCGGCTGATCGGGGTCAGGCTGTCGGCATAGACGATGGTCCGGCACACGCCGCCGTCGCAGGTGACCCAGCGCCAGCTGAGCGCGCCCGGCGTATGGCCCGGCGTGGTCATTGCGGTCAGCATCAAATTGCCCAGCCGAACCTCCTCGCCGTCGCGGATCACCCGGCCGACCGCGGCTGTGTCGATCGGCTTTTGCGTCCCGGCTTGCGGGTCGTCGGCCGTCGCCACTCCGGTTTTGAACACGGATGCGGCAGGGGCAGAGGCGACCAAGGTTGCGCCGCTCAGCCGCTGCAGCCGCGCAATTCCGCCAATGTGATCGAGGTGCTCGTGGCTATGGAGGATGAACCGGACGTCCTCGACCCGGAAACCGAGCGCCCGGATATTGGCTGCGATCAGGTCGGCGCCCTGCGCGGTCCCGCCATCGATCAGCACGTCGCCCTGGTCGCCGACAACCAGGATCGAGGAAATGCCGCAGGTCCCGACATAATAAGTGTTGCCGTGGATCCGGACCGGTAGCGCCGGCTTGTTCCAATCGTCCGAGCCATCGCATCGCGCCGCCCACATCGGGCCAGCCGTCTGGATCGGCGCGCGCGGCTTTTCGATCTGCTTTGGAATCCCGAGCGCAATCGACAATTGCGCGGCTGCGAGCAGCGCGACCTTAGCGAACATAGCTTGCTCCGTTGACATCGATCACGCTCCCCGTCGCCGAGGCCGGGGCGTCGGCGGCAAACCATCGGATCACTTCGGCGACCTCGTCGGTCGAGGCGACCCGCCCGAGCGGGATGTCGGCGATGATCTTCGCCCCGCCGCGCCCCTGGAGATATTCGGCGGTCATCTCCGACACGGTGAAGCCCGGCGCGACCGCGAAACACAGCACTCCCTCGGCCGCATAGCCCCGCGCGATGGTCCTGGTCATTCCGATCATTGCCGCCTTGGACGCGGCGTAATGCCAATGCTGCGGCGAATCACCGCGGAAGGCGGCGCGGCTGGCGATGTTGATGATCCGGCCGCCATCGCCGCGGTCGAGGAAGTGCGACACGGCGAGGCGGCACAGGTCGGCGGCGGACTGGAGGTTGATGGTCAACGTCCGCGTCCAGGCAGCGTGCCATTCGTCGTCGGGCGCGTTGTCGCTGACGCCTTCGTAAATGCCGGCATTGTTGACCAGCACGTCGACGCGTCCGCCGAGCTCGTCGAGCGCGGTGTCCCAGATGTTGCGCGGGGCCTCGGGGCCGGTGAGGTCGCCGGCGATGAGGACGTCGCTGCCCTTGGTCGAATGGCCAACGACATCATGGCCGCTGCGTTTCAGCAGGTCATAGGCAGCCGCGCCGATCCCGCGGCTCGCTCCGGTGATGAGGATGTTCATTGCCCCCGCCTACCGCCACGCGGGCGGCGGGGGAAGAAGTCAGGCGGCGATGCCGTTCACGAATGCCTTGGCGGTCGACTTGAAGTTGGCGATCTGCTCGGAAAAGCGGCCGAAGCCCTGCTCGACCTGGTCGATGTCCTGGGCGACATTTTCGGTGTCGCTGCGGATCGCGGCGATCGTCGAGCTCATCGAGTCGGCGGCAAGGGCGGTCTCGTCAACCGCTGCGGTGATCATCGTCACCGTCTGGGCCTGGAGCTCCATCGCTTCCCGGATCCGGTCGGCGGAAGTCTGCACTTCCTCGACCGTCCCCTGGATCGAACCGTTGGCCTCGACAGTCTGGCGGGTCGCCTGCTGGATCGCGGTGATCTTCGCGGTGATGTCGTCGGTCGCCCGGGCGGTCTGCGAGGCGAGGCTCTTCACTTCCTGGGCGACGACGGCGAAACCGCGGCCGGCGTCACCGGCGCGCGCGGCCTCGATAGTCGCGTTGAGCGCGAGAAGGTTGGTCTGGCCGGCGATGTCGCGGATCAGGCTGAGGATGGATTCGATCGCTTCGACGTGCGCCGAAAGGGCCTGGCTGACCTTGACGGCCTGGCTGGCCTGGTCGCCGGCGCGGGTGGCGACCCCCGCTGCGACTTCGACTTCGGAACGTGCGTCCTCGATCGCCCGGATCAGGCCGGCGGCGGTCTGGGCAGCTTCGCGCATGGCGACCGCCGATTGTTCGGCTGCGGCTGCAACTTCGCTGGTCTTGCCGAGCATTCCGCGCGCCGAGGCGGCGGTCGAGCGCGTGCGCTCGGTCAGCGACTTCGACTGCTCGGTGCTCGCAAGCACCAGGTCCGCGACCCGGCGCTCGAACTCGACGCTTTCGCGGCCGCGCAGGTCGGCGGCCTCGTTCGCCTCGAGCAGCGCGATCTGGGCCAGGATGATGTCGGTTTCGATGGTCGCCAGGCGCTGGAAGGCGGTGACGCACGCCTTGATTGTGTCCGTATCACCGGCAAAGCGCTCGAAAATGCCATCGACGACGCGGGTCTTCAGGCGGTCGCGCGCGGCGATATATTCGGGCACCGACGATTTCTCGCGGAAGATGCGGCGGCCATATTCGGCGACCGACTGGATCCAGTTGGCGTCGACCTTGCCCGAATAATGGGCCTTCACCTGGTCGGCCGAATCCTTGCCGAACTGGTCGCGCACTTGGGACTCGATGAGGTCGCTCAGCTTCTCGCGCAACAGCGTGACGTCGCGGTCGAGCGATCCGTCCGAATTATAGGCCGAAAGGCGCGCGCTCACCTGCTCGTCGGTCAGCCGCTGAAGCTGTCCAGTCTCGCCACTCATCCCTACGCTCTCCGTATATGACCAGGCCGGCTTTGGGCCGTTCAGGCAAGCTCTTGCGCCGGCAATGGTTAAGACGGGGTTAGACGCTTGCCCGAATCTTGCCTCGCCGAAGACCGCGCCCTAAGCGAAGCGCCATCATGGCAGCGACATCATCCCGACCGCTCTCGCCACATCTCACGATCTGGCGCTGGGGCCCCCACATGCTTGTTTCCATTCTCCACCGCGCGACCGGCATCGCACTGTCGGTGGCCGGACTGGCGATCCTCACTTGGTGGCTGTCCGCAATCGCCAACGGTCCGGAAGCTTTTGCGACCTTCCTGGCATTTGTTCATTACAAGCCCTTCGGCGTCCCGATCATTCTCGTCATGCTCGTCGGGCTGACGTGGAGCTTCTTCCAGCATCTGCTGTCGGGCATTCGTCATCTGGTGATGGACACTGGCGCGGCGTTCGAGCTCGGCATCAACAAGACCTTTGCGGTGCTGACGATCGTCGGCTCGGTGCTGCTGACCGCCTTGCTGTGGGCCTATCTGCTGGGAGCGATCAAATGAGCCGCGGCGAGAGTGCAACCCCGCTCGGCCGGGTCCGCGGGCTCGGTTCGGCGCAGCACGGCGGCGAGCATTGGCTGACCGAGCGCGTCACCAGCATCGCCCTGCTGCTGCTCGGCACCTGGCTGGTCGCTTCGCTGCTGCTGCTCCCCAAGCTCGACCAGCGCACCCTGATCGAATGGCTTCACGCACCGAGCGGCGCAGTGCCGATGGCGCTGCTGATCGTCGTCGGCTTTCGCCACGCGCTCGACGGAATGAAGGTGTTCATCGACGATTACGCCCATGAGGAAGGGAACCGCTTCGCGATCAACACGCTGCTGCTGTTCCTCGCCGTCGGCGGCGCCGCACTGGCATTGTTCGCGCTGGCCCGGATCGCGTTCGGAGCGATTGCGTGAGCGCCTACCAGATTGTCGACCACAGTTATGACGTGCTTGTCGTCGGCGCCGGCGGGGCGGGGCTTCGGGCGACCATGGGCGCGGCCGGGGCCGGGCTGAAGACCGCCTGCGTCACCAAGGTGTTCCCGACGCGCAGCCACACCGTTGCAGCGCAGGGCGGAATCGCCGCCAGCCTCGGCAACATGGGCCCGGACCATTGGACCTGGCACATGTACGACACCGTCAAAGGGTCCGACTGGCTCGGCGACCAGGACGCGATCGAATATCTGTGCCGCGAAGCGCCAGCAGCGGTAATCGAGCTCGAGCATGCCGGCCTCCCGTTCAGCCGCACCGCCGAGGGCAAGATCTACCAGCGCGCGTTCGGCGGAATGACCCAGAACATGGGCGAAGGCCCACCGGCGCAGCGCACCTGCGCGGCCGCCGACCGCACCGGCCATGCGATGCTCCACACGCTCTACCAGCAGAGCCTCAAGTACGACGCCGATTTCTTCATTGAATATTTTGCCATCGACCTGATCATGGAAAATGGCGCGTGCCGCGGGGTGATCGCGCTGTGTTTGGACGATGGCTCGATCCACCGCTTCCGGGCCCAGGCGGTGGTGCTCGCGACCGGCGGCTACGGCCGCGTCTATTTCTCCGCCACCTCCGCGCATACCTGCACCGGCGATGGCAATGCGATGGTGCTTCGCGCGGGCTTGCCGCTCCAGGACATGGAGTTCGTCCAGTTCCACCCGACCGGAATCTACGGCGCCGGCGTGCTGATCACCGAGGGCGCGCGGGGTGAGGGCGGCTATCTGACCAACGCCAATGGCGAGCGGTTCATGGAGCGCTACGCACCGAGCGCGAAGGACCTCGCCAGCCGCGACGTCGTGTCACGCTCGATGGCGATGGAAATCCGCG
>JAZJZB010000019.1:2889-5299 GCA_040390085.1 Pseudomonadota bacterium | reverse complement strand
AGCTGGTTAGAGCACTGGTTTGTGGTACCAGGGGTCGGGGGTTCAAGTCCCCTCGATCGCCCCATTTTTTCACCCTCTAGCCGGACCGATCGACAGCCAATGACGACGCCCTGGAGCCTGCCCGATTTCGACGCTCACGAGGAGCTGCACTTCATCACCGATGAGAAGTGCGGGCTGAGGGCGATCATCGCCATTCATTCCACGCATCTCGGCCCCGCCGCGGGCGGCGCTCGCTTCTGGCATTACGAGCAGGACGAGCATGCGCTGGTCGATGCGCTGCGGCTGTCGCGTGGCATGAGCTACAAGAATGCGATGGCCGGCCTTCCGCTCGGCGGGGGCAAGTCGGTGATCCTGGCGGACGCGAACGGGACCAAGACGCCCGACCTGCTGCACGCGTTCGGCAAGGCGGTTGACGGGCTCGGCGGCCGCTACGTTACTGCCGAGGACGTCGGAATCAACGTCGCCGACATGATCGAGGTCGCGCGCACGACCAAGTTCGTCGCGGGACTGCCCAATTCGGCGGGCGACGTCGGCGGCGATCCCGGGCCGCACACCTCGCTTGGCGTGTTCCTCGGCCTCAAGGCCGCGGTGAAGCGGGCGCTGGGCAAGGATGACCTCAATGGCCTGCATGTCGCGATCCAAGGCGCCGGCAGCGTTGCCACCGGAGTCGCGCTGCACGCGGCCGGGGAAGGCGCGCGATTGACCATCGCCGACGTCGACCAGGCCAAGGCCCAGAAGCTGGCTGACGCGACCAGCGGCAAGGTCGTCTCGCCCGACGAAATCCTGGGCATCGAAGCCGATGTGCTGAGCCCGTGCGCGCTCGGGGCGATCCTGACCGCGGAGTCGATCGCGGCACTCAACGTGCCCGTCGTCGCCGGCGGGGCCAACAACCAGCTTGCGACGCCGGAGGACGGCCAGCGGCTGCACCAGCGCGGAATCCTCTACGCGCCAGATTATGTCATCAACGCCGGGGGAATCATCAACGTTTGCACCGAGTATCTCGGCGACGGCGATCTGAGCCTGGTTCGCCAACGGATCGACGGAATTCCCGTCCGCCTCGAGCAAATCTGGTCGGAAAGCGAACAGACTGGGCGCGATCCTGCTTCCGTCGCGGATGCTATGGCGCAAAGGCTGATCGGAAGGGCATAAGCGCCACACCATGCACGCGCTTGCAAACCCAGCGCGGTTCCTGCGCCTTGCGCGACCCGCGACCATCTGGTTGCTCGCGGTCGGGCTTGCGCTTGCGATCGGCGGAATGGCCGCTGGCCTGACCCTGACTCCGCCCGATTACCTGCAGGGCGAGACGGTTCGCATCCTCTACATCCACGTCCCCTCGGCCTGGCTCGGAATGGCCGGCTGGCTGGGCATTGCGGCCGCTTCGGTCAGCCTGCTGGTGTGGCGCCATCCGCTCGCTGCGATCGCCGGGCGCGCGGTCGCCCCGGCGGGCGCCACCTTTGCCGCGATTTGCCTGGTCACCGGATCGATCTGGGGCCGCCCGACCTGGGGGACCTGGTGGGAATGGGACGGCCGACTGACGTCGGTGCTGATCCTGTTTTTCATGTACCTCGGCTACATCGCGCTCGCCTCGGCCGAGCGCGAGCGGGGCGGGGAAGGGCGCATCGCGGCGATCTACGGACTGGTCGGCGCGATCAACCTGCCGATCATCCATTATTCGGTGCTGTGGTGGCGCACGCTGCACCAGGGACAGAGCATCTCGGTCACCGGTTCGACGATTGACAGCTCGATCCTGTGGCCGCTGCCGCTGACCATGATCGGCTTCACCTGCCTGTTCGGCGCTGCGACCTTGATGCGGATGCGAGCGGATCTGGCCGACGCCAAGGTCGAAGCGCGCGCGCGGAGGCTGAGCGCGTGAACCCGTGGCCGTTCGTCATTGCCGCTTACGGGGTTGCGTTGGCGCTGACCCTTGCGCTGCTGTTGTGGGCCTTTGCCTCGATGCGCCGCGCCGAGGCCGCGGCCGACGCGCTGAAGCGTAAATGAAGCCGAAAAACCAGCGGCTGGTGCTGATCGCGGCGGCCACCGTGGCGCTGTTCGCCGCGGCGTTGCTGGCCATGTGGGGCCTCAAGGATCGCGCATCCTATTTCTATACGCCGGCCGACCTGGTCGCTGGCAAAGCGGCGCAAGGCCAATCGATCCGGCTTGGCGGGATGGTCGAGAAGGGCTCGTTGAAGCGCGAGGCCGATGGCCTGACGATCCGTTTCGTCGTCACCGACGGCAAGGCGAGAACGCCGGTCAGCTATCGCGGAATCGTCCCCGACCTGTTCCGCGAAGGGAGCGGCGTGGTTGCCGAGGGGCGGGTCGAGCGGGCGACCTTCGTCGCCGACACGATCCTGGCCAAGCACGACGAGCGCTACATGCCGCCGGAGCTCGGCAATCTCACAGCGGAGCACAA
>JAZJZB010000019.1:2257-2879 GCA_040390085.1 Pseudomonadota bacterium | reverse complement strand
CGAGCGCGTCGGCGTCGCCGGTGCAGGGGGCGTAGAAATGATCGCCGAGGCCGGTCTTGCCGCATTGTGGCTCGCGGCCGGGCTGGCGGCGCTCCAGTTCCTGCTGATGATCGCGGCCCTCCGCGGCCCGCTCGATGTCGCCCGGGCGATGCGCTCGATCGCGGTCGCCCAGGGCGTGCTGACCCTAGTCTCGTTCGCGATGCTGCTGCTGCTGTTCGCGCGCAGCGACATGTCGGTCGCCCTGGTGTTCGAGAACAGCCACAGCGCCAAGCCGTTCATCTACAAGCTCGCCGGCGCTTGGGGAAACCATGAAGGCTCGATGCTGCTGTGGGTGACGATCCTGGCGGTCGCCGGCGGGTTCGTCAGTTTGTTTTCGCGGCGCACGGGCCAGCGGACGCTCATTGCGGCGCTCGGCAGCCAGGCCGTGCTTGCGCTCGGTTTCTACGCCTTCCTACTGGTCGCCTCGAACCCGTTTGCACGGCTCAATCCGGCGCCGATCGACGGGCGTGGGCTCAATCCATTGCTCCAGGATCCCGGCTTGGCCTTCCACCCGCCGACGCTTTACCTCGGCTATGTCGGGCTGTCGGTCGCGTTCAGCCTTGCCGTCGGCGCGCTGCTCACC
>JAZJZB010000019.1:0-2247 GCA_040390085.1 Pseudomonadota bacterium | reverse complement strand
CACCGGCGAAGTCGATAGCCGGCTGGCCCGGGCGATGCGTCCCTGGGTGCTCGGCGCCTGGATCCTGCTGACGCTCGGCATCACCGCCGGCAGCTACTGGGCTTATTACGAGCTTGGGTGGGGCGGCTATTGGTTCTGGGACCCGGTCGAAAATGCCTCGCTGATGCCGTGGCTCGCGGCAACCGCCTTGCTCCATTCGGTCAACGTGCTCGCTGCGCGCGGCGCGCTCAAGGCGTGGACGATGATGCTCGCGGTGATCGCTTTCTCGATGTCGATGGTCGGCACCTTCCTCGTGCGCTCGGGCATCCTGACTTCGGTCCACGCCTTCGCAATCGACCCTGAGCGCGGCACGTTCCTGCTTGCGCTGCTCGCCATCTACGTCGGCGCCGCGTTCACTCTCTTCGCGGTGCGCGGCGCGACCCTCAAGGAAGGCGCGCCGTTCGAGCTGGTCAGCCGGGAAAGCGGACTGGTCATCAACAATTTGCTGCTGAGCGTGATCCTTGGGGTCGTGTTCGTCGGAACGCTCTATCCCTTGTTCGTCGAGGCCATGAGCGGCGAGAAGTTGTCGGTGGGGGCCCCCTATTTCAACGCTGTCGCCGGGCCGCTCGCACTGCTGCTTGCGTCGCTGGTTGGGGTCGGTCCGCTGCTCGCCTGGCGGCGCGAACGACGGCCGGTACTGAAACGCCTGACCGCGCCCGCGCTGCTCGGCGTCACCGCGCTGGCGATCACGATCATCGTCGCGCCAGGCATTGCGATCCTGCCGCGCCTCGGCTTCACCGTGGCGGCCTTGCTTGCTGCGGCCAGCATCCTGCCATTGACAGCCCGCAACCCGCTGCGCGCGCCCCTCGCGACCTGGGGGATGGTCGTCGCGCATTTCGGAATCGCCGTTGCACTGTTCGGAATGGCCGCCAACGCGGCGTTCAGCAGCGAACGGCTCGCGGTCGCGAAGCGGGGCGACGCGCTGAGTGTCGGCCCGTGGCTGGTCCAGCTGCAGGATGTCACGCCGACCGCCGGCAAGAACTGGACCGCGATCGAGGGCGAGCTTCGCGCAAGCCGCGGCGCTGGCCCGGTGACGCTCAAGCCGCAGACGCGCTATTTCTCCGATCCTCCGACCGAGACCAACGAGGCGGCGATCGAAACCTTCTGGAACGGCCAGCTTTATACCGTGATCGGCAAGCCCGATGCATCGGGCGGCTGGCAGCTGCGGCTGTGGTGGAAGCCGTTCGTGACCCTGATCTGGGCCGGTGGCGCGTTGATTGGCTTTGGCGGCGCGGTCGCACTGATCGGCCGGCTCTGGCGCCGCCGGCGGATCGGCGGTGCTTCGTGGCGCAGGGAAGCTTACGCATGAGCCGCGCCATTCGCTTCGCGCCGCTGGTGCTTTTGCTGCTGGTGATTATCGCGCTCGTCTGGCGCTTGGCGACGCCGGCGGACAGCAATGTCCACTCGGCTCTCGAAAGCAAGCTGGTTCCGGCCTTCGACTTGCCGCCTGCGCTGCCTGGCAAGCCCGCGCTGAGCGCGGCGAACCTGGCGACCGGCCAGCCCCGGCTGCTCAATGTCTTCGCGAGCTGGTGCGTGCCGTGCATCAGCGAGGTGAAAGTGCTGCAGGAACTGGCGCGGCGCGGAGTGCGGGTCGACGGAGTCGCGGTTCGCGACAAGCCCGAAGACCTCGCCGAATTCCTCGCGCGGAACGGCGATCCCTACGAGCGAATCGGGAGCGACAGCCAGAGCGAGCTGCAAATCTCGCTCGGCTCGTCCGGCGTTCCGGAGAGCTTCGTCATCGATGGCAAGGGCGTGATCCGCTATCAGCATATCGGCCCGATCGAAGCCGACGACGTGCCGACCATTCTTGCCAAGCTGGAGCAGGCGCGGTGAAGGCAACGCCGTCATCGAATGAGGCGGAGGAGTCAACCTCCAGCCTGCCCGTGATCAAGAGGTCATTGGCTGATGAAAGGAAGGAGCTTGTGGTGGTGTTGGCTCCAATACGATTGTATGAGGCGGATGAGAAGGCATTGACCTGCAAGGTGCCAAAGAGGCCGTATGACGCGGAGGAGGTGCCTTGGGCTTCGGTGTTGATGAATGTCCAGCGGTTGCCGGTGATGGTTTGGTTGATACTGCGGGAGGCGGGGCCATTGGCGTAATCGATAGAAAGACGTGCATCAAGATTAGAGGTATCTAGATTAAAGGCACCGGAATCAAAAGATAGCGAAGACTTATTGGTAAATAATCCTGAGAATCCTTCGCGAAGAC
>JAZJZB010000018.1:2722-5115 GCA_040390085.1 Pseudomonadota bacterium | reverse complement strand
CGCATTTGAGCCCGGCCTCGATCACGCTCCATTTGGAGCTGTCGATCATCACCGGCACCCGGGCGATGTCCGGCTCGGCCGCGATGCGCTTGAGGAAAATGGTCATCGCCTGCTCGGAGTCGAGCAAGGCCTCGTCCATGTTGACGTCGACGATCTGGGCGCCGTTCTCGACCTGGTCGCGGGCGACCTCGACTGCAGCGTCATAGTCGCCAGCGAGGACAAGTTTCTTGAAGCGCGCCGATCCGGTCACGTTGCAGCGCTCGCCGATATTGACGAAGCGCGCGCCGGCGCCGGCTTGCTCGACCCTGGTCAATTCCATGGTCAGGCCGCGATCAGCATCGGCTCGAGGCCGGCGAGCAGGGTTCCATGCTTGGCAGCCGGGACGGCGCGCGGCGTGCAATCGCGCACCGCCCCGGCAATTGCGGCGATGTGCAGGGGAGTCGTCCCGCAACAGCCGCCGACGATGTTCACAAGGCCGCTGGTCGCCCACTCGCGGACCTGGGCCGCAGTCTGCTCGGCCGCCTCGTCATATTCGCCGAGCTCGTTGGGCAGGCCGGCGTTGGGATAGGCCATCACCAGGGTGTCGGCGACGCCCGACAGTGCCGCCAGGTGCGGGCGAAGCTGGGCTGCGCCGAACGAGCAGTTGAGACCGATGGTCACCGGCCGAGCGTGGCGCACCGACGCCCAGAAGGCTTCGACCGTATGGCCGGAGAGGTTGCGGCCGCTGAGGTCGGTCAGGGTCATGGAGATCATCAGGGGCAGCACGCGGCCAAGCGCCTGCTCGGCTTCGAGCGTGGCCATGATTGCCGCCTTGGCGTTCAGGGTGTCGAAGATCGTCTCGACCAGGATGAAGTCGACTCCGCCTTCGACCAAGGCGTCGATCTGCTGGCGGTAGACGGCCTTGACCTGGTCGAAATCGACCTCGCGGTAGGCGGGGTCGTTGACGTCGGGCGACAGCGACAGAGTCTTGTTGGTCGGACCGAGCGCGCCCGCGACCCAGCGCGTCTTGCCGTCCCTGGCCGAGTAGCGGTCCGCGACCTCGCGGACGATCTCGGCCGAGGAGCGGTTGATGCGTTCGACCAGGGCCTCGGCGGCATAATCGGCCTGGCTGATCGCATTGCCATTGAAGGTGTTGGTAGCAAGGATCTCGGCGCCGGCCTCGGCGAAGCTTTTGCAGATCGAGCGGACGATATCGGGCCGAGTGATGTTGAGGAGGTCGTTGTTGCCGCGCTGGTCCTTCAAGAGGTCGAGCGGCCCGCAATAATCCTCGCCCTGGAGGCGATGCTGCTGGATCAATGTGCCGTAAGCGCCGTCCTTGATCAGGATGCGCTTGGCGGCTTCGGCGCGCAGGGTGTCGGCGACGCTCATGCCTTGGCCCTCGCGCCGAGCAGGTGGCAGATGGCGTAGCTGAGCTCGGCCCGGTTGAGCGTGTAGAAGTGGAAGTGACGCACGCCGCCCGCGTAGAGCTGTCCGCACAGCTCGGCGGCGACGGTGGCCGCGATCAGCTGGCGGGCCGCGGGCAGATCGTCGAGGCCTTCGAACAGGGTGTTGAGCCAGGCGGGGATGCTTGCTCCGCACAGTTCGGCAAAGCGGCGCGTGGTGGCGACGTTCGAGACCGGGAGGATGCCCGGGACGATCTCCGCGTCGATCCCGGCCGCGGCCGCTTCGTCGCGGAAGCGGAAGAAGCAATCGGCCGAGAAGAAGAATTGGGTGATCGCGCGGCTCGCTCCGGCATCGACCTTGCGCCGGAGATTTTCGAGATCGAAGGCGCGGGTCGAGGAATCCGGATGCACCTCTGGGTAAGCGGCGACCGAGATATCGAATGGCGCGACCTGCTTCAGCCCGGCGACCAGCTCGGCGGCGTCGCGATAGCCGCCCGGATGAGGCCGGTATTTGGCGCCGGGCTCGGGCGGATCGCCGCGCAGCGCGACGATGTGGCGGACACCAAGGTCCCAATAGTCCTTGGCGATCGCGTCGATCTCGTCGCGGCTGGCGCCGACGCAGGTCAAATGCGCCGCTGGAGTCAGCGCGGTTTCCTTGAGGATCCGCTCGACCGTGGCGTGGGTGCGTTCACGGGTCGAACCGCCGGCGCCGTAGGTAACCGAGACGAAGCGCGGCTGGAGCGGCTCGAGAGTCTTGATCGACTCCCACAGGGTTTGCTCCATCTTGTCGGTCTTCGGCGGGAAGAATTCGAAGCTGACCTGAATGTCGCCGCGCGCTTCGGCGAACAGCGGCAGGTGCCTGCCGAGCGATTCAAAGGCGTTCATGCCGCCCTCCGCTGCGGGATCGCGGCCTTGACTCCGCGCCACAGGGTAACCGTGAGCTCGCCGCCCTTGAGATGCTCGATCGCATCGACTTCGAATTGCTGCGCAACAATGCCAAGCCGTTCATCG
>JAZJZB010000018.1:0-2712 GCA_040390085.1 Pseudomonadota bacterium | reverse complement strand
AGGCGAACCAGCCGGCCATGACCTCGTCTTCAAAGCCGAGCCGGATATGGGCGTCCTGCTCGCGCAGTTCCTCGCGCTCGTGCGCGGCGAAATCGACCACCAGCAGGGTGCCGCCGGGAGCGAGCACGCGCGCCGCCTCGGCGATCGCGATCGCCGGGGAGTGCGCATAATGGAGCACCTGGTGGATGATCACGTTGTCGGCCGAATGGTCGGCCAGCGGAAGCGCGTACATGTCGCCCTGCCGAAGGCTCGGGTTGATCCCGGCGGCCTCGAGCTTGACCCGAGCCAGGCGCAGCATCTCGGAAGAGCGGTCGATTCCGATCGCGTAGCTCGCCTGCGGCGCGAACAGCTCGATCATCCGGCCGGTCCCGGTGCCGATATCGACCAGCCGGCCGAGCGGCCGGCCGCCGAGCGCGCGGTCGATCGCCCGCTCGACCTCGCTCTCGGCGACATGGAGCGAGCGGATCTGGTCCCACACTTCGGCGTGGCCGGCAAAATAGCGATTGGCGGCTTCGGCGCGCTCGGCGCGGATGGTCTCGGTGCGCGCGCCGTCAGCGGCGAACAAGGCGAGCGTGGCCGGGTCGGCCCATTCGTCGACCAAGGCGAACAACGGCTCGACCCGCTCGGCGTCGGCAAGGGTGAGGAACACCCAGCTGCCCTCCTTGCGCCGCTCGAGCACGCCGGCGTCGGCGAGGATCTTCAAATGGCGGGAAACGCGCGGCTGGCTTTGGCCGAGAACCTGCGCCAACTCGCCGACCGACAGCTCCATCATCCGCAGCAAAGCGACGATGCGCAGCCGGGTCGGATCGGCAAGCGCCTGGAATCGGTCGGCGAGGGGAAGAGCGAGAGTCACGAGATAAGGATATAAAGATATCTTTATATGGTCAATTCAGACAATTAAAATAATCTCTTGTGCCGCGGTAGGGATTGCGTTTATCCCCGCGGGTCTGGCCTGGCCGACTCGCACGACAGGCCCTGGTGGCGCCCCTTCCCCAGGGGCACTTTTGAAGGGAGTGAAATTTATGAAGAAGGTTGCTGTTGTGACCGCTGCGGTCCTCGCGCTCGGCCTGGCCGCGTGCAACAAGAACACCGACAACAATGCGGCGAACGAGACTGCGGTCGAGAACACCGCCGCGACCGACGTCAATGCGGCTTCGACGGACGCGACCAACGCGGCCGACACCGCGCTGAACGCTGCCGACAACGCCGTTGAGAACGCCGGCAACGCCGTCGACAACGCGCATGCCGCCGTCGAGAACAAGTAAGCTTCGAGTTTCTCAAGCCTACGGAAAAGGGCCGCCCGCAAGGCGGCCCTTTTTTTGTGTCCGGTCGAAGTGGTAGCTTGACCCGGTGAAGCGGGCGCTCCTCATTCTATTGCTGGCGACCGCAGCTTGCCGCGATCAGCGGCCGCCCGCGCCGACGCAGGAGCAGTCGGCGCAGCTCAACGACGCCGAGAACATGCTCAACGACCTTTCCGGCAACGAAGCGGTCAACGCGAACTAGCCGAGGCAACGTGCGCAGCGGACAGCGCCCGACACGCGGCTGCTCTGGGCCGTGACTGGCCGGCATCGCGCGCGTTCTGAAAGAAAAGGGCCGGAAGCAAACGCCTCCGGCCCTTTCAATCCGTCGGACTGGCCTGGACTTAGAAGTCCATCCCGCCCATTCCGCCGCCGGCCATCGCCGGTGACGGCTTGTCGTCGGGAAGCTCGGCGATCGTCGCCTCGGTGGTGATCAGCAGCCCGGCGACGCTTGCGGCGTCCTGCAGGGCGGCGCGAACCACCTTGGTCGGATCGATCACGCCCGCCTCTACGAGGTTCTCGTAGACCTCGGTCTGGGCATTGAAGCCAAGCGTCGGGTCGTTGCCGTCGATCAGCTTGCCGGCGACCACGGCGCCGTCATGGCCCGCATTCTCGGCGATCTGCCGCAGCGGCGACTGGAGCGCCTTGCGGATGATGTCGATGCCGCGGGTCTGGTCGTCATTCTCGCCCTTGAGGCCTTCGAGGGCCTTGGTGGCGTAGAGCAAGGCGGTACCGCCGCCGGGGACAATGCCTTCCTCGACCGCGGCGCGGGTCGCGTGAAGCGCGTCGTCGACGCGGTCCTTGCGCTCCTTCACTTCGATCTCCGAAGCGCCGCCGACCTTGATCACCGCGACTCCGCCGGCGAGCTTGGCAAGCCGCTCCTGCAGCTTCTCACGGTCGTAGTCGGAGGTGGTGGTCTCGACCTGCTGGCGGATCGCCGAGACACGAGCCTCGATCGCTTCCTTGGCGCCGTTGCCGTCAACCAGGGTGGTGTTGTCCTTGTCGATGGTCACGCGCTTGGCCTGGCCGAGCATGTTCAGGGTGACGGTCTCGAGCTTGATGCCGAGGTCCTCGCTGATCATCTCGCCGCCGGTCAGGATCGCAATGTCCTCGAGCATCGCCTTGCGGCGATCGCCGAAGCCGGGGGCCTTGACCGCCGCGACCTTGAGGCCGCCGCGCAGCTTGTTGACCACCAGCGTTGCAAGCGCCTCGCCCTCGATGTCCTCGGCGATGATCAGCAGCGGACGACCGCTCTGGACCACGGCTTCGAGGATCGGGAGCATCGCCTGCAGGTTCGACAGCTTCTTCTCATGGATCAGGATGTACGGATCCGTGAGCTCGACCTGCATCTTTTCCGGATTGGTGATGAAGTAAGGCGAGAGATAGCCGCGGTCGAACTGCATGCCTTCGACGA
>JAZJZB010000017.1:0-3141 GCA_040390085.1 Pseudomonadota bacterium | reverse complement strand
AGAAGAGCGCGAAGCTCATCGACGAATATTCGGTCTGGTGCCCGGCGACGAGCTCGCTCTCCGCCTCGACCAGGTCGAACGGCGTGCGGAAGGTCTCGGCCAACGAGCTGATCAGGAACACCACCCACATCGGGAAAAGCAGGGGATTGAAGGCGAAGCCGTTGAGCAGGCCGAACACGTGGCCCTTCTGGGCGAGCACGATCGCGCTCAGGTTGAACGTCCCCGCCCACAGCACGACGGTGATCAGCACGAAGCCGATCGACACTTCGTAGCTGACCATCTGCGCGGCCGCGCGCAGCGCCGAAAAGAAGGGATATTTGGAGTTGGACGCCCAGCCGGCGACGATCACCCCGTAAACGCCGAGCGAGCTTGCAGCGAGGATGTAGAGCAGCCCGACATTGACGTCGGCCAGCACCACGCCAGGCGCGAACGGCACCACCGCCCAGACGATCAGTGCGACGGTGAAGGTGACGATCGGAGCGATCAGGAACAGGCCCTTGTTCGCGCTGGTCGGGATGATCGTTTCCTTGAGGAAGACCTTGAGCCCGTCGGCGAAGCTCTGCAGCAGCCCCCACGGCCCGACGACGTTCGGCCCGCGGCGAAGCGCGATCGCCGCCCAGATCTTGCGCTCGGCATAGATGACCATCGCCACCGCCAGCATCAGCGGCAGCGCGATGACGAGGATGCCGATGATCGTGGCGAGGAACCACGCCCAGTCGTAGCTGGCGCCCCAGGATTGGAAGAGCGCGGTCATGCGATGCTCCGTTCCCCGGCGTAGGCCGGGGTCCAGGGCGCTGCGACAGCAGCGCTTGCACGCTCCTGGGCCCCGGCCTTCGCCGGGGAACAGCTAAGCCTCCTCACTCCGCCGCCTCCTTGAACTGCACGCCCTGCACCAGCTCTTCGGAGCAGCGGTGCATGGTCGGGCTGTTGCGGCAGATCGCGTTGGTCAGGAAGAAATCGGCGATCGGGTAGCGCGCCGGGCCGCTCACTTTGGCGTCGAGCTTGGGCGGCGACCATGGGAGTTCGATCAATCCATCGCGGCCAAGTTGCGGATTATCCTTGATCATCTGCGCGCGCAGCTGATCGAAGCTATCGAAGGGCAGTTTCTTGCCGGCGAGCTCGCTGACCGCGCGCAGGATCGCCCAATCCTCGCGCGCCTCGCCCGGCGGGAAGACTGCACGCTCGGCGCGCTGCACCCGACCTTCGGTGTTGACGTAGGTGCCGTGCTTTTCAGCATAGGCCGCGCCCGGGAGGACGAGGTCGGCTTGGCGAGCGCCATTGTCGCCGTGATGGCCGACATAGACCTTGAACGCGCCGGCGAAGCGGTCCGCGGCCATTTCGTCGGCGCCGAGCATCAGCACGAGCTCCGGGCTCGCGGCCTCGAGATCGGCAATGCCGCCCGGCTGCGCGTAGCCGAGGATCAGCGACGCCATGCGCGAGGCCGAGACGTGGAGGACGTTGAAGCCGTTCCAGCCGTCCTTCACCAGCCCGAACGGCTCGACCAGCGCCAACGCTGCGCCAAGCGCCCCCGCGCCAAGCGCTCCGGGACCGACGATCACCGCCGGCCGTTCGGCCTTGGCGAACGCTTCCGTCACCGCCTTGGGCAGCTTGCCGAGCAGCTTGAGATCCTCGCCGAGCCATTCGACCTTCATGCCGAGGTCGACCTGCGGCCCGATCGCAAACAGCTTGCCGCCCTTGCGCGCGACCTTGCGCACGCGGGTGGCGATCAGCGGGGCTTCCCAGCGGATGTTGGAGCCGACCAGGAGGACCGCGTCTGCCGTTTCAATGCCGGCGATGGTCGAGTTGAACGCAACGGCCGACAGGCTGGTCACATCGTAAGTCAGGCCAGTCTGCCGGCCTTCGATCAGATTCGACCCCTGCCTCGCGAGCAGCATCTTCGCCGCGTACATCGTCTCGGCGTCGAGCAAATCCCCAGCGACAGCTGCAACCTTCGAACCGGCCTTCTTCAGCCGCTTGGCGAAGATCTGCAGCGCCTCCTGCCAACTGGCTTCGCGCAGCTTCCCCTTCTCGAGCACCCATGGCCGGTCGAGCCGGTTGCGGACCAGCGCATCGACGTGGTGGCGCGTCTTGTCGCTGATCCACTCCTCGTTGACGTCCTCGTTGATCCGCGGGAGGACGCGCATCACCTGGCGCTGGCGGACGTCGAGCCGGATGTTGGAACCGACCGCGTCCATCACGTCGATTCCCGGCACGCGGCGCAATTCCCACGGGCGCTGCTCGAACAGTTGCGGCTTCTGAAGCAGCGCCCCGACCGGGCAGTCGTCGGCGAGATTGCCGGCAAGCTCGCCCGTCGCCGACCGCTCGAGATAGGTGGTGATCTGGCTGTCCTCGCCACGGTACAGCATTCCGATCTCGTCGACGCCCGCGACCTCCTCGGAAAAGCGGATGCAGCGCGTGCACTGGATGCACCGCGTCATCGAGGTCTTGATGACCGGCCCCATATATTTGTCGTCGATCGCCCGCTTGTTCTCTTCGTAGCGGGTGAAGCTGCGGCCATAGGCCATCGCCTGGTCCTGCAGGTCGCACTCGCCGCCCTGGTCGCAGATCGGGCAGTCGAGCGGGTGGTTGATGAGCAGGAACTCCATCACCCCCTCGCGCGCCTTTTTGACCATCGCAGTGTCGGTGCGGATCGTCTGGCCGTCGGCTGCCGGGAGCGCGCAGCTCGCCTGCGGCTTCGGCGGTCCGGGTGCGACCTCGACCAGGCACATCCGGCAATTGCCGGCGATCGACAGTCGCTCGTGGTAGCAGAAGCGCGGGATTTCCTTCCCGGCAAGCTCGCACGCCTGCAGCACGGTCGCGCCCTGCGGAACCTCGATCTCGACGCCGTCGACAATGACCTTAGGCATGCGATTCACCGTCATGCTGAACTTGTTTCAGCATCCATTTCGTCACCTGCAGAGCCGTCTCGATGATGGACCCTGAAACGAGTTCAGGGTGACGGAATAGGAACACGCTCATTCCGCGGCCTCCAGGAGCTGGCGCCCCGCTCGCTCGGCGATTCGCCGTTCGAGCTCGGGGCGGAAGTGGCGGATTAGGCCCTGAATCGGCCAGGCGGCGGCGTCGCCGAGCGCGCAGATGGTGTGGCCTTCGACCTGCTTGGTGACGTCGAGCAGCTTGTCG
>JAZJZB010000016.1:6579-9359 GCA_040390085.1 Pseudomonadota bacterium | reverse complement strand
GGCAGGCATTTCACAATCAACCGAATGCTGACCTTCGACAGCGTCAGGCTGCGGCTCGACCGCGAGCAGCCGCTGACCTTCCTCGAGTTCAATTACATGATCCTGCAGGCCTATGACTTCCTCGAGCTGTCGCGGCGGGTCGGCTGCAACGCGCAGATGGGCGGCTCCGACCAATGGGGGAATATCGTCAACGGCATCGAGCTTGGGCGGCGGATCGACGGCACCGAGCTGTTCGGTGTCACCACCCCGCTGATCACCACCGCCGACGGGGCGAAGATGGGCAAGACGGCGCAGGGCGCGGTGTGGCTCGATGCCGAGCATCTGAGCCCGTACGATTATTGGCAGTTTTGGCGGAACACGGCGGATGCGGACGTCGGCCGCTTTCTCAAGCTGTTCACCGACCTGTCGCTCGAGGACGTCGGCAAACTCGAGAGCCTCGACGGGGCGGAGATCAATCAGGCGAAGATAGTGCTGGCGACAGAGGCGACCGCAATGCTGCACGGTCGCGAGGCGGCGCTCGCGGCGGAAGCGACGGCGAGGGAGACGTTCGAAAGCGGCGGCGCTGGGGAGGACCTGCCGACTCTCTCCGTGGGAGCAGGGATAAACATCGCCCACGCTTTGACCGCGCTCGGCTTCACGCCGTCGAACAAGGAAGCCAAGCGCAAGATCGCCGAGGGCGCGGTGCGGCTCGACGACGAGGTCGTCAGCGACCCCGGACTGATCGTCATGGAGGGCAAGCTCAGCCTCGGCCGCAAGAAACACGGACTGTTAACGAGATAGCCGCATCGGGGGGATCAATGCGCGCAGCCGGAATGAAGTTGTTTGGCGACTGGAGAGAATTCACGCGCGAGTTTCTCATCATTGTGCTCGGCGTCCTAACGGCGCTGTTTGCGCAGCAAGCGGTCGAGGCGTTGGACTGGCGGCAGAAGGTCAAATCGGCGATTGCCGACATGGACCAGGAAATGAGCTCAGGAAACGGCCCGAGCGCCTATGCCAGGCTTTCGATCCACCAATGCCTCGCCGATCGGCTCGCGAAAGTGCGCGGACTGGCAAACGCCGGCGACCGGGCAGGCCTGCGCCGCTCAATCGATTCGATTCAATTGCCGCTGAAGACCTACACGTCGGGAGCAAGAGAGGCGGCGCTGTCGGCCGACATCGCGGCGCGGATTCCGGCAGCGACCATGTACGGGTATCGCATCGTTTACGACTTAATCCCCGAGCTGAACAAGGTTCATGAGGAAGAGTTGAGCCGGTTGGCCGATCTTCGCGCCTTGCCGACGACCGGCGGCGCACTCACACAGCAAGAAAAGCGCGAAGTGCTCGCGGCGGCAGAGGGTCTCATGTTGGACAACGACCGAATGGCGCGCGCATCAGCTTTCACCTTGCGATGGATGCGAAGTCTTGCGATTGGGCTCGAGCGTCCTCAGGTGGTCAGGAACCTGGCCCTTGTTCCGACATATCGCGAATGCCGGAGCGTCCATATCCAACCACTCCTGTTCTTCGGCACCGCGATGGCAGCCGAGCGGATGCGGCGCTAACCGCTCCTAATCAGCCCGACGGCCCGGTCGCGCTCGAAGAGATAGAGGCAGATCCGCGCCGCCTGGCCGCGATCGCCCTTCAGCCCGCCGTCGCGGTCGAGCAGCAACTGAGCGTCGCTCTGCGCAATCGGCGCCAGTTCCGCGACCAGCTCCGGCGTTGCTGCGCGGAAGCCCTCTTCGCCCGATTGGCGGGTCCCGAGGATCTCGCCGGGGCCGCGGAGGCGCAGATCCTCCTCGGCGATACGGAAGCCATCGTTGGTCTCACGCATGAGGGCCAGGCGAGCACGGCCGACTTCGGTCAGCGCCTGGCCGCGGATGAGGAGACAAATGCTCTTGCCGGAGCCCCGCCCGACCCGGCCGCGCAGCTGGTGCAGCTGGGCGAGGCCGAACCGCTCGGCGCCTTCGACGATCATCAGGGTCGCATTGGGCACGTCGACCCCAACCTCGATCACCGTGGTCGCGACCAGCACCGCCAGCTCGCCGCCGGCGAAGCGCGCCATCACTGAATCTTTCTCCGGACCCTTCATTCGGCCGTGGACCAGCCCGACCTTGTCGTCGCCAAAGCGGACCCGCAGCACCCGCGCGCGCTCCTCCGCGGCGGCGGCGTCGGTCTTTTCGCTCTCTTCCACCAGCGGGCACACCCAATACGCCTGACCGCCGCCGCTGATGTGCCGGCCGAGCCCGTTGATGACTTCGGGCAGCCGCTCTTCGCTGATCACGCGCGTTTCCACCGGAGTTCGTCCCGGTGGCATTTCGTCGATCCGGCTGACGTCCATCTCGCCATATTGGGTGAGGGTCAGCGTGCGCGGGATCGGAGTCGCGGTCATCACCAGCAAGTGCGGCGGGTGCTCGGCCTTGGACGACAGCAGCAGCCGCTGGGAGACGCCGAAGCGGTGCTGCTCATCAATCACCGCCAGCCCCAGCTTCTTGTAGGCAACCTTTTCCTGGAAGATCGCGTGGGTGCCGACCAGAATGTCGATCGATCCGTCGGCCAGGCCCATCAGCACGCTGTCTCTGGCGCGGCCCTTCTCGCGGCCAGTGAGGATCGCGACCCGCACGCCGATGCTGTCGAGCTGGCCGAGCAAGGTCGCATGATGCTGGCGGGCGAGGATTTCGGTCGGCGCGAGCAAGGCCGCCTGGGCGCCCGATTCGACCGCCCCGAGCATTGCCCACAAGGCAACCAGCGTCTTGCCCGACCCGACGTCACCCTGGAGCAGCCGAAGCATGGGCGCCGATTGCGCC
>JAZJZB010000016.1:2526-6569 GCA_040390085.1 Pseudomonadota bacterium | reverse complement strand
GTTCCTGGGCCTCATAGGAGGCTAACTGGGCCCTGGCTTCCGCTTCTTCTCTGGCAAGCTTTGCCTTTTCAGTTGCTATGGCGCGTTCCGTTTCTATTGCGGCCATGGCTTCTTCGCGCTTTATCTGTATTTGCGCCATGTCGCCGCGAATCTCCTCGATCACCCGCCGCTGCGCGCCGGTGAGCTCGTACGGCAGCCGCAACTTGCCGGTCAGCTCGCCAGTGCCCGCCAGCGGCAGCGTGCGATGTCTCCGCTGCGATTGGCGGAGCAGCAGCAGCGCAAGCTGGTTGGCGAAAATCTCGTCATAGGCGAGCCGCTTGCGCGCGTCCCCAGCGGCCGGTTCGCGGTGGATCAGCGCAAGCGAAGCGCGCCACGCACTCCAGCATTCGCGCGCGGCGAGGCTCGGCTCGATCCATTCGGGCAGCTCGGGCGCGCGTTCCAGCGCCTCGCGGACCAGCTCACCGATGCGGCGGTTGGTCAGGCCCTCGGTCAGCGGATAGACCGGCTCGCGCACCGCGGGCTGCGGCCCCTTCCCGGCTTCAGTCACCTCGGGATGGATGATCTGCCATTCCTCGCCATAGGCTTCGAGCTTGCCCGAGACGGTCCGCGGTTGCCCGATCGGAAGGCTGCGCTTCGCCCAGCCGGGATTGTTGAAATAGATGAGGCTGATCATGTTGCCCTCGCCGTCGAGGGCGAAGACTCGCATCGGCCCGCGGCCGGAGCGAGTCTCGCGGATTTCCGTCGGGGTCAGGTCGAGGATCACATTACGGCCGAGCAGAGCGGCGCTCGCCGCGGGCGCCCTCACCCGTTCGATCGCGCCGGTCGGCAAGTGATAAAGCGCGTCGACGACGCGATTGACGCCCAGTTTCTTGAGCAGTTTTGCGAGCTGGGGCCCGACGCCCTTGAGGGCCTCGATCTCGGCGAACAGCGGATTGAGGATTTCGGGCCGCATCGCTGCTGGATTGCCGCGTCGTTTCGCTCCTCGCAATGACAAAGAATCATGACTACATGCCCGCCATGCCGTCCGACCCCGAACTAAAGCGCCTCGCCTGGCGCGCGCATCATCGCGGCACGAAGGAAGCCGATCTGATGATCGGCGGCTTTTTCGATGCTCACCACGCGTCGTGGAACGCGGGTGAGCGAGCGCTGTTCGCGGCGATGCTCGACGAGCAGGACGTGGACATCATGGCCTGGGCGCTTGGAACCGCCCAAGCGCCGGAGCGGTTCGCCGGTCCGATGATCGAGGCGCTCAAGCAGCTGAATTATATCCGGATCGCGCGATGAGCGAGCCGCTCCAGCGAGTTGTCCGCGCCAAACAGCCGCTAACCCTGGCCGGAGTCCCGACCGGTTTCCTGCCGTGGCTTGCCGCCGACCTGGCGCGCGCCGCTCATGGCGGCAGCAGGGGCTCGCGCGCGGTCGCGATCGTCGCCGACGAAGCGGCGATGCGGGCGCTGGCCGACACTGTGCCGCTGTTCGCGCCCGAGGTCGAAGTGCTGACCCTGCCCGGTTGGGATTGCCTGCCCTACGACCGCGCCTCCCCCGCCTTGCGGGTCACCGCCGAACGGCTTGCGGCGCTGAGCGCGCTGGCGGGCAAGAGCGACAAACCCCAGCTGCTGGTCGCGACCGTCAGCGCCGCTTCGCAACGGATGCTGACCCCATTCCGTGTCCGCCAGCTGACCAGGCGGATTGCCGAAGGTGAGCGGATCGAGCGCGAGGTGCTGGTCAGGCAGCTCAATGCGCTTGGCTATCAGCGTGTCGATACGGTCGCCGAGCATGGCGAATATGCGGTGCGCGGCTCGCTGATCGACCTGTTCCCGGCGGGCGAGGAGATGGCGCTCCGCCTCGATTTCTTCGGCGACGAGATCGACAGCCTGCGCCGGTTTGATCCCGCCGACCAGCGCTCGACCGACAAGGCGAAGGCGTTCACCTTGATGCCGGCCTCCGAGGCGCTGCTCGACGCCGACAGCATCAAGCGCTTCCGCTCGCGCTACCGCGAGCAATTCGGCGCGCACGCGACCCAGGACCCGCTCTACCAGGCGCTGTCGGACGGCCGGCGGATGTCGGGCATGGAACATTGGCTGCCGATGCTCGAGGAGCGGCTCGAGACCCTGTTCGACCATCTGGGCGAGAATGACCTCATCATCCGCGATGCCGCCGCCGACAAGGCGCTCGAAGCGCGCCGCGAGGCGATCGAGGATTATTACCAGAACAGGGTGCGCGCCCAGCAGTCCGAGCCTGGCAGCTACCGCCCGCTCAAGCCGGCCGACCTCTACCTCGCCAAGGACGAATGGGCCGGGCTGGTCGAGCAGCGCCCGGTTCACCTCGCCTCTCCCTTCCCCGAGCCCGAGAGCGAGCGGATCATCGACTTCGGCGTCGAGCCGGCCCGCGATTTCGCGCCCGAGCGCGCGCAGCAATCGAATATCTACGAGGCCGTCGCCAGGGAAGTCGCCCAGCTGCGCAAGACCGGCCGCAAGGTCGTGCTCGCGAGCTACACCAAGGGCGCGCGCGAACGGTTGAGCGGCCTGCTTGAGGACCACGGGCTCAAGACCCACAAAATGGCTGACAGCTGGCAGGAAGCGCTCGGGTCCAAGACTCAGCCGGCGCTGCTGGTCCTGCCGCTCGACCATGGCTTCACGACCCGCGACGTCGCGGTGCTCACCGAGCAGGACATGCTCGGCGACCGACTGGTCCGCCGCCGCAAGAAACGCAAGGCGGCCGCGGCCTTCCTTGAGGAGCTTGCGACGCTTTCGCCGGGCGATCTCGTCGTCCACGCCGACCACGGCATCGGCCGTTACGAAGGGCTGACCCAGATCCCGGTCAGCAAGGTGCCGCACGACTGCGTCGCGCTCGAATATGCGCGCGGCAACAAGCTTTACGTGCCGGTCGAGAATATCGAGTTGCTCTCGCGCTACGGCAACGAGAGCGAAGGCGTCACGCTCGACAGCCTCGGCGGCGAAGCCTGGCAGCGCCGCAAGGCGCGGATGAAGGACCGCATCCGCGCGATCGCCGGCGAGCTGATCGAGCTTGCCGCGGTCCGCGCGACACGCGCCGGTATCATCGCCGAGGCCGACGCCAGCTATCCGGCGTTCGTCGACCGCTTTCCCTACGAGGAAACCGAGGACCAGGAACGGGCGATCGCCGACGTCCTCGCCGACCTCGAGTCGGGCAAGCCGATGGACCGGCTGGTGTGCGGCGACGTCGGCTTCGGCAAGACCGAGGTCGCGCTGCGCGCCGCGTTCGTCATGGCGATGACCGGACAGCAGGTCGCATTGGTGTGCCCGACGACCCTGCTGGCGCGGCAGCATTATACGAATTTCGTCGAGCGGCTGCAGGGCTTCCCGCTCAACGTCGGCCGCCTGTCGCGCCTGGTTCCAGCCGCCGAAGTGAAGCGAACCAAGGACGGGGTCGCCGACGGCACCATCGACATCGTCATCGGCACCCACGCGCTTCTCGCCAAGAGCATCTCATTCAAGCGGCTTGGCCTCGTGATCGTCGATGAGGAGCAGCATTTCGGAGTCGTCCACAAGGAACGGCTCAAGGCGCTGAGGAATGATGTCCACGTTCTGACGCTGACCGCGACGCCGATCCCGCGCACGCTGCAGATGGCGATGAGCGGTCTTCGCGAGCTGAGCGTGATCCAGACCCCGCCCGTCGATCGCCTGGCCGTCAGGACCTACGTCACCCCCTTCGACGGCGTGGTCTTGCGCGAGGCGCTGCTGCGCGAGCATTTCCGCGGCGGCCAGAGCTTCTTCGTGGTGCCGCGGATCGCGGACCTGCCCGACATCGAGGAATGGCTTCGCGAGCAGGTTCCGGAAGTGAAGTTCGTCACCGCGCACGGGCAAATGAGCCCGACCCAGGTCGAGGAACGGATGAGCGCTTTCTACGACCGCAAATATGACGTGCTGCTGTCGACCAGCATCGTCGAAAGCGGCCTCGACATCCCCAGCGCCAACACGCTGATCGTCTATCGCTCCGACCGCTTCGGGCTGGCCCAGCTGTACCAGCTGCGCGGCCGCGTCGGGCGGTCGAAGACGCGCGCTTAC
>JAZJZB010000016.1:587-2516 GCA_040390085.1 Pseudomonadota bacterium | reverse complement strand
TTACCTCACCATGCCCGCGGACCGCTCGATCACCGACGCGGCGGCCAAGCGGCTGCAGGTGCTGGCCGACCTCGACAGCCTCGGCGCCGGGTTCCAGCTCGCAAGCCACGACCTCGACATCCGCGGCGCCGGAAACCTGCTCGGGGAGGAGCAGTCGGGCCACATCAAGGAAGTCGGGTTCGAGCTTTATCAATCGATGCTCGAGGACGCGATCATCGAGAGCAAGGCCGGCGGAGTCCCCGCCCGCGACGAATTCTCCCCGCAAATCAGCGTCGACGCGCCGATCATGATCCCGGAAACCTACGTCCCCGACCTCGACCTGCGCATGGGCCTCTATCGCCGCCTCGGCGAGCTCGAGGATCGCAACGCAATCGAGGCCTTCGCTGCGGAAATGATCGACCGCTTCGGGTCGCTGCCCGAGGAAACCGCGAACCTGCTCAAAATCGTCGAGGTGAAGTTGAATTGCCGCGAGGCGTTCGTCGCCAAGCTCGACATCGGCGCGCGCGGCGCGGTCGTCACCTTCGCCGACCAGGGCTTCCCCGATCTTCCTGGCCTGCTCGGCTATATCGACCGCCTGAAGGGCGCTGCGAAGCTCAGGCCCGACAGCAAGATGACCGTCGCACGCAACTGGCCAACCCCCGATGTTCGCCTGGCTGGCGCACTTCAGCTGTCACGCGGCCTGGCGCGGGTCGCCGCGGCGGGCGAAAAAGCGCAGGCCGCCTAAGCGGCCTGGATTGCCGCGGTCATCACGAAACGGGACAACTCCAGCTCGGTCAGCGCTCCAGCGCCGAGGAAGCCCTGGTAAAGATCGCAGCCCCAGTCGGCGAGCAGCGCGAGTTGGACGGCGTTTTCAACGCCTTCGACGACGACCTTCAAGTCGAGCTCGCGCGCGAGGCGGATCATCGCCTTGACCACGATCCGGTCGCGCTCCCCGCCGGCGATGTCGGCGATCAGCCCGCGGTCGATCTTGATCGTGTCGAGCGGAAGCGAGGTCAGGTAAGCGAGGCTCGCATAGCCGGTGCCGAAATCGTCGACTGCAACGGTGACGCCGGCCTCCCGCAAGCGCGACAGCCGCGCGACAACCGCGCCCTGGTCGATCAGCAGCGCGCTTTCGGTGATCTCGACCGTGATTCTCGCTGGATCGATCCCGGCGGCGTCGATCTCGTCGAGCAACCAGCGCTCAAAGCCTTCGCGGCTGATGTCGGCGGGCAGGACGTTGATCGACAATCCAAGCCCGCGAAGTGGCCCTTCCCACACTGCGGCCGAGCGCAGCGCCTTGCGCTGGACCAGCCGCGACAGGCGCTCGGAAAGTCCGCCCGCGGCGGCTCGTGCGAACAGCTGGTCGGCGTTTTCGGCAAGTGGCCAGCGCGCGAGCGCTTCGGCGCCGGCGACTCGGCCGTCGCGCGGATTGATCAGCGGCTGGAACAGGACATCGATTTGCTCGCGGGCAACCGCCGCCTCGAGGACGGTGTCGCGGCGCGGCTGGGCGGGCGCCATCGCCCCGATATCGGACGCCCGCCTGGCACGCTTACTAATGCCATCCCACTTCAGCATGATCGGACGCCTAACGCCCCTTATAGCCGGGAGTAACCGAGCGCCCGGCACGCGCCCCGAATCGGGACAGTGACGTTCACGTCGGGACGCCCTATCTTGGGGCGAGCCATTGAGCTGACTGAGGAGCGCTTGTTTGAACGCCGACGCCTCCCAATCCGGCGGTCGCCCAAGGACCGACCTCGCCGCCCGGGGCATCGGCCTGCTGTCGTCGCATACCGACGTCGCCAAGGCCAGCATGATCGGGATGCCTAATGCGGTGCGCCATCTCGCGGAAGACATGGATGTTTTCGGATTCACTGCAATCTTTGAATGGTGTTCACCACGCAATCGCATAGTCGTGCGTCTCAAGCCAGTGCGCCATGTTATCGGCCATCC
>JAZJZB010000016.1:0-577 GCA_040390085.1 Pseudomonadota bacterium | reverse complement strand
CTTTGCCGAGCCCGAGGAGGCCGAAATCCTGGTCGCGCTCGGCGGCGACGGCTTCATGCTCCAGACGCTGCACAAGATGCTCGAGGGCAATTGCCCGAAGCCGGTATTCGGGATGAACCGCGGCACCGTCGGCTTCCTCATGAACGAATGGCGGATCGACCGGCTTCCCGACCGAATCGCCGAAGCCAAGCCGATCCGGGTCGCCCCGCTGGAGATGAAGGCGACGACGGTCGGCGGCGAATGCTTCACGCACGCAGCGATCAACGAAGTGTCACTGCTGAGGGAAACGCGCCAGACCGCGAAGATCGAGATTTCGGTCAACGGGCGCGTCGCCCTGCCCGAGCTCGCCTGCGACGGTGTGCTGGTGGCGACGCCCGCCGGATCGACCGCCTACAACCTCTCCGCGCATGGCCCGATCCTGCCGCTTGCCGCCAAAATGCTCGCGCTGACCCCGATCAGCCCGTTCCGGCCGCGCCGTTGGTCGGGCGCGATCCTGCCCGACGACACCGCCGTGTGCTTCGCCATCCTCGAAGCCGAAAACCGGCCGGTTTCCGCGGTCGCCGACCAGATCGAGGTG
>JAZJZB010000015.1:14206-14778 GCA_040390085.1 Pseudomonadota bacterium | reverse complement strand
AGAAGCGGGAAAATGCGCTCCAGCCGCTGGTCACGGCCCTCCGCAACGTCGCCGACAAGCTCTCGACCTGCTCGATCTGCGGCAATGTCGACACCGCCGATCCCTGCTCGATATGCATCGACCCGCGCCGTGACGACAAAATGCTGTGCGTGGTCGAAGAGGTTGCCGACTTGTGGGCGCTCGACCGCTCGCGGCTGTTTCCGGGCCGCTACCATGTGCTCGGCGGCCGCTTGTCGGCGCTCGAAGGCGTGCGGCCGGAGGATCTCACGATCGAGCGGCTCGTCAGGCGGGTCTCGGCGGGTGGAATCGACGAGGTCGTTTTGGCCATGAACGCCACGCTGGAGGGCCAGACCACCGCCCACTACCTTGCCGAGCGGCTGGAAGGATTTCCGATCCGCCTCAGCCAGTTGGCGCACGGCCTTCCGGTCGGCGGCGAGCTCGACTATCTCGACGAGGGGACGCTGGCGCAGGCGCTGCGGGCAAGGAGGCCGGTGGCTTGACCTTGGCGCTCCGTCTTCTTAGCTCATCTTGATGGCGATCCTGCCGATCATCGAGGCGCCCGACCCGCGGCT
>JAZJZB010000015.1:0-14196 GCA_040390085.1 Pseudomonadota bacterium | reverse complement strand
CAAGGCGTCCGATTTCATAGCTCCCCTCCCTGCAAGGGAGGGGCCGGGGGTGGGTAACTGGCGAGCGGGCTCGATACCCGGGAGCAAGTTCCTTCAGCGGCATTGAGCCGCTTCAGTCACACCCACCCCTCATTCCCCTCCCTTGCAGGGAGGGGAGATGGGACCTAAATTCTAGTAATGGCAATTCGCCCGATCTTCGAGACGCCCGATCCCATCCTCCGGCAAATCAGCAAGCCGGTGGAGGTGTTCGACGACGAGCTGAGGACGCTCGTCGCCGACATGTTGGACACGATGTACGCCGCCCCGGGCATCGGCCTTGCCGCGGTGCAGGTCGGCGTGCCCATCCGCCTGCTGGTGATCGACCTCCAGGAGCCGGCCGACCCGGACGATCCGGAGAGCCCCAACGTCAAAGATCCGCGCGTGTTCATCAATCCCGAGATCCTGTGGCACTCGGATCATGAGGTGCCCTACACCGAGGGTTGCCTGTCAGTGCCCGAGCAATATGCCGAGGTCATGCGCCCCGACCGCATCCGCGCGCGCTGGCTCGATCTTGACGGCAAGCCGCATGACGAGGCGATCGAGGGACTGCTCGCCGTCTGCCTCCAGCACGAGATGGATCATCTCGAAGGCGTTCTCTTCATCGACCATCTCTCACGCCTGAAGCGCGAGATGATCCTCAAGAAGCTCGCCAAGCAGCGGAAGGAGCTGACGGCGGCCTAGCCGCCGATGGCCATTGCAGCGCTGCGGCAATCCTCGGCGCATTCCCGGCACATTTGCGCGCACAGCTTGCAATGCTCGTGGTCGTGCTTTTCGCATTCAGCGGCGCACGAATCGCACACCCGGGCGCACAGCTCGAGGGTCTCGCGCAGCACCTGCTCGTTCGATCCCGTCCGCCGAAGCCCGAGGTTGGCCGCGGCATCGCAAATGTCCGCGCAATCGAGGCAGGCGCGGATGCACTCGCGCATGTCCATCTTCTCGGCCGAGCAGGCGTCCGCGCAGCTCAGGCACATCTTGGCGCAATACATCATGTGGTGGACCGCATCGCCGAGCGGCTGGTTGACGTGCCCGGCGACGTCGGGGTGCAGCGAAATCATCTTGCGGATGGACATGGTTTCTCCTGAGCGTCGAGCGAACGAATCAAGTTGTGGAAAAGTCCCTCATGACCGCTTGACCGCGGAATCATCGAGGAGCAGATTCACGGGCCGTTAACAAGGCAAAGGAGGCGCCGGGCACGGATTTCTTTGACCAACAGAGCCACCCCAAGGTTGAACGGGGGGTCGATACTTTCTTGAGGTGACCGTCGCGCAGGTTTTTGCCGTTGGAATAATCCTCCACAGAGCCCGGTCCCAGGACATCGCCGCAAGGTCGCTCCAGCATTTGAGGAGCCGCTTATGGAACATCGTACGCTCAAGTTTGAGCGTGACGAGGCGCGTCGCTGGACCTTCAAGCTATTGGACGATGATGATCGTCCGGTGCTCGCCTCGATGAAGTCATACAATTGCTTCGACGACGCTGTCGAAGACATCCGCGATCTATTCCGGATGGCTGATGAGATTTGATGGAGTCCGATCGCTAATCGCGCTTCACAACAGGAGGCTGAGATGGGGACGATATTATACATCGTGGTGGCGCTTGGCGCCTTTGCAATTGGCGGAATTATCGGCTGGCTTTGGGCGAGCCGGGAGGCTGCAAGCGCTAAACAGACTGTCGAAAGCCTCCGTCTGCAACTCGACGAGGTTGTGAAGGAACGGAATGACGCGAAAGCTGCTCATGAGCAGTCGTCGCGCGAATTGGCGACGTTCCAAGCTGACGCACGCAATTTCGAGCAGCGGATGAAGGATCTGACAGCCTCAAAGGACGCTTTAATTGCGCAATTTCGTGAGGTCGGCGATCAGCTCCTCGAAAAGGCCCACAAGGACTTCTTGGACAAGGCGGGCGAACGGTTGTCCAAGGCGGATCAACAAAGCGAGGCGAAGCTTAAATCACTCCTCCAGCCCGTCGAGGCGACGCTCAAGCGGTACGAGGAAGGCTTGCAGCGCGTGGAGAAGGAGCGAGAAGGCAGTTACCGTGAGTTAAACAAAACGGTTGAACTACTTCGTGCAGACCAGTCTTCGGTTAAGGAACAGACCGCTAAGCTGGTGAACGCCCTGCGAGCAAATCCGAAAACACGCGGACGCTGGGGAGAGGAAAGTCTCAAAAACGTTCTCGAGCAGGCTGGCCTAAACCCTTACTGCGACTATCGCACCGAGGTCTCGGTAGACACGGACGACGGACGCTTGCGACCCGATGTCATTATTCGCCTTCCCGGCGGAGGTCAGATCGTTGTCGATGCGAAATGCTCGCTGAATGCGTATCTCGATGCGTGCGATGAGGTAGACGATGTATCGCGCAGTGCGCACCTGAAGGGACATTTGAATTCGATTAAGACCCACGTGCAGAAGCTCGCTTCTAAGTCTTACTGGGAGCAATTCGGCAGCACCGCTGACTTCGTTGTGATGTATATTCCCGGCGAGCATTTCCTCACTGCTGCCTTAGAGCAGGATGCTAAGGACAAGAACGACCCGCCCTTGTGGGATTGGGCGCGCGAACGACGAGTACTCCTCGCAACGCCCACCAACTTGCTGGTCATTGCTCGTCTAGCGGCAACCTATTGGCGGCAAGACCAACAGACGAAACAAGCGGCGGAGATCGCGAAACTCGGAAAGGAACTGCATTCGCGCCTTGCCACAATGGCGGAGCACATCGGCTCCGTCGGTACGAACCTCAGTCGGGCCAACAACGCGTACAACAAGATGGTTGGAAGCCTCGAGAGTCAGGTCCTGACTCAGGCGCGGCGCTTTGAAGATTTTGGCGCGGGCGGTTCAAAGGAAATTCTCGACCTTCCAATCGTGGAAGCAACGCCGCGTGCGCTGACTAAAATGACGGTCGTGCTGCCGGATGACGACCCGCCGCAAATCGCTGCCGAGTGAAGCCTGTTGCAAAGTAGGATTTGGTCTGACACCCCGACTTCAGCTCTTTGAAATCGCGGGCATATCCAACGAAACCGACAAAGCCGACACACCCCCCCCGGGGGGGTCAGCGCGGCTGGCGTTGCAGCTCGATCGAGCCGGCGTTGTTGCTCAGCGTCAGCTGCCTGGCCGTCGTCCACCGCATCTGCATCGGCAGGCGAAGCACTGCAAAGGCTTGGCTTTCAAAGCTCGCCGCAGGTTCCGGGCAACCCATTAGGGTCGAGCGGATTTCGCCGGTGCTCATGATGTCCCCGATGACCGCATAGCTGCCGCCAAAGCCGTTGCAGCCGAAGCGCCCGCTGATTTCGCGATGGGCGAAGTCGAGGCGATAATCGCCGATGGGCGGGGTGGAGCGGCCGTCGATCGCACTCACATGCCAACGCGTGCCTTCGAACGCACGCTCGTCGGCGGCGATGCTGGTGCAAGCGCTGAGCGCGAGCGCAAAAAGCGCTATCCTAAAGCCCACCACACCCATTGTACTGGCGCCCGTCGACTCTGACCTGGACCTTGTCGGGATAGACACGGTCGCTCATCCCGTCGCTGCAGCGGGCATGGACGATGTTCACGTTGATCCGCGGCGTTTGATAAATCTCCCCTGCAACACCGACGATGACCCGCGGCGTCGGCTGCAGGATCGGCTGCGCGTCGGGCGCGGTGAAGGTCAGATTATGCTCGTCGATCAACAGGTTCCAGAACGGCTCCGTGCCGACGGCATGGTAAGGCGGCGCCGGCGGCGGCGGAACCGTGAGACACCCGCCGAGCAAGGCGGCGAGCGGGAAGGCGAGGAGCCTTTTCATGTGCGGAACAACCTTGGGCAGGGGCGCGGGTTCCGTCACCGCCAGCTGGCCCTGACCGCAAAGGCCATGACCGCGGCCGCGATCGCGGCGTTGAGGCTGTCGGCCCGCCCGGCCATCGGGATCTTCACGAGCAAATCGCATTCGGCCTCATAATCGGCGGGGAGCCCCTGCTGCTCATTGCCGATCAGCAGGAAGCAGGGCTTGCGGTACTGCGCCGCGAGATAGTCGTCGGTAGCCTTGAGGCTGGTCCCGACCAGCTGGCCTTCACCGGATCGCAGCCAGGCGAGGAACTCGGGCCAGCGAGCGGTCGCGATGTCCTGGGTGAACAATGCGCCCATCGATGCCCGCACCGCCTCGACCGAGAAAGGGTCGGCGCAGTCGTCGATCAGGATCAGCCCGCCAGCGCCGACCGCGTCGCCGGTCCTGAGGATGGTGCCGATATTGCCCGGGTCGCGCAGCGCCTGAGCGACGATCCACAGCGGGGCCTTCGAGCGGTCGATCCGTGCCAGCTCGGTGTCGGGCTGGCCATACGCTCCGAGCAGCATCTGCGGATTATCCTTGCCGCTCATCTTGGCGAGGATGTCGGCGCTGGTCTCGATCGCTTCGCCGCCGGCCGCTTCGGTCGCGGCGATGATCTCGGCAGCGAGCGGGTGCTTCGCGCCCTCGGCTGAAAAGGCGACAATCTGTGGGAGCCTGCCGCTGTCGCGGGCTTCGGTCAGGATTCTTAGGCCCTCGGCAAGGAACAGTCCCTCGGCCCGCCGCGCCTTCTTGTCGCGCAGCGAGCGCAGCAGCTTGACCGTCGAATTGGAAAAGGCCGTGACCTGGCGGGGCATTATTCCTCCCCGAAGCGACTCTCGACCAGCGCAACGAGCTTTGCCAGCGCGTTCTCGGCGGCGTCGCCCTCGACGTGGATCGTGATCGTGTCGCCCATCGCCGCGCCGAGCATCATCAGCCCCATGATCGACGTCCCGCAGACGCGGCTGCCGTCCTTTTCGACCTCGATCGGGGTGCCGAGCTCGGTGGCGAGGTTGACGAACTTCGCGCTGGCCCGGGCATGGAGGCCGCGCTGATTGTCGATCCGCACTTCCTGGCTGACCGCCGTCAAGCGGCGGCCTCGCCAAGGATCTCCGAAGCGACGGAAATATATTTGCGGCCGGCTTCGCGGGCCGCGGCGACCGCGGCGTGCACAGGCATCACCTTGCGGGCGCCCTCGAGCCGGATCAGCATCGGCAGGTTCACCCCGGCGATGACCTCGATATTCTCGCTTTTCATCAGGCTGATCGCGAGGTTCGAGGGAGTCCCGCCGAACAGATCAGTGAGGATGATGACGCCCTGGCCGCGGTCGACGCGGCCGATGGCCTCGGAGATGTCCTTGCGACGGCGCTCCATGTCATCGTCGGGGCCGATGCAGATCGCCTCGATCGCCTCTTGCGGCCCGACTACATGTTCCATCGCGGTGACGAACTCGGCGGCCAGCCCGCCGTGGGTCACCAGCACCAATCCAATCATCGATTCAACTCGTCCTCGCCCTCGGCAACTCGCTCCGGATGCCGCTCGATCGTGTCTCTTGGCGGCAACGCGAGGTCACGGTGACGGATGTTCGGAGCAAATCCGGCATGACGCAAGCGTTCCGCCATTTCGACTGCGGCGGCCACTGAGCGGTGCCGACCTCCTGTGCATCCAAATGCGACTGTCACGTAGCTTTTGCCCGCGGCCCAGTAGCGGGGAATCCAGTCGATGAGAAGCGCTTCGATGCGGTCCATGCTCTCGGCCCAGGCCGGGTCCTCGCCGAGATAGTCCTGGACCGGCTTGTCCTGGCCGGTCAGCGGGCGAAGCTCGTCGACCCAGTGCGGGTTGGGCAGGAAGCGCATGTCGAACACCAGATCGGCGGTGCGCGAGATCCCGCGGGCGAAGGCGAACGAGGCGATGGTCAGCACCGGCTGGTCCGACGCTCCGCCGTAGCGGCGGCGAAGCTCGTCGCGCAGGTCGGCCGGCTTGAGGTCGGTCGTGTCGAGGACGTTGTCGGCGGTGTTCCTGAGCGGCGCGGTCAGCTCGCGCTCGCGGGCGATACCGTCCTCGGCCGGGCGGTCCGGCGCGAGCGGATGGCGCCGCCGCGTCTCGTCGTAGCGGCGGATCAGCTCGCTACCGGCGCAATCGAGGTAGAGGATCTCCGGCTCGACTCCATCGATCGACCGGATCTGCTCGGGCAGGGTGCGCGCATCGAAGCCGCGGCTGCGTGAATCCATCCCGACCGCGACCGAGCTGGTGCGGCACTGACCCCCACCGTGGACGAGATCATCGAGCAGGTCGGCGGGAAGATTGTCGACCACGTCCCAGCCCATGTCCTCGAGCGCGTCGAGGACGGTCGACTTGCCCGCCCCGGACATTCCGGTGACGAGCAGCAGGCGCGGCACTCGCCGCGCCGAATTCAAAACTTGAGGCCCATTCGGTCGAGCGCGAGCGCGACTTTTGAAGCCGCCGAGGCGGCCATCGCGTCGATCGAGATGAGCGGGAGCCGGACGCCGAGGATAGGACGCTCGCGGCTATCGTCGGGGAGGCGCTGGATTTCGCTGGTCAGCTCGACCACCAGGCCGACCGGCATGTTCTCGACGCGGTCCATGTCGACGATGCCGATGCCGCGGATCTCGAGCTTGCCGGCGATCGTCGGCGGCGCCGAGGCAAGCAGCCGGTCGCCGTCGCGTTTGACGACCGTTTGATCGTCGCTGACCAAGATAAAGCCGCGGTCGAGCAGGCGCAGCGTCAGGTCCGACTTGCCCGACCCCGACGGGCCGGTGATCAGCACTGCGCGGCCGTCCATCGCGACGGTGCTGGCGTGAACCGTTTCGGCGCTCAGGCGCGGACCGGGCGAAAGCTCGCTCATTCGCGGTCCGCCGCCGGAAGTCGGATGATGAAGCGTGCGCCCGACGGGGCGTCATCACGGTCTAGCACGTCGATCTCCCCGTCATGGCCTTTGACGATGGCCTGGGCGATGGCAAGGCCGAGGCCGGAATGGCGCCCGAAATTTTCGCCCTCCGGCCGTACTGAATGGAAGCGGTTAAAGATCTTTTCACGGGCCTCAGGCGGGACTCCGGGCCCCTCGTCGTCGACGCGGATGCGCACTTCGTCGCCGACCCGGGTCGCGGCGATCTCGACCAGGCCGCCGGGCGGCGAGAAACTGACTGCGTTATCAAGAATGGCATTGATCGCCCGGGCCAGCCGGTCGGACTTGCCCATGACGGCGGCCGTGTCCTTGCGCGGCCGAGCAAAGGCGATCCGCGCATCGCCGGTCTCGCGCCGGGTTTCCCAGCTATGCACCAGTTGCTCGATCAGCGGGCCCAGGTCGACCCGCTCGAACCTGGCGCGAAGCAGTTCGGCATCCGTGCGCGCCGCCTCGCTGATATCGTTGATCAGCCGGTCGAGCCGGCCCACGTCTTCGCGGGCGATCGCCATCAGCTTGTGGCGAAGCTCGGGATCCTCGACCCGGTCGAGCCCGTCGACCGCCGAGCGCAACGAGGCGAGGGGGTTCTTGAGCTCGTGCGTGACGTCGGCCGCGAACGCCTCGATATTGTCGATCCGTTGCCGCAGTGACTGGCTCATGTCCGACACCGCGCGCGCAAGCAGGCCGATCTCGTCGCTGCGCGACGGGAGCCGCGGCACCCGCACTTCGCGTGAGCGGCCCAGCCGGACCCGGTGGGCTGCCAGCGCCAGGCGCCGGAGCGGGCGGACGATCGTCCTGGCGAGGAACAGGGACAGGAAAATCGAGACCGCGAGGACCAACGCCATCGCTCCGGCGATGATCGAGCGCTGCAGCCGCACCGTTCGGGTGAAGGTGCGGTCATTGTCGGTCACCAGCAGCACTCCGCCCGCCAGCGGAGCTGCGGCGGATATGACCGGCGTGAGATCCGGCGCGTTGCGGACGGCGCTGACGGTTTTGCCGGTCGATCTGGCGCGCATCGCTTCAGGCCAGGACTGCGAGCGGTCGACCGGCGGCTCGACGAACTCGTCGAGCGGCGTCGCGCCGACCAGCCGGTTGAAGCCGCGGTCGAGCATTCGCGCCGCATCCTTTTGCCAGCCCTGGGTGCTGGGGTCGCGCAGCTCATAGGTCGGGCCGGTGAGGCGCCAGCTGTCGGCGATCAGCCGGCCGTCCGGAGCGAACAGACGCATCCGGCTGCCCGTCGACTTGGAAATGGTGGCGAGAATCGGCTCCCGGTCCTCAATGCCGGCAGCCTCGATCGCCTTGGCCGTCGCGGTTGCTTCGATCCGGGTCTGGCGCGACCGCTCCTTGCTCAGCCGGTTGCGGAACACGTCGAGGTAAAGCGTGCTCAGCGCAATCAGCAGCACGGTCAGCAGGTTGAGCGCGAGAATCCGGTGGGACAAGGTCCACCGGCCCGACCAGATCAGCCGAAGATCGGCGTCCTCATTGCTCGTCGAATCGATATCCGACGCCATAGAGGGTCTCGATTGCATCAAAGTCGGGATCGGCGACCCGGAACTTGCGCCGGATACGCTTGATGTGGCTGTCGATGGTGCGGTCGTCGACATAGACATCTTCATTATAGGCAATGTCGAGCAATTGATTGCGCGATTTGACGACCCCCGGGCGCAGGGCGAGCGCTTCGAGGATCATGAATTCGGTCACGGTCAGGGTGACGTCCTTGCCGTCCCAGATGACCTTGTGCCGCGCGGGGTCCATCACCAGCCGGCCGCGCTCGAGCCTGGCGGGCTCGGGTTCCGCGCTGGTCGCAACCGCTTCGCCGCGCTCGAGCTCCTGGCGGCGCAGGATCGCCCTGATCCGGGCAATCAGCAGCCGCTGCGAGAACGGCTTGGAGATATAATCGTCCGCGCCCATCGCCAGGCCGAGCGCCTCGTCGAGCTCGTCGTCCTTCGACGTCAGGAAAATGACCGGCATCGAGCTGAACTCGCGCACGCGGCGAAGCAGCTCCATGCCGTCGATGCCCGGCATCTTGATGTCGAACACGCCAAGGTCCGGCGCATTGTCGGCAAGAGCCTTCAGCGCGACCGCGGGATCGGAATAGACGCGGGTGACGAACCCTTCCTGCTGCAGGGCGATCGACACCGAGGTCAGGATGTTGCGGTCGTCGTCGACCAGCGCGATCACTTGGCTCATCCGCTCCCCGCTGACTGACCATCGCGGATAGCCATGCGCCGGGTCGGAGACAAGGCGAGCGAGGAGGTCATCGATGTTAGCGCTATCCAGCGCCGCATGGACGAAATGTCAGGCTATGCCGTTTTGACCGCGCAACTTTTTTGAGCTTATAGGCCGCGCAAACGCATACGTATGCGGCGGCAGGCCAGTCACCGGTCGCCGCCGCTTTTGACATCAAGGAAGGAAAGCTTGTCAGTGACCGATCGGGTTCCGCAGAGCGGCCTTGAGGCTCAGGGGATCGCAACTCCGGCCGAGATTTTCTGGAATCTCGCGACGGCGCCGCTGGTCGAGCACGCAGTTCGCCGTGGCGAAGGCCTGCTCGCCAAGGACGGGCCGCTGGTCGTGCGCACCGGCAAGCACACCGGGCGGAGCGCGAAGGACAAGTTCTCGGTCAAGGACGCGCTGACCGAAGACGTGATCTGGTGGAACAACGGCAACAAGCCGATGGAGCCGGAAGCGTTCGACCGCCTCCATGCCGATTTCCTGCTCGCGCTTGCGGACAAGGATCAGCTTTACGTCGCCGACCTTTACGGCGGATCTCAGCCCGAGCACCGGGTGCGGGTGCGAGTCATCAACGAGCTCGCCTGGCACAATTTGTTCATCCGCACCCTGCTGGTCCGGCCAGAGGCGGCCGAGCTCGCGGATTTCGATCCTGAATATACGATCATCGACCTGCCCAGCTTTCGCGCCGACCCCGAGCGCCACGGCTGCCGGACCGAGACGGTCGTCGCCGTCAATTTCACGAAGAAGCTGATCCTGATCGGCGGCACTTCCTACGCCGGCGAGATGAAGAAGTCGGTGTTCGGCCTGCTCAACTTCATCCTTCCGCCGCAGGGCATCATGCCGATGCATTGCTCAGCCAACATCGGGCCGACGGGCGACACCGCGATCTTTTTCGGCCTGTCGGGCACCGGCAAGACCACCTTGTCGGCCGATCCCAACCGCACGCTCATCGGCGACGACGAGCATGGCTGGTCCGACACCAATGTCTTCAACTTCGAAGGCGGCTGCTATGCCAAGATGATCCGCCTTTCGGCCGAGTCCGAGCCGGAAATCTATGCGACCACCAAGCGCTTCGGCACCGTGCTCGAGAATGTCGTGATCGACCCGACCACGCGCGAGCTCGACCTCGATGACGCGACGCTCGCCGAAAACAGCCGCGGCGCTTACCCGATCGACTTCATCCCGAACTCGTCGGACGAGAATCTGGGTCCGTTGCCCAGGAATGTGGTGATGCTGACCGCGGACGCATTCGGCGTCCTTCCGCCAATCGCCAAGCTGACGCCCGACCAGGCGATGTATCACTTCCTGTCCGGCTACACGGCCAAGGTCGCCGGCACCGAAATCGGAGTCACCGAGCCCGAAGCGACCTTCTCGACCTGCTTCGGTGCCCCCTTCATGCCGCGCCACCCGTCGGTCTACGGAAACCTGCTGAAGAAGCGGATCGCCGAGGCGGGCGTCGATTGCTGGCTGGTCAACACCGGCTGGACCGGCGGCAAATATGGCGTCGGCAAGCGCATGCCGATCAAGGAAACGCGCGCGCTCCTGAACGCGGCGCTCGACGGCAGCCTGAACAATGCCGAGTTCCGCAAGGACCCCAACTTCGGCTTCGAAGTCCCGGTCGCGGTGCCTGCTGTCGACAGCAAGCTGCTCGATCCGCGCGGCACCTGGGGCGATCCGGCCGAGTACGACCGGACCGCAGTCAAGCTGGTCGAGCTGTTCGTCGAGAATTTCGCGCAATTCGCGGACCAGGTAGACGAAGGCGTGCGCCAAGCGGCGCCCACGGCCGCGCGACAACAAGCGCAACAAAGCCAGACGCAAGCCACACCTGCTTAACGGCCCGGTCGCTGATCGGGCCTCCACAAGGGCCCGATCAATGACCGATTATCGACCCAGACTGTTCGCTTCCGACGCCGATGCCGCACATATCGGCGAGGGGTTGCTGGCGCGCACCTTGCCCCGCGAGGAATGGACCCACGAAGCGCATCTTGCAGCGACGACCTATTTGCTGCTGCGCCATCCCGAAATCGACCTCGACACGGCGCTTCCCGGGATCATCCGCCGGTACAACGAGAGCGTCGGCGGCGTGAACAGCGACACCGACGGCTATCACGAGACGATCACGCGCGCGTTCCTGCGCGGCGTTCGGCTGTTCCTGAGCGAGGCCAATCCCGAGGAGCCGCTGCACGAGCTGGTCAACGAGCTGCTGCTGTCGCCAATGGGCCGCCGCGACTGGCCGTTCCGCTTCTATTCGCGCGACCTGCTGTTTTCGGTCGAGGCGCGGCGCCGGTTCGTAGAGCCGAACCTCGCGGCGCTGCCTTAGGGGTGCCACTGTGCGGCCCGCGACGAGGCTGCTAGCCTTGCGGGTGAGCGGGAGATTGAGTGCCGATGATCAAGCTTCTTCGAATTGGCGTTGCGGCAGCGGCGATTGCGGTCGGCGGGATCGCCCACGGCCAACCCGCAGCGCAGCCGCACCAGGTTCGGTCCACCAGCGCCGATGCCCGGCTGCAGGCGATCTACAACGGCTATTCGGTTTGGGACGCCAAGGAATCGGGCATCTTCATCGACGCGCGCGGGGAGACCAAGCCGGCCGATTACCTGCCGCGCGTTGATGTTGCTGCGCAGGAGCGGCGTGCGGCCCACCTGCAGGACCTGCTGCGCCAGTTGAATGCGATCCCGCCAGCTCAGCTTTCGGCCGCCGAGAGAGTCAATGCGGCAGTGTTTCGCACGCTGCTCGAGAACGCGATTTCCAGCGCGCATTTCCGTCTGTGGGAAATGCCGTTCAACAGCGACAGCAATTTCTGGACCTATCTGGATTCCGAGCGGCTGCAGGATGCTTCGGAATATCGCCGCTACATCGCGCGGATGCGCGACATCCCGCGCTATTTCGATGAGCAGATCGTCAACATGCACGCAGGGCTGGCGCGCGGGTTCAGCGTTCCCCGTGCTACGCTGGTGGGACGGGACGCCTCGATCAGCACGTTCATCGCCGACGATGTCACCAAGAGCCCGTTCTACAAGCCTTTCGAGCGGATGCCGGCGACGATCCCGGCGGCAGAGCAACAGGCGCTGCGGGCAGAGGGCCATGCGGCGATCCGCGACGCGGTGCAGCCGTCCTATCGCAAGCTGCTCGACTTTTATCGCACGGTTTATCTGCCTAAGGCTCGAACGACGATCGCCGCCCATGACCTGCCTGACGGCGATGCTTTCTACCGAAACCAGATCCGCGAATATACGACCCTCGACCTTGGCCCCGAGGAAATTCACCAGATCGGCCTGAGGGAGGTGGCGCGGATCGACGCCGAGATGCGCCGGACGATGGCCGAAACCGGCTTCAAGGGTTCGTTCGCGGAGTTTTTGAAGTTCCTGAAGACGGACCCGCAGTTCACGGCGAAGACGCCGGACGAGCTGATGGGGGTTTCAGCGTACGCCGCCAAGCGCACCGATAACGTCATCGGCAATTATTTCGGCAAGCTGCCGCGTCGCCGGTTCGGCATCATTCCGGTCCCCGACGCGCTCGCGCCTTTCTACACCGGGGGGCGCGGCGGGCTCGAGAATTGCATGATGAACACCTACGATTTGGCCAGCCGGCCGCTCTACAACATTCCGGTGCTGACGCTGCACGAGTGCGAGCCGGGACACAGCTTCCAGGCGGCACTGTCGGAGGAGCAGAAGACGCTTCCGCGGTTCCGCCAGAACCTCTATTTCTCAGGCTATGGCGAAGGCTGGGGCCTCTACAGCGAGTGGCTCGGCAACGAGATGGGCATTTACCGCACCCCTTACGAGCGGTTCGGGCAGCAGAGCTATGCGATGTGGCGCGCCGCGCGGCTGGTGATCGACACCGGAATCCACCACTACGGCTGGTCGCGGCAACAGGCGGTCGACTATCTCGCCGGTCATACGGCGTTGTCGCAGCATGAAGTCGAAACCGAGGTCGATCGCTACATCAGCTGGCCGGGGCAAGCCGATTCCTACATGCTGGGATTGATGACGATCCGCAAGCTCCGCTCCGAGGCGGAAGCCAGGCTCGGCCCGAAGTTCGACATCCGTGGCTTCCACGATACGTTCCTCGACATGGGAGCGGTCCCGCTGAATGTCCTCGAGGAGCAGATGCGCGCCTGGATCGCGGCCGAGGCGGCGAAGCCGGCAAAGGCGAATTAGGATCGCCGCGATGGATCGGCCGGAGCAGTGCATCGACCTTTTCGCGGTCCGCTCGGTGCTGTTCCTGCCGGCCTCCAACCCGCGCGCCATCGCCAAGGCGCGTGAGGCTGGGGCCGACCTGGTGGTGCTCGACCTTGAGGATGCGGTGAAGCCGGCGGACAAGGCTAATGCGCGGGAGGCCGCGGTCGAGGCGGTTGCAAACTCCTGGTCGATACCGGTCGCGATCCGGGTCAACGGGGTCGGCAGCGAATGGCATTCGCTCGACCTCGACGCTGCGGCGCGGTCGAACGCCGACCTCGTCGTGGTTCCGCGCGCAATTTCGGCCCATCTCGTGCACGGAGTCGCCGAGGCGGTCGGCAAGCCGGTGCTGGCAATGGTCGAGACCGCGGCTGGCGTACTCGCGGCGGCGGAGATTGCCGGTGAATCGACCGGGCTGATCGCCGGGACCAACGACCTTCGCGCCGACTTGTGCCTCCCGCTCGACGCGACCCGCGAGCCGATTTCGACATCGCTGCAGATGATCGTCCTTGCTGCGCGGGCGGCGGGAATCGCGGTATTCGACGGCGTGTTCAATCGGCTCGACGATGCCGACGGATTCCTTGCCGAAGCTCAGCACGGGCACAGGCTCGGGTTCGATGGCAAGAGCTTGATCCACCCGAACCAGATCGCGCCGTGCCATCGCGCCTTCGCGCCGAGCGAGGCCGAGATCGCGCGCGCCAAACGCCTAGTCGAAGCGTTCCACGGCGGCGCCGAACGGTTTGACAATGAGATGATCGAGCGGATGCACGTCGAGGCCGCGCAGCGGGTGCTGGAGCGGGCCGGCGGCTAGCGGCCCCTTGGCAAAACCTCACTTCCTTGGCATGGGCCGATATGGCCCAACTCAACCAAACTGCTGATATCCCGCTTGGACTGACGTTCGACGACGTCTTGCTGCAGCCGCTCGAATCGAGCGTTCTGCCAAGCCAGGCGGACACCCGCAGCTTCCTCACCCGCGAAATCCCGCTCAACATCCCGATCCTGTCGTCGGCGATGGACACGGTGACCGAAGCCGACATGGCGATCG
>JAZJZB010000014.1:0-13567 GCA_040390085.1 Pseudomonadota bacterium | reverse complement strand
CATCAACAACAAGTTCAACGCGCCCGACGGGCCAATCTGCTCGGACCTGCGCGACGCGGGCGCGCTGCTCGCCGCATCCGCCGACTTCAAGCACAGCTACCCGCATTCGTGGCGGTCGAAGGCCAAGGTCATCTACCGCTGCACGCCGCAATGGTTCGTCGCGATGGACAAGCCGCTTGCCCATCTGTCGCCGCTCACCCGCGCCGAGGCGCGGTGGGAAAATGAGGGCGGCGCCCCCATTCCTCCCCTCCCTGGAAGGGAGGGGCCGGGGGTGGGTAGCGCAGCGGCGGGCTCAATGCCCGACGCGGAGCTGCGCTCCGCACCCACCCCTAACCCCTCCCTTGTCAGGGAGGGGAATCCAACCCTTCGCCAGCTGGCGATGAACGCCATCGCGGCGACGCGCTTCGTGCCCGAAAAGGGCCGCAACCGCCTGGCGTCGATGGTCGAAGGACGGCCCGACTGGGTGCTCAGCCGCCAGCGCGCGTGGGGCGTGCCGATCGCGGTGTTCGTCGACAAGAAGAGCGGCGAACTGCTGGTCGACCGCGAGGTCAACGAGCGCATCGTCGAAGCCGTCCGCCGCGAGGGGGTCGACGCCTGGGATGCGGCCAATGCCTCCGCTTTCCTTGGGTCCCGCAACCCCGACGATTACGAGATGGTCACCGACATCCTCGACGTCTGGTTCGACAGCGGCTGCACCCATGTGTTCACGCTCGAGAGCGGGCACTGGCCCGAGGAGCGCTGGCCGGCCGACCTCTATCTCGAAGGCTCCGACCAGCACCGCGGCTGGTTCCAGTCGTCCTTGCTCGAAAGCTGCGGAACGCGCGGCCGCGCGCCTTACAATGCGGTGCTCACCCACGGCTTCACCATGGATTCCAAGGGCATGAAAATGTCCAAGAGCCTGGGCAACACGGTCAATCCGCTCGACCTGATGAAGGAATATGGCGCCGACATCCTGCGCCTGTGGGCATTGAGCGTCGACTTCACCGAGGACCATCGGATCGGCAAGGAGATCCTCGCCGGAGTCGCCGACCAGTATCGCAAGCTCCGCAACACCTTCCGCTATTTGCTCGGCGCGCTCGACGGGTTCAGCGACGAGGAGCGGCTCGACGACGTATCGGCCTATCCCGAGCTCGAGCGCTACATGCTCCACCTCGCCGCCACGCTCGATCAGAAGCTGCGCAATGCGATCGATGACTTCGACTTCAACAGCTACATCCGCGCGCTGACCGACTTCTGCAACGAGGATTTGAGCGCCTTCTATTTCGATATCCGCAAGGACAGCCTCTATTGCGACGCGGCCACGGACCCGAAGCGGCGGGCCTATCGGACCGTGCTCGACACCCTGTTCCAGGCGCTTGTCCGCTGGCTTGCGCCGGTGCTTGTGTTCACGACCGAGGAAGTGTGGGGGACGCGCTATCCCGATGCCGGGTCGGTGCATCTGCTCGAATGGCCGGTGGTGCCGCAGGTCGAAGTTGACCAACAGCGCTGGGATGGCCTCCGTGGAAACCGACTTCTAGTGACCGAAGCGATCGAGCCGCTTCGCAGGGACAAGGTGATTGGATCGAGCTTGGAAGCGGAAGTCACCGTTGCCTTCGATGCAGGATATCCTGATCTCGCCGAGCTATTCATCACGTCGACAGTGACAAGGGGGGATGGACTCAAAGTTGTGAAGACTTCGAACCACAAATGCGGGCGCTGCTGGCGCCACTTGCCGGAAGTGAGCCAGGATGGCGACCTGTGCGACCGCTGCGAGGACGTGGTGAATGGCTAGCCGTCATGCTGAACTTGGTTCAGCATCCATTCTGGAGACCGCAGTGCAGCTGACGAAATGGACCCTGAAACAAGTTCAGGGTGACGTTGAGGGGGATCGATGAAGGCTCGTCAATTCGGCTTCCTGGTGGCGACCCTCGTCTTCGCGCTCGACCAGCTGGTGAAATATTGGGTGACCCACCCGCTGGGCATCAATGAGATCGGCGACCAGCTGACCATCCTGCCGGTGTTCAACTTCACCTACGTCCAGAACCTGGGCATCTCGCTCGGCAAGCTCACCGCGACCAGTCCGGTCGGGCGCTGGATGCTCGTCGCCCTCACCACCGCCATCGCGATCGGAGTCGCTTACTGGATGGGTCGCGAGAAGAACCGGGTCGACCAGTTCGCGCTTGGGATGGTGCTCGGCGGGGCGCTGGGAAATATCCTCGACCGGGTGCGGTTCGGCTATGTCGTCGACTTCGCCGACCTTCACTTCGGCGACTTCCGTCCGTTTTTGGTATTCAATGTCGGCGATGCGGCGATTAGCATTGCCGTCGTGATCCTGTTGCTGCGCGCCTTCCTCGCCCGTAAGGATCATGCAAAGGGGTCAGGCCCCGGGGAGACTATCGAACATGCGTAAAGTCCTTATCGCTCTCGTCGCTGTCGCCGCGGTCGCAACCAGCGGCTGCTCGGCGTTCCGCCAGCGCGGCGCGGCTCCCGATGAATTTGCGGTCGCGCGCAACGCGCCGCTGATCATTCCGCCCGACTATAGCCTTGCGCCGCCGGTCGCCGGCACCGCTGGGACCTCCCCGACCGACGCCCAGCAGCAGGCGATCGACGCTCTGTTCGGCGGCCCTGCCCCGCGCAGCAATGCCGAGACCAGCATGCTCGACCAGGCCGGCCGGAGCGGCGCCCCGATCGGAATCCGCTCGACGGTGTGGGACCCGGACACCCGGATCGTCGACAAAGGCGAAACGACTTTGAAGATCCTGTCGGCTCCGCCGGCCAGTAGCGATGTCGCAACGGCGCAAGCCGGACAGTAACAGGCACCAGCGAAAGCGAACTCAAACCAGCATGGCCGAACCCAATCTCTCCGCACGCCTAGTCGAGATCGAGTCGATGCTCGACCGTTCGCGCCGCCGCTTCGAGGAAGGCTCGAGGCTGGTCGAGGAGGCGCACAAGCTGCTTGGCGACATCCAGCAGGCGATCATCGGCAGCCCGCGCAGCATGTCGCCCGAGGACAGCGAGGAAGCGGCCTCGAAGCTGCTCCAGTCGATCAAGGCCAGCGGCGGGGATATGCCCGAGACCCTGTGCGGCGGCCGCCTGGCGGTCGACCAGGTCCAGCGGCTGATCCGCATCGACGGCCATCCGATCGGGATCACCGAGATGGAATATCGCGTGCTCGAGCTGCTCGCCTTCGCGCGCAACAATGTCGTCACCCGGGCGATGCTGCTGAAGCATCTCTACCGCCGCTCCGACGACCAGCCGCAGCCCAAGATCATCGACGTGTTCATCTCCAAGCTGCGCAAGAAACTACGCAATGCAAGCGGTGGCGCCGAGTTCATCGAGACCATCCCGCAGCGCGGCTGGATCCTGCGCGACATCGACGCGACCAGCGGGGCTTAAGAATTTCTTAGCCGCGCCCGCTTACTGCGGGTTGATGCTTCACTTGCTTCCCCAATCTGACCCGCAGGCACAACCGATCGCTTATGCCGAGGCGGTGTCACGGCTTGCCAGCGTTCGCCATGCGCTTCGGCTGGTCAACGGCGGGCTTTCCGACGGGCCGGGAAGCGATGACGAGCTTGCGTCCGTGTGGGATTGCGCCGGCGAAGCAAGGCAGCGGCTGTTCGACCGACGCTCTGGCCGGCTGGTCGGCGCCGCAGCGGCCGGAATCGAGACCATGCTGATCGAGCGCCAGGATGGCCGCGAGCCCCATGCCGCGGCGAGCGAGGCGCTGGTCGAAGAGATCCGCCGCGAGCTGCGCGACGTCGCTCGAATCGTCCTCGGCCCCTCCACCATACAGCTGGGCTGAATGGTTTCCCCTCCCCCGAGAAATCTCGGGGAGAATATTAGGCGGGGCCAACCGCCTTCGGGGTGGCCGGGTCGGCGCCCCATTCGCTCCAGCTTCCATCGTAGAGCTTCGCCAAATCGTTGCCGAGCAGGTGCGCGGCGAAGATCAGGCTGTTGGCGGTGACTCCGGAACCGCAGCTGGCGACGAACGGCTGGCTCGGATCGATCCCCGCTTGCGCGAACAGGCGCCGGATCTCGCCCAGCGGCTTGAACGTCCCGTCTTCATTGTAGAGCGTTCCGAACGGCAGGTTGCGGGCGCCTGGAATATGGCCCGGCGCAACCCCCGGCCGCGGGTCCGCCTCGCTGCCTTCGAAGCGGCCCTTGCCGCGGGCGTCGAGCAGCGGCGTAGCCACGCCCGAGAGGATCTGCCGCTTGGTGACGATCTCGCCGTCCTGCTCGGCAGCGACGAAACGCGCCGCGCGAGGCTTCGGCTCGCCGCTTTCGATCAGCCGGCCCTCGGCGCGCCATTTGCCGAAACCGCCGTCGAGCACCGCCACCTGCGCGGCTCCGAAATGGCGCAGCATGAACCAGCCGCGCGCGGCGTTGCGGGTCGACGAATTGTCATAAACGACGATCCCGTCGCCCGAACCGATCCCAAGCCGCTCCATCGTCGCTGCGAAACCGGCGGCGTTTGGAAGCATGTGCGGCGCGGGATTGGAGCGGTCGCTGACCTCGTCGATGTCGAGGAAGCGCGCGCCGGGGATATGCGCGGCAAGATATTCATCGTGGCCGCTGCGGCCGGTCGAGGGCATGTGCCAGCTCGAATCGACCACCACCAGGTCGGGATTGGCGAGATGATCGGCGAGCCATTGGGTCGAGACCAGCGATTCCATCCGTCAAGGATAGGCGCGCCGCGCGACTGCTGCTAGTTCCGGCGCCGTCATGGAAACGCGCCACCTTGGCCAGGCCAGTGCCCTCCCCTCATCTCCGGAAGAGGCGGCGCTCAATTATGTGGCCAACCCACGTCCAGGAGCGCTTTACCTGGTGCGCTTTACCGCGCCCGAATTCACCTCGCTGTGCCCGGTCACCGGCCAGCCGGACTTCGCCCATCTGGTGATCGACTATGCCCCGGGCGAGACGATCGTCGAGAGCAAGAGCCTCAAGCTGTTCCTCGGCTCTTTCCGCAACCATTGCGGATTCCACGAGGACGTGACCGTCGGGATCGGCCAGCGGCTGACCGACGAGATGAAGCCCAAATGGCTGCGCATCGGCGGTTATTGGTACCCGCGCGGAGGCATGCCGATCGACGTGTTCTGGCAGTCCGGCGCTCCGCCCGACGGGCTGTGGCTGCCCGACCAGGGCGTGCAGCCTTATCGCGGACGGGGGTAAAGGATGAACGGGGGGCCTCGAATCGCAGTGCTCGGCGCCGGTTCCGTCGGCTGCTTCATCGGCGGCGCGTGGCAGAGCGTCGGGCTGCCGGTGACCTTCATCGGCCGGCCAAAGCTGTCGCAGGACGTCGACCAGCACGGGATGACGCTCACCGACTATAGTGGCTGGCGAGCCCAGCTTAAGCCCGGCGACGTCGACTATCGCTGCGGCGCCGAGGCGCTCGACGACGCGGACATCATCCTGGTCACCGTGAAGAGCGGCGACACGGCCGACGCCGCCGCCGAAATCGCCCGCCACGGCCGCGACGGCGCGGCGGTGATCAGCTTCCAGAACGGGATCAGCAATATCGACGTCCTTGGTCAGGCGCTCGGCGGCCGGTTCGAGATCGCCCGCGGAATGGTCGGGTTCAACATCGTCTATCTCGGCAACGGACAATTCCACAAAGGCGTCGCCGGGCATCTGTGGAGCGAAAGCCGCGAGGCGACCCGAATGCTCGCCGACCGCGTCGGCAAGGGCCCGGCCGCGATCACTCTGTCCGACGACATGCTCGCGCTCGCCTGGGGCAAGCTGCTGATCAACATGAACAACGCGGTCAATGCTCTGTCCGGGCGGACCCTGCTCGACGAGCTGCGCAAGCGCGATTACCGGCGGGTCTTCTCGGCTTCGATCAAGGAAGGGCTGGAGCTCCTCGACCGGGCCGACGTCGAGCCGGCCAAGGTGGGCCCGCTCGCGCTGCCGATGCTCGCCCGGGTGCTCGAACTGCCCGACCTGCTGTTCAACAATTTGTTCTTCCGCATGTGGAAGGTCGACCCGAAGGCGCGCTCGTCGATGAGCGACGACCTTGCCGAAGGGCGCAAGACCGAAGTCGATTTCCTCAACGGCGAGCTGATCCGCCTGGCCGAGCGGCTGCGCATGGACGCCCCGGTCAACCGGGCGATCGTCGAGCTGGTGCACAAAGCCGAAGCCGGCGCGCCGGCGCTAGCGCCGAAGGCGCTCCGGCTCGCCGCCCTCGGCCGCTAGCGATAGGTCGCCTCGCCAGGGGTCGGTGCATCGTCGACCGCCGGAGCGACCGAAGCGCGACCCCTGGTCCACAGGTACAGGCCGGCGATCGCGAGCGCGAAGACAATGATGCTGACCATGATGACCGACGAATAAGGCTCGACCAGCGCGAGCACGTTGGCGCTGTCTTTCGACCCCGCCTTTTCGGCGCCCGCGACTGCAAAGGCATAGACCACGCCCATCAGGCTCTCGCCGACGATCAGCCCGGTGGCCATCAGCACGCCCATCCGCTCGGCGAAGGCCGGGCTGCGGGCAGTCATCGCCCAGCGATTGTAGAACCAGCCGAGCACCGCGCCGACCGGGATCAGCAAATCGGCTTCCAGCGGCAGATACATGCCCATGCCGATTGCCAGCGGCGGCAGGTGAAGCCTGCGGTTCGACGTCCCCTTCAGCAGCTCGTCGACCGCGACGGCGACGACTCCGATGATCGCGCCTTCGCCGATCAGCCCCCAGTCGAGGCTGCCGCCGAGCACCCCCTGGGCGATGGTCGAGATGATCGCCGCCTGCGGTGCGGCAAGCGCGGTCGCTTTTGCACCCGGGGCGCCCTGAAACGTGAACGCGGTGTTGAGCAGGTCGAGGATCGGCGGAATGACCAGCGCGCCGAACACCACGCCGAGCACAAGCGCGACTTGCTGCCGCCACGGGGTCGCTTCGACCAATTGTCCGGTCTTGAGGTCCTGCAGATTGTTGTTCGAAATGGTCGCGACGCCGAAGATGATCGCGGTGACGAACAAGGCGAAGGCGACCAGCGCCTTGGTCTCGTCGCCGGCGGCGTGCGGGAACAGCGCGGCCAGGATTAGCGAAATGCCGAGCACCGAGAGGATGCCGACGCCCGAAATCGGACTGTTCGAAGCGCCGATGAGGCCGGCCATGTAGCCGCACACGGCAGCGATCACCACGCCTGCAATCAGCGTGTAGATGATGCTGAGGATGATCGTCGCGCCTGGGTTCGCGGCGATCGGCGCGGTGCTGCCGAACGCATAGAGAAGCAGGCCGATGGGGATCATCGACAGGAGGATCGTGGCGGTGACGATGCCGATCGGAATGTCGCGCTCGGTGATCGGAAGCTCGGCGCCGCGGCCGGCCTTGCGCTCGCGGTTGGCGGCAAGCGCCGAGCGAATGCCGGCGACGATCGGGCCGATGATGCGCAGCAGGGTCCACATCGCCGCAACGCCGATCGTCCCGGCGCCGACCATTCGCGCCTTCAACCGGAACGCCGAACCGACCAGCTTGTCGAGGTCGCCCGCGGCCTGGGCGATGAGGCCTGCGTCCTGAGTCCAGTGCGGGATGATGAACGCCCAGCTGATCACCATTCCGACAACCATCGCGAGGCCGACCGCGACGCCGACCAGATGACCGACCCCGATCAGCGCCATCGACAGGCTGGTGGCAATGCCGGACGCGCCCGCGCCGACCTTGAATGTCTTCGCTGCGGCGTCGGTCAGAAGCCGCGTCTTGGCGACGATGAAATAGAGCGCGGAAACGACGGTCGCGCCGCCGATCAGCACGAGGCCGCGGCGGTTTTCCTCGGCGCCGCCGACGCCGGCGCCGACCTTCAGCACCTCGGCGGCGGCAACGCCTTCCGGATAGGGCAGGTCAGTGCCGGTGACGAGCGCCCGCCTGAGCGGGACCGAATACATCACGCCGAGGATTCCGCCGATGCCGATGACTGCAACCGACAGCCAGTAGGGGAATCCGGTCCACCAGCCGACCATGATCAGGCCGGGCAGGACGAAGATGATCGCCGACAGCGTTCCCGCCGCCGAGGCGATGGTCTGGACGATGTTGTTTTCCTGGATGGTCGAATCGCTGAAGGCTTTCAGCACCGCCATCGAGATCACCGCTGCGGGGATCGAGGTCGCGAAGGTGATTCCGATCTTCAGCCCGAGATAGACGTTGGCGGCCGTGAAGACGACCGTGATCAGTGCGCCGAGGACAATTCCCCGGATCGTCAGTTCCTTGATTTCAGCTCCGGCGCGCAGCCCCACCGCACGTGCCATATTATCGTTCTCCACTCATATTGACGCAGGCGCCGGGCGGTGCCGGCGTGGAATGGCGGCGGATGGCCTGCCAACGGCCGCCTTCCTTGACCCAGACGTCGGTCAGCACGACGCAATCCTCGATCATCCGGCCAAGATATTTGAGTTTCCAGCGGGCGTGGATGGTGCCGATCATCGTGTCGTTGACCGCCGTCGCGTCCTGGACCTCGACCTCGATCGCCTCGACCTCGCGCCGCTGGATGGCGTCGAGCCATTCCTTGCGGTTCATCATGAATGGGCCCGTCGAACGGGTCCCGATCAGCACGAAATCGGGATGAACCAGCGATTCCAGCCGGTCCATGTTCTTGCTGCACAGCGCGTCGCGCCAGTGCCTCTCGAGCTCCTCGATGATCTGACGTTTATCTTCGGCCACTCTGTCCCTCTCCGACTCCCCTTTAAGGCCGAACGCGTACAAAGCGAATCACGGTCTGGCAGCGTTCCATTTTGAGTGCTTTGCCGTCCAGCGAAAGCGCTTCGCTGCGGAAGATCGCCTCCAACATTCCCGTCGGGTGAGGGTTGATCGTGACAGCAGCGTCGGTCAGTCCTATCCAACTGCACAGCGTGGATATGGAGGGATCGGAACATGTCCGACAACAAGCCGTCCGCAGACCCCGACATCACCAGGGAATGGCGTGCGACGCACGGCCAGCAATCCGCCGCCAGGCGCCTGCGCATTTTCGCGGCGCTGTCGTGGATCGTCGCGATCGGCACGGAGGTCGCCGGCGTCGTTTTGCTCCGCCAGCACAAGTTCGATCACGGCAACCTTCCGCTGCTGATCGGGCTGTTGGTGGCGATCGCGATCTTCGCGATTGCCGGCAGCCTGATGTGGAAAGCGGCGAACCGGCACGATCCCGCCAGCAGGTCCGAGCCGACCAAGTTCTTCATCCAGAATCAGCTCGGCGCGATCATCACCGTGCTCGCCTTCCTCCCGCTCATTGTCCTGATCTTCATGGACAAGGACATGGACCCCAAGAACAAGAAGATTGCGGGGGGCATCGGGGTCGTGCTGGCGGCGGCGGCGACGCTGATCGGGATCGACTTCAATCCGCCGTCGGTCGAGCAATACACCCAGGACATGAACAAGTGCGCGGCCGAGATCAAAGCCAATCGGCCGACCACCGATTGCTCACCCGAGGTTGCCCAGCAGGCGCAGGACATCGCCCGCGACTCCAAGACGGTCACCGAAGCCACCAATGGCCAGGACGTCGTCTATTGGATCGCTCCGGAGGGCGGCGCCAAGAAGGCCGCGACCCCGCACGTCTTCCACATCTGCCAGGCCGTCAGCCCGCTTCGCGGCAAGGCCGTCAACCGCGGCTCCGTGACCCAGGCCTATGCCGAAAACGCGACCCGCATCACCAAGCAGATCCCGATGGAACAGAAGCAATGCGGGTTCGCCGGCTCGACGGAGGACAAAGCCGCGAACCAAGCGGCGGGCTAAAGAGGTCGGCGACCTGCGCTGCGCCGTTTGCGGCTGCGCTATTTGCCGGTGATGTTGATGCCGACGAACGCTTCGGGCGAAGTGCCGCGCTTGACCAGCAACAGGACGCTCGAACGGCCGGATTTGCGCGCCGCATCGACCGCTGCGATCACCTGTGCGGGCGAGGTCACCAGCTGGTTGTTCACCGAGACGACGAGATCGCCCCGCTGCAGGCCCTTCTCGGCCGCATCGGCATTGGGATCGACCGAAGTGATGATCACCCCGCGCGATCCCGGCGGGAGGTTCGCGGCCCGCGCAAGCTCGGGAGTCAGCGGCGAAAGCGACAGGCCGAGCGCGCGCTGCGGAGTCGCTGGTCCAGCGCCAGTCGTACCCTGGTCGCCGGTTCCGCCACCGCTGAGCTTTGCGAGCTGCTCCTCGGTCGGCCGTTCGCCGACCTGGATGGTCACCGTCGCGCGCTTGCCGGCGCGATAAATTTCGAGGGGGACACGGGTCCCGACGGGCGTGTTGGCGACGAGGTAGGAAACGGTCTGGTCGGGCGTCACCGGCTGGCCGCCGACCTTGACGATCACGTCGCCCTGCTGGAGGCCGCCGCGCGCTGCCGGGCCGCCGGGGACGACCGAGCGGACGATCTCGCCGCTGTCCTTGGGCAGGCCGAGCGAGGGCGCGAGGTCCTCGTCGAGGGGCTGGAGGCCGACACCGAGATAGCCGCGTGATGGGCGCTGCCCGCGCATCAGCGCGTCGATCACCGGCTTGGCGGCTTCGGCGGGGATCGACAGGCCGATCCCGACCGAGGCGCCGGTCGGCGAGATCAGCGCGGAATTGATTCCGATGACGTTGCCGGTGAGGTCAAACATCGGGCCGCCGCTATTGCCCATGTTAATGGCCGCATCGGTCTGGATGTAGCGGTCGTATGGGCCGAGGCCGGTGATCCCGCGGTGGAGCGCGGAAATGATTCCGGCGGTGACGGTGCCGCCGAGGCCATAGGGATTGCCGATCGCGAGCACCCAGTCGCCGACGCGCGCCTTGGTGCTGTCGCCCCACTGCACGAACGGAAGCTTCTGGCCGTCGATCTTGAGCAGCGCGAGGTCCGAGGTCTCGTCACGGCCGACGATCCGCGCCGGATATTCGCGGCGGTCGGTGGTGATGACGGTGACGCTGTCGACCGTGCCCGAGCCGTTGGCGCCTTGCACGAGGTGGTTGTTGGTGACGATGTAGCCGTCGGCCGAAATGATGAAGCCCGAGCCGAGCGATCCGGTCTCTCGAGTGCGCGGCTGCGCGCGGCCGCTGCTGCCGCCGCCGCTATTGTCATTGCCCTGCGGCTGGGTCGGATCGAAGCGGCGGAAAAATTCCTCGAACGGGTCGGCCTGCTGCTTCACCGCGACCCGCTGCTTGGTCGAAATATTGACGACCGCGGGCTGCAGCCGGGCGGCGAGATCCGCGAAGGACATCGGCGCGCCCGGCTTTGGAGCGAGCGCGGACGGCGCGTTCTGGGCGACCTGCGCGCCGGCCTGTCCAGTCGCGAGGGAGAAAGTGGTTCCCCCAAGCAGCAAGGCCATTGCAACACCGTAGGCGTAGCGCACTTTTCCGGACTCCTTCGACCTCATCGATACTCCATCAATTCAGGTGAGACGCAAGGGGCGCTAAATGTCCCCGCGAGCTTAACGACAATTGAACGCGCGAGTTCAGCGCGCGCGGCCCGTGAACTGTTTTAAATATTCGTCATTCGGCGACAGGATGATGGTCGTCGGCGACGACTTTTCCTGCCCGTCGCCGATGAAGGTCGCCTGGTAGCTCTGCATCGCGCGGTAGAAATCATAGAATTGCGGGTCCTTGCCGAAGCTTGCCGCATAGGTCTTGGCGGCTTCGGCATCGGCCTCGGCGCGGATGATCTGGGCCTGCTTGGCGCCCTGGGCGCGGATCGAGCGGGCTTCCTGCAGCCGCGCGGTGCGCATCCGATCGAACGCCGACTGCAGCGGAGTTCCGTCGGGCAGGTCGGTCTTCTTGATGCGCACGTCGATGATCTCGGCGCCGTACTGGCGGGCGATCTGGTTGAGCGACGTGCGGACGCTCTGCATGATGCCCTGCCGCTCTGGCGTCAGAAGCGAGGCGAACTCGATCTTGCCAAGCTCGTTGCGGACCTCGGAGCCGAGGATCGGCCGCAATTGCTCATTGAGCTGCTGCTCGGTCCCGGCGCGGATGTACATCAGCAGCGGATCGACGATGCGGTAGCGGGCGAACGCGTCGACCTGCAGCCGGCGTTGGTCGGTCGACAGCACCTGCTGCGGCTGCATGTCGACGTCGAGCACGCGCTTGTCGAGCCACACCACCTGCTCGGCAAACGGAATGCGCCACGAAATTCCGGCGCCCGAGGCGCCGATCGGCCGGCCGGCCTGGTAGCGGTTGAGGATCCGCACCGGCTTGCCGAAGCGGACGATGACCGCCTGCTTGGTCTCGGGGACGATCGGGAAGCTGCCGAGCAGCACCACCAGCACGAGGAATCCGAGCATTGCCGAGAGCAGCGGCCGGCGGCGGATGAAATCCGTCATTACTGGCGCCCCTGCGGTTGCGACCGCTGCACCTGCGGCAGCGGCAAATAGGGCGTCACCCCTCCGGGCGACTCGACGATCGTCTTGTCGACCTTCGAGAGCACCTGCTCCATCGTCTCATAATACATGCGGCGGCGAGTGACTTCGGGCGACAGCTTGTACTGCACGTAAACCTTGTCGAACGCGGTCGCCTCGCCTTGCGCCTTGGCGGTCAGCTGGAGCGCATAGGCGCGCGACTGGTTGACGTAGGACTGGGCGTCCTGCTGGGCAGCGGTGACTTCCTTGAAGGCGTCGTTGACCTCGTCGGGCGGGTCGGCCTGCTTGATCGCGATGCCCTGGATCTGGACACCCGAATGATAGCTGTCGAGGATGCGCTGCATCGTCTCGGCGGTCTGGGTTTCGACGTCGGCGCGCTTGTCGCCCATCGCGTCGATCAGGCTGACCCGGCTGACCACCGCGCGCATCGCGCTTTCGGCGACCTGCTTGATCGTCTCGTCGGGCTGGGCGAGCTCGAACAGGTAAAGCTCCGGCGTGCGGATGTTCCAGCGCACCGAATAAGCGATATCGAGCAGATTCTGGTCGCCGGTCAGCATCAGGTCGTTGCCGCCCTGCGAACCAAGGTCGATCGTCCGGATGTTCTCGACGTCGATTTTCTTCACCCGGTCGATCGGCGCCGGCAGGGTCATGCTGACCCCGGGCCCGAGCGTGGCGTTGTAACGGCCGAACCGGGTGACCACTCCGCGCTGTCCGGGCTCGATCGAATGGACCGAGGTGAACACCAGCCAGACGAGGATGAAACCAACCACCGCCCAGATGATCAACGACCGGTCGGGCCGGCCAGGCAGCCCGCCGCCGCCGCCGCCAAAGCGGGCGCGGCCGCGGCGCAGCAGCTCGTCGATCGAGCTGACCCCGCCGCCCTTGCCGAGGCTGACCCGGCGCGGCTTGCGCGACGGCTCGCCCCACGGGCCCTTGCCGTCGGCCGGCGGCTCCGACGGCGGATCGCCATCGTCACCGCCGCTGCTCGTGCCCCACGGGCCCTTGTTGTCGGCGAACAGGCCGCGAATGCGGTCGCCCCACCCCAAAAGAATGCTCATCACCGCCAAGTATAGGGAGCAGTGCCAACGAAAAACAGTGGCAAGCGGCGCTGGGCTTCCTATGTGCCGCCGCATGGCCGCCGACGATCCGCTTTCCGCCCTGCCGCACGGCGACCGCATCCGGTCGCACAAGCTCGCTGGCGGCATCGCGACCATCATCGTCGACGCGACTGGGCTGAGGGACAGCGCAAGCAAGCGCCTCGAAGACGAGCTGCGGTCGGCTGCGCTGGCAATTCCAGGAGT
>JAZJZB010000013.1:6510-9633 GCA_040390085.1 Pseudomonadota bacterium | reverse complement strand
GGGTGGCGGCGCGGGTGGTGGAGCCGGCGGCGGCGCGGGTGGCGGCGCAGGCGGCGGCGCAGGCGGCGGCGCAGGCGGTGGCGGCGGAGTCGTCTCCGGTGGCGGAGGCGGCGGTGGAGTCGTCTCCGGCGGAGGCGGCGGCGTCGTCTCCGGCGGTGGCGGCGGCGGTGGCGGCGGCGTCGTCTCCGGTGGCGGCGGTGGCGGCGGAGGCGTCTCCGGTGGCGGAGGCGGGGGCGGCGGCGTCGTCTCCGGCGGAGGCGGTGGTGGTGGCGGCGAAGTTATGCCGCCCGAATTGCCTTGCTCGCCGCCATTGCCGTTATTGCCGTTGCACGGATTGCCGTTACCGGTCGCGCACGGGTCTCCAGGCGGCACATTGCCGTTGCCGCTGCCAGGATCATTCGGCGGTCCCGCGTCTGGCGGCGGACCAGCGTCGGGTGGGGGCCCAGCGTCAGCCGGAGGGCCGGCATCGGCAGGCGGTCCCGCGTCAGGCGGTGGCCCAGCATCGGGAGGCAGACCGGCGTCAGCCGGGGGGCCGGCATCGGCAGGCGGCCCCGCGTCAGGCGGAGGCCCAGCATCAGGCGGCGGTCCCGCATCGGGCGGAGGCCCCGCGTCAGGCGGAGGCCCCGCATCCGGCGGCGGACCAGCGTCAGGCGGAGGCCCCGCATCCGGCGGCGGACCAGCGTCAGGCGGTGGCCCAGCATCGGGAGGCAGACCGGCGTCAACCGGGGGGCCGGCATCGGCAGGCGGCCCCGCGTCAGGCGGAGGCCCAGCATCAGGCGGCGGTCCCGCATCGGGCGGAGGCCCCGCGTCAGGCGGTGGACCCGCGTCAGGTGGCGGACCCCCGTCAGGTGGCGGTCCCGTGTCCGGCGCCGGGCCTGCATCGGGTGGTGGTCCTGCGTCAGGCGCCGGACCGGCATCGGCCGGCGGACCGGGATCGCTCGGCGCGCCGGGGTCAGAGGGCGGGCCAGCTTCGGCCGGCGGTCCCGGATCGGCGGGCGGAGTCCCGTCTTGCTGCGGTGGAGGAACCGCGTCTGGCGGCGTAGCCCCGTCAGGCGGAGGTCCCGGGTCAGGCGGAGGGCCGGGATCCGCTGGCGGTCCGGCATCCGCTGGAGGTCCGGCATCAGGTGGCGGCCCGGTATCCGGCGGCGGCCCGGCGTCCGGCGGTGGCCCGGCGTCCGGCGGTGGCCCGGCATCCGGCGGGGGGCCCGCATCGGGCGGAGGGCCATTGCCGGTGCTCGCTCCAACCCCGCCAATTGAATTGCCACCGTCCCCATTCGAGCCGCTACTGGCGTTCGAGGAGTTGCTGCTTGCGCTGAGGACGACGACGCCATTGTCCACGCGCGCCTGGTCGGCAGGCGGCGCGGCCTGGCTGGTCACCAGCATTTGCTCGGCATCGCGTGCGGTTGGCGCTTGCGGCGACGCTATGCCTGGAATTCCCGCACTGACTGGGGTTGCCGCCTGCAGCTTCGATGCGGAAGGCTGGGCGGCGCCAACGTCGATATCGAAAGTCCCGCGATCGACGGTCAGCGGAACGACGATCACCGGCGGGGATCCAACGCCCCTGCGAAGGCTGCGGTCGAAGATTAGCGGACCATGCTGGTCCTGAACCTGCGGAAGCAGCGGCGCCGAGCTTTTCGGGCCGGCATGCGCGGCTGGCGCCAGACCGACAAACAACGGTCCGCCCGACGGCCGTGCAAAGGCGGCGATCGGCGGGCGGGTCGGAAGCTGCCCGAGCTGGGGAACGGCCAGCGCCGGCCGCGACATCAGGGCGATGACCGCGCAGGCGCGCAACAGCGCAGCCCGCCGTCTGGCGCGCGATCCTGCTCGGTCGTCTAACGCCACACGAATCACTGCGCTCCTTTCGCCCCTGGAGGAGACGCGAACCGGGACTTTCGTCGGTTTGAAGACAAAGCCCAACGCCGAATCGGTTAATGAGGCAAGCGGATTCGTTAACTCTTTGTCTCAAAATGGGAATTTAACGGCTGTTGCCGACTTGAGTGCTTGCTGGAACGTCGCCGACTCGCAGAACTCGGAAATCTGGAAAGATGCCAACCACTTAGGTTTGGCGGGGTCGTGCCGCAAAACGCTCAGCTGCGGTGCTGGACGGCGGCAAGCTCCGCGCGCATCGGCTCGCCGTCCGCTTTAAGCTGCTCGAGCGCTCGTTCGATCTCGGCAAGCAGCCATTCGCGGAAACGCTTGACCTTGGGGACCATGCGCCGCTCGCCCGGATAGACCAGCCAATAGGCCCAGCCCCGGGTCGACACGCGAGCGGGAAACGGGACGCACAGCCGGCCGGCGGCAACATCGCCCTTCCATAGCAATGGGGTGAGCAGCGCGAAGCCCTGCCCGGCCATTGCCGCATGGCCCTCGTTCGACTGGTTTTCGAGGCGGATGCCGGGGCGGCGAAGGGTCGATTCATCGGCGGGCACGCCATTGTCGGCGAACCATTGCTGCCACCAGTCGTCGCTTGGGCTGATTCGGTTCTGGTGCGGCATGTCGCCAGGCTCGAGCTTGCGCCGCAGCCGGCGCTCGATCACCTCGATGCACTCGGGGCTGGCCATCGGCGTGAACGCGGATTCGAATAGCCGATGGTGATCCAACCCCTCCCAGTCACCCTTGCCGGCGCGGATCGCGACATCGGCGTCGCCGCTGCGAAGATCGATGACCTCGTTGCTGGTGGTGAGCCTGACCGCGAGGTCGGGATGCTCCATCTGGAAGGCGCCAACCCGCCACGCGAGCCAGGTGTTGGCGAAGGTGTGCGTGGTCGTCACCGTCAGCAGTGATTCATCCTCCTCGCGATGGCTTGCGAAGGCAGCCTCGATCGAATCGAATGCGTTCGACAAAGCCGGCAACAGCCGCGCGCCGAGGGGGGTCAGGCGGGCCCGCCCGCGCTCCCGCACAAACAGCGGCGCGCCGAGCCGCTCCTCGAGGCTTTTGACCTGATACGAGACCGCCGCCTGGGTCATTCCAAGCTCGGCCGCCGCGGCGGTGAAATTCTCCGTCCGCGCCGCCGCTTCAAAGGCCCTGATCGCCGCTAGTGGAGGAAGCCGCCGCATTGTTCGGATCATAAGGTGGGTTTATTGCCTCTGTCGAGTGTTTGATTGGCGAAACGAGCGGTCGAAT
>JAZJZB010000013.1:0-6500 GCA_040390085.1 Pseudomonadota bacterium | reverse complement strand
GTACATGAGGATCAAGCCGCTGGCGGAGCAGAGAACCCTCCCCTCACAGCCCCCTCCGCCGGCGGCCATCGGCAAAAAAGGAGATACTGCCATGGCTTATGGCCTGAGCCCCCGTGCGTTCATCGAAAGCGGACCTTCGGAGCAGGTTGCCAAGGCAGGATCGATCGGCTGGCCGCACCAATCCTGGCGCGCGCTCAGCGAAGCCCGCCGGCTCGCACTCATCGAGCAGGCGCTGCGCCCGGCAAACGACCGCATCGACGGCTTTCCGGCCGCGCTGTGAGCCGACGGAGACAGAGAGGAATGGTCGCCATGGTGGATGAGATTTACGACCGCCACTACCAGGCGGGCCGCAACGAACTGAACGCCGCGATCAGCGACGGGCTGGCGCGCGTCGGCCATGCCGTCGCCAACGCCTTCGCAGTGCTCAACCGCATTGAATATTCGGCCCCGTGGGCGATGCGGACGAAGCGCGCGCGGTCCCACTGACTTCCCCCTGAGGAGGGCGGGCTAGCACGCACCGCCCTCCTCGCTTATAGCGCGCGCTCCTTCCGCTTTTCCTTGGAGTGACGCTCAGCCGATGGCTCGCCGCCGCCAGATCTACGAGGGCAAGGCCAAGATCCTCTATGAGGGTCCCGAGCCCGGCACCCTGATCCAATATTTCAAGGACGACGCCACCGCTTTCAACGCGCAAAAGCGCGGGACGATCAGCGGCAAGGGCGTGATCAACAACCGCATCTCCGAGCACGTGTTTACAGCGCTCGGTGCGATCGGCGTCCCGACCCATTTCATCCGTCGCCTCAACATGCGCGAGCAGCTGATCCGGCAGGTCGAGATCATTCCGATCGAGGTGGTGATCCGCAACGTCGCGGCCGGCTCGCTGTCGAAGCGGCTGGGGATCGAGGAAGGCACGCAGCTGCCGCGCACGATCATCGAATATTATTACAAGGACGATGCGCTCGGCGATCCGATGATCGCCGACGAGCACATCGCCTGCTTCGGCTGGGCGACGCAGGACGAAATGAACGACATCGCCGACATGGCGATCCGGGTGAACGATTTCCTCTCCGGCATGTTCGCGGCGATCGGAATCCGGCTGATCGACTTCAAGCTCGAGTTCGGGCGCGTGTGGGACGGCGATTATGCGCGCGTCATCCTCGCCGACGAAATCAGCCCCGACGGCTGCCGGCTGTGGGACACCAAGACCAACCAGAAGCTCGACAAGGACCGCTTCCGCCAGGACCTCGGCGGGGTCGAGGAGGCGTATCAGGAAGTCGCCCGCCGGCTCGGCCTGCTCCAGCCGGAAGAAGAATCCGCCGTCCTCGACCTCGACAGCCACCGCAAGAAGCGGGGCAAGTAGGCTCCTCTCGTCATTGCGAGCGCAGCGAAGCAATCCAGCAGCGCTGACTGGATTGCTTCGTCGCTGCGCTCCTCGCAATGACGGTGCCCGATGAAAGTCCACCGCGCCCGTGTCGTCACCCTCAATGCAGCGCTCGGCCCGCTCGATTATCGCGTGCCCGAGGGCATGCACGTCGAGCCGGGGTCGGTGGTGGTCGCGCCGCTCGGTCCGCGCCAGCTGCTCGGCGTCGCGTGGGAACCAGAGCGGCTGAAGACCGAGGAGGTGGGCGACAACCGCCTGCGTCCGCTCGCCGGCGTGCTGGACGTCCAGCCTCTCGCCGCGCCGCTGCGCCGCCTCGCCGAATGGACCGCCGATTATTACCTCTCCCCGCTCGCCTCGGTGCTGCGGATGGTGCTTCCCTCCTCCGCCGCGCTGGAAGGTTCGGGCCAGCTCATCGAATATCGGCCGACGGGGCATGTCCCCGACCGCTTGACCCCGCAGCGCGAAAAAGCGCTCGCCGCGCTCGAAGGACGCCAGGCCACGATCCGCGAGCTCGCCGATCATGCCAATGTCAGCGACAACGTGATGCGCGGCCTGGTCAATGCGGGCGCGCTCGAAGCGGTCGCTGTCGATGGCGACCGCCCGCTCCCCCGCCCGGACCCGGACCATGCGCCGCCCGACCTCAACGACGACCAGCGTGAAGCCGCCGCGAGCCTCGCTTCGGCGATCGGCAACGGATTTGACCCGGTGCTGCTCGACGGAGTCACCGGCTCGGGCAAGACCGAAGTCTATTTCGAAGCGATCGCCGAATGCCTGCGCCAGGGAAAACAGGCGCTGGTCCTCCTCCCCGAGATCGCGCTGACCGAGCCGTTCCTCAAGCGGTTCGAGGCGCGCTTCGGCTGCGCTCCGGTCGCCTGGCATTCGGACCTGCGCTCGTCGCAGCGGCGCCGGGCCTGGCGCGGCATCGCGAGCGGCGAGGCTGCGGTAACCGTCGGCGCTCGATCAGCGCTGTTCCTCCCCTACCCCAAGCTCGGACTGATCGTGGTCGACGAGGCGCACGAACCGTCGTTCAAGCAGGAGGACGGAGTCCAATATCACGCCCGCGACACCGCGGTGATGCGCGCCAAGTTCGAAGACACTCCAGTGATCCTGTCCTCGGCCACGCCCGCAATCGAGAGCCGGCACATGGTCGAGGTCGGTCGCTACCGCGAGGTCAGCCTGCCCCAGCGTTTCGCCGGCGCGTCGATGCCGGACATGCGGGCAATCGACCTGACCAAGGACCCGCCGCCGCGCGGCCGCTGGCTCGCGCCGACACTGGTCCAGGAACTTGAAACCAATCTCGAGCGCGGCGAGCAGTCGCTGCTGTTTCTCAACCGGCGCGGCTTCGCGCCGCTGACTTTGTGCCGCCATTGCGGCCACCGCTTCCAATGCCCGAATTGCACCGCCTGGATGGTCGAGCACCGGTTGATGCACCGCCTCGCCTGCCACCATTGCGGCCATGTCATGCCACCGCCCAAGGCTTGTCCCGAGTGCGGCGAGGAGGGTAGCCTGGTTGCGTGCGGGCCGGGGGTCGAGCGCATCGCCGACGAAGTCGCCGAGCTGTTTCCCGATGCACGAACCGCAATCGTCACCTCCGACACCATCTGGTCGCCACTGCGTGCCGCCGAGTTCGTCGGCGCCATGGAGGCCGGCGCGATCGACATCGTCGTCGGCACGCAGCTCGTCACCAAGGGCTATCATTTCCCCAATTTGACATTGGTCGGGGTGGTCGACGCCGACCTGGGCCTTGCCGGCGGCGACCTTCGCGCCGCCGAGCGCAGCTTCCAGCAGATCCAGCAGGTGGCGGGCCGTGCGGGCCGCGGCGACAAGCCCGGCCGGGTCTACGTCCAGACCCATGATCCCGAAGCGCCGGTCATCGCCGCGCTGGTCAAAGGCGACGCCCCCGGCTTTTACGCCGCCGAGACCGAGGCCCGGCGCGAGGCTGCGATGCCGCCGTTCGGCCGGCTCGCGGCGATCATTGTTTCCGCCGAGGATTCAGGAGAAGCCGAAGCCGTCGCCCGTCGCATCGGCCACGCCGCGCCCGAGGTCGAAGGAATGGCCGTATTCGGCCCGGCGCCTGCGCCGCTGGCCATGCTCCGCGGCCGCCACCGCCAGCGGCTGCTCGTCCACGCCCGCCGCAGCCTCGACGTCCAGGACGTCATCCGCGACTGGCTCGCCCAACTCGACTGGAGCGCGAAAGTCCGAGTCAGCGTCGACGTCGACCCGTACAGCTTCCTTTAGGCGGCCGCCGGCTCGAGACCTGTCCGCCGCCGCACCCAGCGCGGCTTGACCAGCTGCCCATTGCGGATCGCGAGCCGCAGCAGCCACAGCCCGAAGAGCGTCGCAACGACGATTGCGATCAGCGACGCTTCGAGCCCGAAGCCGTTGCCGGTCAGCAGCGGCGGCCCGTCGAGCCGCGCGACAAGCAGGCCGTGAACTTCCGTTCCTGAAACGGGCACGCCAAAGACTTCGCCCTGGGTGAAATTCCACGCGGCGTGGAGGCCCATCGGCAGCCACAGGCTTCGGGTGAGCATGTATGCGGCGCCGAGCATGACTCCCGCCTCGAAAGCAATTCCGACCGCTGCGACCCAGCTTGCGTTCGGATTGGTGAGATGCGCGGCCCCGAACAGCGCCGAGGTCACCGCCAGGGCAGCCCAGCTGCCGCCGAATTCCTCGATCCAGCGGAACAGCACCCCGCGGAACAGCATCTCCTCGGAAATCGCGGGGAAGATCGCGGCCAGCAGCAGCGCCGGCCCGAAGCCGCTGAAATCGCCTTGGCCGACGACGCGGTAAACGCCCATGACTCCAGCGATGGCGACGACTGCGGTGAAGATCACGACGCCCGCCGCAAGCCCGATCAACAGCGGGCGAAGCGAGCCCGCGAACCGCAGATCGTCGCGATGGCGCTCGCCCAAATGACGGATGACCAGCTTGTAGAGGATGAACAGGACCGGCGCGGCAATCAGGTCGAACTTCATGTGCGTGTCAAAGCCCGGAATCGCCGGCACGACCCACTGGGAAATCAGCGTCGAAATCACGATCCCGATGACGATCACGGCCACGCCGAGAACCATCGCGACCAGCGGATAATCGGCAATCCGCCGCCACAGCGGGTGCTCAGTCCCAACCGAGCGTGTTTCGTCCATTGCCGCCCTCCCCTTCGGCGGTTGTTGAGCGGAAGTGAAGTCGGGCGGCAAGCGCTTAATCGTCCAGCGGCAATTCCGGCGCCGCGGGCCAATGACCCTCTGCGGCGAGCAGCTGGCGCTTGCGGTCGAGGCCGCCGGCGTAACCGCCCAGCGTCCCATCGCTGCGGATCGCCCGGTGGCAGGGGATCAGCACCGCGACGTGATTGTCGCCGTTGGCCGTGCCCACCGCGCGGACCGCCTTGGGCTGGCCGATCGCCGCGGCGATCTCGGCATAGCTGCGCGTCTCGCCGGCCGGGATCTTGCGCAGCTCACGCCAGACTTTTTCCTGGAATGCGGTGCCGGCGACATCGATCGGCAATTGGCGGGCGGCAAGCGGCTGGTCGATCGCCGCAAGCGCGCCTTCGATCAGTTCCTTCAGCCCGCCGGCATCTTCCACGATCGTCGCGTTGGGGAAGCGCCGCCGCAGCGAATCCGCATCATCGTCGAACGTCAGCCGGCAAATCCCTTTGCTCGTCGCGGCGATCAGCATTTGCCCGAGCGGGCTTTCGAAATGGGTCCAGCGGATCGTTTCGCCGCGACCGCCGTCGCGCCACGCGGATGGGGTCATTCCAAGCCTCTCCTTGGCATCGCTGTAGAAGCCGCTGGGGCTTTGATATCCGGCGTCGTAGACGGCGTCGGTGACCCGGCCGTTGGCCGTGAGCGCTGTTTCGGTCCGACGGTTGCGAAGGCCGCGCGCGTATTCGGCCGGCGAGACGCCGAGATCGCGCTTGAACAGGCGCTGGAAATGGTGCGGCGCGTAGCCCACGGCCTCGGCGAGCTCGGTCAGCGTCGGCGGCTCTTCCGCCCGCTCCATGAACTTGATCGCGTTGGCGATCGCCTCGCGGTCGCGGCCGACCTCGTCGGGCTTGCAGCGCAGGCACGGCCGGAAACCCGCGGCGAGCGCCTCCTCAGGGGTCGCGTAGAATATGACATGCTCGCGCTTGGGGCGCCGCGCCGGGCAGCTCGGCTTGCAATAGATGCCGGTGGTTTTCACTGCACCGATAACCCGGCCGTCCCACGCCCGGTCACGGCGCATGAAGGCCGCCCAGGCGGTGTCGGGGTCGAGGCGAGTGACGTTGGCCACCTCCAGTGATCTAGGCGTCTCGAATTTGGGTACAAGGCTGGCCATGGTTCAGGCCCTTTCGATCCTGGCCGAGAAGCAACCGCGCACGGCATTGTGCGCATGGATGGCCGCGATCTCGGGGTTGGCGAACAATTTGCGGATTCCCACGTCGGCCTCGCCCGGCTGGGAGAGGATCGCGTCCACCATCATCCCTTCGCCGTCGAACCCGCGCAGCGACAGGACGCGCTTCTCGAACACCGGCGGGACCTCGTCGACATATTCGGCGGCCCGGTCTGCTGCCTCACCGACGAAGATCGCATGCGTGGCGCGATAGGGATTGGCAACGTCATGGCTGACGTGATTGAGCAGCAGCACGCGCTCGCCGATCGGGCGGTCGAGCAGGCTGACCCGGCACGGAAAGGTCGGGTCGGTCACCGTCATCCGAACGATCCCGCGCCTGGCGAGCTCGTCGTCCGACAGCCCAAACAGCGGGCGGTAGGGCGCTGGATCAAGTCCCGTGATTCGGTAGGTCATGGCCCCGAATTACGCCGCGCCAAAATTTCACGCTTCCTGCGGCTTGCGGTCAAAGTAAGGGCATCGGCGATGGCTCTCACCTTCCATGCCGGCGACCTCGACAGCAGCGACGTCGAAGCGCTGCTCGCCTTCCACTTCGAACAGATGCGCTCGACCTCGCCGCCCGATGCTTGCCACGTCCTCCCGATCGACGGGCTTCGCGACCCGGCGGTCACAATTTGGTCGGCGCGTGAGGACGGCGTGCTGATGGGCGTCGGCGGCTTGAAGGAGCTCGATCCGCGGCACGGCGAGATCAAGTCAATGCGCACCGTTCCTGCAGCGCTGGCCGCGGGGTCGGCAGGGC
>JAZJZB010000012.1:0-4414 GCA_040390085.1 Pseudomonadota bacterium | reverse complement strand
AGATGAAGCTGTGGCCGTAGAAGCGCTGGCCGCCTTCGGTGCCGATGCGGTTGGCTGCGACGACCGGCACGACGTTCGAGACGGCATGGCCGATCATCGCCCGCCGCCACAGCCGCGAGGTGTCGAGGTCGGGGTCGTGCGGCTCGGTGCCGATTGCGGTCGGGTAGAACAGGATGTCGGCGCCCATCAGCATCATCGCCCGGGCGGTCTCCGGATACCATTGGTCCCAGCACACGCCGACGCCGAGGGTCGAGCGGTGCGGGCCCTGCCACACCTTGAAGCCGGTGTTGCCGGGGCGGAAATAGAATTTTTCCTCATAGCCGGGGCCGTCGGGTATGTGGCTCTTGCGATAGACGCCGGCGACCTTGCCGTCGGGGCCGACCATCGCGAGGCTGTTGTAATGGTGCGGGCCGTCAAGCTCGAAGAAGCTGGTCGGGATCCAGATCTTCAGCTCCGCCGCGAGCTTCTGCATCGCCAGCACCGAGGGATGCTCGGCGGTTGGGCGCGCGGTCGCGAATAGGGTCTCGTCCTCGACGCGGCAGAAATAGGGCCCTTCGAACAGCTCGGGCGGAAGCACCACTTCGGCGCCTTTCCCGGCAGCTTCGCGGACGAGCTCGGCCACCGCGCGGATGTTGTCCTCAGTGTCGTCGGTGAAGGCGAGCTGCAGCGCTGCGACGGTAAGCTTGGTCATTCTTTCTCCCTTATCCTCCCCAGCGTTTGCTGGGGAGGGGGACCGCCGAAGGCGGTGGAGGGGTTCTATGCACCACGACCATGAACCCCTCCACCATGCTTCGCATGGTCCCCCTCCCCGAGAAATCTCGGGGAGGATAATTACGCGGGGACTTGCTGTGAAATGCAGTGGAAGCTTCCGCCGCCGGTCAGGATGTGGTCGGCGCGAAGGCCGATTGCAACGCGGCCGGGGAACAGCGCCTGGATGACGTCGACTGCCGGCCGGTCGTTGGGCGCGCCGTATTGCGGCACCACCACCGCCGCGTTGCCGATGTAGAAGTTCATATAGCTTGCCGGGATGATTTCGCCGTCTTCGTCGGTGACCCGGCCGGGCGAGGGCAAAGTGACGACGTCGAGCCTGGCGTCGGCGAGGCGCCGCGCCGCCGCTTTGTAGACGGAATCGTTGGGGTCGTCCTTGGCCGACGTCGGGATCGCCACGCGGCCCGGCGCGACGAAGCGGGCGAGATTGTCGACATGGCCGTCGGTGTGATCGTTCATCAGCCCCGAACCGAACCAGATGACGCGTTCAAAGCCGAGGTCATCGAGCAGCCGTTGCTCGGTCTCCTCGCGGCTGAGCGTGTTGCGGTTGGGGTTGAGCAGGCATTGCTCGGTGGTCAGCACAGTGCCGGAGCCGTCGCTGTCGATCGCTCCGCCTTCGAGCACCCAGTCGGCTTTGGCGAAGGGGAGGTTCGCGCTCGCCGCCAGCCGCTCGCCGATATCCTGGTCGCCGTCGAGCTCGTACTTGCCGCCCCAGCCGTTGAAGCCGAACCCCCGAGCGCGCCGATCCTTGCCGGAGCCGAGGACGATTGGCCCGGTGTCGCGCAGCCAGATGTCGCCGAACGGCTCGACGATCACTTCGGCGAACGGGCATAGCTTGCGGGCGGTCTCCGCGGCGCCGTCGTGCGCGGCGACCAGCCGCACTCTCTCGCCCTGGCCGCCGGCGTGCACCGCCGAGGCGAAAGCGGCGACTTCCTGCTCGGCCGGCTTGAGGTCGCCGAGCCACAGCGCCGGATCGCTCGGAAAGCCGATCCACACCGCTTCGTGCGGCGCCCATTCGGGAACTGGAGGCGAGGGCATGCCAGCGCCGCTAACAGGGCGATGCCCCGGCGCCAAGCCGGATGGTTGCACGCCGCGCCGGACCGTGCATGATGCCGTGGCCGAGCCGGGGGGAAATCATGACGCTTCGATGTTTGCTGTTCGCTGCGGCTGCCAGCCTGTCGTGTGTTGCGCAACCAGCATTCGCGCAAGATAGTCTCGCGGCAGACGCCAAGGCATTCGGCGCTCGGGAGGCGGTCCTGCGGCCCGACCTGTCGGCGGACGGCTCCAGCGTTGTCTACGTCACGCCGGGGCAGGGACGTACTTCGGTCGCGGTCGTCGGGAATCTCGATACGGGCAAGTTCGCCCAGGTGGCCGGCTCGCCGGGCGGAAAAATGACCTTGCGCTGGTGCAATTTCGTTTCCGCGTCGCGCGCGGTATGCCGGATCACCGGTCTGAACACGGACGCATCGACTGAGGACATTATCGGCTTCAGCCGCCTTCTGGCGATCAACACTGACGGCACCGAGCCGAAACAGCTCGGGCAGAGTGAAAGCTTCTACGATGCCTACCTTCGCCAGTTCGATGCCGCTGTCGTCGACTGGCTCGACGGCACCGATGGCAAGGTGCTCCTAGAGCGTCACTATGTGCCTGAAGAAGGCAAGCTCGGGACTCGGCTCGTTCGACAGAAGCAGGGCCTGGGAGTCGATATCGTCGATACCAAGACGCTCAGCAGCAACCCGAGCGAAGAGCCGCGGGATGGCGCGTCCAGCTACATGAGCGACGGTCAGGGCCATGTCCGGCTGATGATGACGATCGATTCAAGCCATACGACCGGAACGCTGTCCGGACAGGCCAGCTACCATTACCGAACCGCGAATTCGCGTCGCTGGCAATTGCTCAGGGTCGTCCGACCTGATCAAGCCCGATTTTCAGCCGCTTGCGATCGATGCCACGATTGATTCGCTCTACGCGCTCGAGAAGGTCGGCGACCGCATGGCGCTTTACACCATCAAGCTCGATGGAAGCGGAGCGGAACGACTGATCGCGGCCATCCCGCGCGTCGACATCGACGATGTCGTGCGTTTCGGCGACGGCCAGAAGGTGATCGGCTACACCTATTCGGAAGACCGAACTCAAAGGGTGTATTTCGATCCGGAATTCGACAGCCTGGCAAACGCGCTTTCGAGGGCGCTGCCCAAGTCGCCGATCGTAGAGTTCGTAGACTCGAGCCACGACGGGCGCAGGCTGCTGATCTTCGCCGGTAGCGACACGGATCCGGGCCGCTATTATCTCTTCGACCGGGACAAGAAGACGTTGACGCCGGCCATGATCGAGCGGCCGGAACTCGAAGGGCGTACCCTGGCGACCGTGAAATCGATCAAAATTCCAGGGTCAGGCGGAGCGTCTATTCCGGCCTATCTCACCCTGCCGCCGGGCAAGGAAGCAAGGGGGCTGCCGGCCGTGGTGTTGCCGCACGGTGGACCGAGCGCACGCGATTACTGGGGCTTCGATTGGCTGCCCCAATTCTTGGCTGCGCGGGGCTATGCCGTGCTCCAGCCCGAGTATCGTGGCTCGCGCGCTTCGGCGATGCCTGGCTCGGCAAGAATGGGTTCCGGGAGTGGCGGACTTCGATTGGCGACGTGACCGACTCTGCAAAGTGGCTCGCGGCGCAGGGAATTGCGGACCCGACGCGTCTGGCGATCGTCGGGTGGTCGTACGGAGGATACGCCGCGCTGCAGTCGGCCGTGACCGAGCCGTCGCTGTTCAAGGCGGTTGTCGCGATTGCTCCAGTTACGGACCTGAACATGCTGAAAACCGATTATCGGAATTTCACAATCCACGAGCTGGTGGAACGGGAAGTCGGCAGCGGTCCGCATCTAATCGAAGGCTCCCCATTGAAGCACGCGTCGCAGATCGCCATGCCGATTTTGCTGGTGCACGGCACATTGGACACGAACGTCAAGTTTGCTCACTCGCAGAAAATGGACTCTGCTTTGAAGAGCGCGGGCAAGCAGAGCGAACTGCTCACTTTCGAGGGACTCGACCACCAGCTCGACGATTCCGATGCTCGTGCCCAGATGCTGGCGAAGATCGGTCAGTTGCTCGAACGGACGATCGGCCGCTGACACGGAAGGCAGGGTCAGTGACCGCCCGTCCTCGGCACGATGAATCCCAAGCCTAGCGCGAGTAGAATTCGATCACCAGGTTGGGCTCCATCCGCACCGGATAGGGAACCTCGTCGAGCTTCGGCACTCGGGTATAGGTGATCTTCGCGGTGCCGTCCGGCGACACGTAATCGGGGATGTCGCGCTCGGCGAGGCCCTGCGCCTCGATCACCAGCGCCATTTCCTGCGCCTTGGGACCGAGCTCGACCACGTCGCCGACGTCGACACGGCGCGAGGCGATGTTGCACTTGACGCCGTTGACCCGGATGTGGCCGTGGTTGACCAGCTGGCGCGCGGCCCAGATCGTCGGCGCGAACTTGGCGCGATAAACGACCATGTCCAGCCGGCGTTCGAGCAGGCCGATCAAATTCTGCGAGGCGTCGCCCTTCATCGCGATCGCCTGGGTGTAGTTCTTCTTGAACTGCTTCTCGGTGATGTCGCCGTAATAGCCCTTCAGCTTCTGCTTGGCGCGCAGCTGGATG
>JAZJZB010000011.1:0-7359 GCA_040390085.1 Pseudomonadota bacterium | reverse complement strand
ATTGGGCGCCAGTCGCGAGAGAGCGGAGATTTGGTTGATCCCCGCTTCTGACTTGCCCGTCCGCAGATAATAATCGGCAAGGAAGTAGGCTGCCGGCAGCGATCGCGGATTGCGCCATTGCGCCGCGGCGAAGGCGCGCTCGGCGATCGTCCCGTTCCCAGCGACCTGCGCGTCGACCCCCCGCACGAGAAACGGCTCGGCGGTCAGCGGCTCACGCCAAGCCGCGGCGTAGATTTGTTGCAGGAGCGACCCGTCGACCTGCCGCCGCGCGTGGGATGCAGCCGCGATCTCAATCGCTCCGCGCGAGATCTGGACATCGGGATGGTCGGCCCAAAGCCTTGCTGCCTGGTCCGGGCGATCGGCCGCTAGTCCGGCGACCGCAGCATTCCTGACCACCTGAACGGCGAGCAAAAGCGCGATGGCCGCGACCAGCAGGCGTCGGGCAATCACGCTGCCTGAGACCCCCCGCCCAGCGGTTTAGCGGCCGTTGCCAGTCACCGGCTCATCCCTGGGCGCATCTTCGCCCTCCGGCTCTTCGCCTTGCGGAATGAGGAGGATCTCGGTGCGTTTCACCTTGCCCTTGCCGTAGCCGTAAGTCGAACCGCCGTAGCCATAGCCATAGCCGTAGCCATAACCGTAGCCGTAGCCATAGCCGTAGCGGCCATAGCCATAGCCGCCGGCGCTATCGGTCGACTTGGTGAGCACTGCGCCAAGGATGCGACTGCCGGTGCTTTCAAGGCGGTTGAGCGCTTCGACCGCGGCCCGGGTCCGCGTTTTGTTGCTTTCGATCACGAACAGCACGTTGCCGGCGGCTGCGGACAGCAGCGGCGAATCGGCGAGGCCGAGCGTCGGCGGGCCGTCGATCACCACCAGGTCGAACGCCTCGGTCGCCTCGGCGACGATCTTGCGCATGCGGCCGGTCGAGAGAAGGTCGGCCGGGTTTGGCGGAACCGGGCCGCTGGCCAGCAGCGACAGGTTCGGGTGCTGCGTTTCGACGACATGCTCGGTTAGGCGCTCTTCGGTCGTCAACAACTTGCTCAGCCCGATATTCTCGCTCGCCGCCTTGAACGCGGGCTTGCGAAGATCGCTGTCGATCAACAGCACCTTGCGGTCACGCCGGGCGAAGTTCTGCGCCAGTGCGAGTGCGGACGATGATTTGCCTTCGCCGGAGCGCGTACTGGTTACGAGCAACACCTTGGGCATGCCGGCTTCGGTGCTGAAGCGCAGCGCCGCGACGATCGCCGAATAAGCTTCGGAGACGACCGAGGTCGGATTCTTGAGATCCTCGATGAACGTGTCCTTCGCAGGCGTGCGCGGAACCGCGCCAAGGCAAGGCAGCGAGAGCTTCTTGCGAACATCTTCGCGGCTCTTGATCGTGTCGTTGATGAATTCGAGACCGATCGCACCAGCGACTCCGGCAAGGAGGCCGGCGCCGAGGCCGAGGATCAGGTTCAGGAAGAGATTCGGCTTGAACGGGAAGCCCGGCGGGTCGGCGCGGTCGACGACCGACACCGGCGCAATTCCGACGCCGCTGACCACTCCGATTTCCTTGTAGCGCTGGAGCAGCCCGTCATAGAGCGTCCGGTTGGTATCCACCTCGCGCTGGAGGATGTTGTACTGGATGTTCTTGCCGCGCTGGTTGAGCACGGCGCCCTTGAGCTGGCTAACACGAGCCTGCAGCGCCCGCTCGGTATCGGCCGCGGCGCGATATTGTGCCAGCAGGGTGTTTATCCGGCCGGACGATGTTTGGGCCGTTTCGCGAGCAATCTGCCGATCCAGCTCCTGAATCTGTGAACGGAGGCTCACCATGTCCGGATGCTCCGGCTTCATGAAGGCCCGCTTTTGTTCATAGTCCGCTTGCAAGGTGGCCCGCTGGTTGCGCAGCGCCGCAGCTGCGGCGGTAACTTCCGTGGTCGGGCCGACCGCCAAAGCCTGGCGGTAAGCCCCTTCCGCTGCAACCCGCTGGGCAGTCGCCGCCGAGAGCGCGGTGTTCAATTCGACCAGTGAGGTGCCCTGCAACGAATTCGTGTCGCCCGGCGTGTTGGTCTTTCCGCCGCTGTCGCTGGTCAAGGTGCCGGTAATGATAATGCCCTTCGCCTGGGCGTATGCGGCAAGCGAGCGTTCCGATCGTTCAAGATCTGTCCGCGTCTTGTTGATTTGCCGTTCGAGGAAGTTGCGAGCGTAGGCGGACGCTTCATAGCGGCGCTGCAGCGCGGTGTTGATGAAGCTGTCCGCAACCCCATTGGCGACCTGTGCGGCGAGCTGCGGAGAAGTCGAATCGTAGCTGAACTTGATCAACTGTCCCACTTCCGGGGCGACGACGGTGAGCCCGCCCTTCACCATGCCTGCAGCGATCCGCAAGCGCTTGGACGCGTCGATATCTTGCGGAATTAGGTCGGGATTATTGGCGAGGTTCAAATCCTGCGCGGTGCGCTGCGCCACCGCCGTGCTCTGCAGCAGCCCGACCTGGGTCGCGATGAAGTCGTAGCTGTTGGTCGTCGCGTCGGCCCGCTCGCGGGTTTGCTCGCTGGTGATCTCGACCATCGGCGGATTCGCCTGCAGCGTCACCCAAGCGCGATAGACCGGCTTGGTCAGCAGCGTCGCGAGAATCGCGCCGGCAAGGCCAAGCGCGACCGCGCCGAGGACAAGCCACCGCCAATGGTGGATGATTCGGATCAGCATCGCGAAATCGAGGATGCTCGACGCGGCGTAGTTGCGCTGTCCGGGCCCAAGCTGGGCGGGAGGGGAATAATTACCGACCGGCCAAGGGCCTTCGTTCGGAACGGCTAGGCTGTTGTTCAAATCACTTGCCCCGAAAAATAAGACTGCCAGCTACAGGACCGGCCTGAAAACCGAAAGCAGCGGAACGGTCGAAAGAAGCTGCTTTTGGAAGGCCTTTATGCGCGAGCCGTCGACGACGACGATATCTCCTGGATAAATCGTCGGATCCGGAGATTGGCCCCGGCTGATCGCGGTCAGGTCAAAGGCCGCGGCCTGCCGCTGCCCGCCGATCGTGCGGAATATCGCGACCCGGCGATTGTTGGCGTCCTCTCTCGTGCCGTTGGCGAGCGCGATTGCCTGGACAAGGGTCATGTTGCTGCGGATCGGGAAGGACCCGCTGTTCTGCACTGCCCCTCCGACGGTCACATTGTGCGCGGTCGATGCCGTAATCGCGACGGCAACGTCAGGATGCTCGAGATATTTCGCTCCAAGCTTGTCGACGAGGATGTCGCGCAACTGGCTGGTTGTGAGGTTGGCGGCGGTCACGTTGCCGATCAGCGGCAAGGCGATGTTCCCGGTCAGGTCGACTTCATAATCGCCGCTAAGATCGGGGGCCCGAAACACTTTGACGTTGAGCTTGTCCATCGGCGCGATCCGGTAATCGGCGCCGAGCGTCTCATATTTCTGCTCATCTGGCGCCGCCAACGCGCGGTCGTAAGGAATTGAACCGCCACGCGAATCTGCGCATGCGGCGAGCAGCGTCGCAGTCGCGGCCAATAGAATGGTCGCCGAACAACGACGGATAAAAGCAACAATCACAATCATACCCTCGCGCAAACCGCGACTCCCCTATTCATTCTCGCTTGGATGTACATGCCTAATCCGCGAAGTCTGCTAAATCAATCAAATCACCTAACTTTTCACGGGTCCCGCGGACCGCGTATCGATCAGCCAGCGATCCGAACCGTCGATCGCGAGCGCCGTCAGCACGCCCGTACGGTAAGCGCCGGTGTCGATTCCAATGCGATTCGGCCGCTGCTCCACTTCGGCACAGATGGTGTGCCCATGCACGACGACGAAGCCGTGATCGGTTTCGTCGAACAGGAACGGTTCGCGGATCCACCTGAGGTCGGTCTGGCGCTGCTGGTCGAGCTCGACGCCGGGGCGAATCCCGGCGTGGACGACCAGATAATCGCCAAAGCGGCAGCTATCGATGAAGGTCTTGAGGAACTCGGCGTGCTTGTGTGGCACTGCTTGCTGGATGGTACCGATCAGCTCCTCGGGCTCTTTTGCCCGCAGCTCTTTTCGATCGAGGCCATAGCTCTTGAGGCACTGGAGCCCGCCGAACTTGAGCCAGCTCTCAATCAGCGATTTGTCGCCGGCCAGGATGCGAAGCAGCACTTCCTCATGATTCCCAAGGAGGAAGACCGGCTTCACGCCGTGGTGGCGATAGGTCCGCAGCCGCTCGACGACCTGCGCCGAATTGGGGCCGCGATCGATCAGGTCACCGACGAACACCAGCCGGGTGCGGCTTGCCGGCCGATTGCGAAGGTCGTCATGGATCTTGGCCAGCAGCTGATCGAGCAGGTCGAGCCGGCCATGGATATCGCCGACGACGTAAGCACGGCTGCCGCGCGGACCGCTAAGGCGCCGTGGCCGTCGTGTCGAAAAGGCAAACATGTCGGCTAGGCTCCTCGAATCCCTAGCTCTGCCAGAGCGTCGAGATATGCCCGATGAACGATCTCCTCGCGATATTCGCGTTCCATCTTCGCCCGGGCTGCGGCGCCCATCCGGTTGCGCTTGGCGGTAGGGAGCTCGAGCATCTGCTTCATCACCGAAACGAGCGAATCGACCGAGCGCGGCGTGCACAGCAGGCCGGTCAGCCCATTGTCCACCGCTTCGCGGCAACCGGGCGCGTCGGTGGTGATCACCGGGATCCCCATCGCCGAAGCTTCAAGCAGCACGCGTGGCGTGCCCTCGCGGTAATAAGACGGCAAGACCACGCAGTCGGCCTCGGCAAAAGCGTCCCGGACGTCGCTCGCAGAGCCGAGATAGTCGGCGATCCCCTCCTCGCTCCATTCGCGCAGAAGGCTCGCCGGAACGGCGGCGGCGCTTTCCGGTTCGACGATCCCGAGGATTCGGAACCGCGTGTCGGTGCTCGCAATGCGCCGCGCCGCCTCGACATATTCCGCAACGCCTTTGTCCCACAGCAGCCGGCCGGCGAAGAGGAACGTGAACGGCGCTCGACCCTTGCTGGGCCGCCGTGCGAAATGCTCGAGATTGACGCCAGAGCCCGGCAGCAGCCCAACCTGGCCATGGCGGACGATCCCGCGTGCCTCGAACAAGGCGCGATCGTCGCGATTCTGGAAGAAGACCTTGGCCGACCGGCGCAGCGCCACTCTATACAAGCCCGAGACCAGCCGGTTCAGCACTCCCTCGCCGCCGAAAACGGCGCCGAGCCCGCTGATATTGTTGATCACCGGAATGCCGAGCGCGCGGGCGGCGAGCGAACCATAGATGTTCGGCTTGGCGGTGAATCCCAGCAGCGCCGCCGGGCGTGCGGCGCGCAGTTGCAGCGCATAAGCGGCGAGCGTCCTCAGGTCGCCCACTGGCGACTTACCGCGCGGAGCCATCGCGACCGCCCGAAAATCGACGCCCAGGTCCCGGATCGCCGCTTCGTGCCGTCCGGCCGGCGCAAGAACCAGGACGCGATACCCGCCGGCCTGGAGGGCGCGGATGAGGCCGGAGCGATAATTGATCACGTTCCAGGCGTCATTGGCGGCAATCGCGACGACGGGGCCGGAAAGGGAATCGGACATCATTCGCCGGGACTAAGCGCTGAGGAGTTGAAAGCGCGGGATTTCCACATCGAACGCAGTGCCGTCTTCATCGACCATTCGATAATTGCCGCTCATCGCCCCTTCGGGGGTGTCGAGCGGGCAGCCCGAGACATAATCGAAGCTCGCGCCCGGTGCGATCAGCGGCATTTCGCCGACGACGCCTTCACCAACCACCTCGTGCACCGTCCCGTGCCCATCGACGATCGTCCAGCTGCGCGACAGCAGCTGGACCGCCACCTCCGAGCCGTTCTCGATCCGCACATGGTACGACCAGAACCAGCGGTTCGAGGTCGGGTCAGACTGCTCGGCAAGGAAGCTGACCGCGACGCGCACGGCGATGCCGCGGGTCACCGCGACATTGGGAAACAGCATTGCGAGCGTGTCGATCGTCACGACCCGAGCCTAGGCGAGACCACCGGCACGGCGCAACCGGTCGGCGAGGCGATCGCGCGCTTCAATGGCCGGGGAAAGACGGTCGGTGAGGAGATCGCGCCGAAGAAAGTGGCCAGTGAGTTCGAGCCCCTCGGCGATTTCGCCCCAGCTCGCGGTCCCGCCCTCGCGCACGAAGCTCGGCAGCGGCAGCAGCTTGCCGGCATAAGGCTCGGCCTCCGCGGCGCTCACCGCCCGCCCCGATTTCGGGCTGACCGCGACGAGATTGTCGTTCCCTCCGCTGACCGCGCAATGTTCGAGATCGAGGCCGAAACCGAGCTCGGCGAGCAGCAGCAGCTCGTAGCGCACCAATGCGGCGCCCCACCCGCTTGCCGAAGGCGCGGCCTCGATTGCATCGAGCAGGCCTTCGAGCGCTTGGTAGAGCGGCGGGTAAGGCTGTCCCTCGGGCAATGCAGACGCAGTCAGCACGGTCGCCCATTCGATCGCCGCCGCCGGAAGCGGCTCAGACAGCAGTGGCGCGCGGCTGTGGACCAGCTCGACCGCCGCCTGCGGCAATTGCGTGTCCGTCCGCGCCGAGAGCTGGGCCTGGACCATGTTGCCGGCGATCAGCACCGGCCGCATCCGCCGCCCGCGCGCCCCGCGGACATAAGCCGCAACCAGGCCCTGCTCGGGAGTCATCAGCCGAACGATCGCTCCATGCTCGCCGTGGCCGCGCAGCGCGCAGACGATGGCTTTGGTCTCGGAGCGCATCAGCCGCGCGGGTGGAAATAGTCGTAGAGCTGGCGGGCCATTGCCTTGCTGATCCCTGGCGCTTTCTCGAGATCGTCGAGCGCAGCGCCCTTGACCGCCCGGGCGGTGCCGAAATGCATCAGCAGCGCCCGCTTGCGGTTAGGGCCGATGCCGGGGACTTCGTCGAGCGTCGAGATGGTCAGGCTTTTCGCGCGCTTGGCGCGGTGCGTGCCGATTGCGAAACGGTGGGCTTCGTCGCGCAACCGCTGGAAATAAAACAACAAGGCCGAATTCGGAGGCAAGGTGATCTCGCGTCCGCCCGGCAGGTGGAAGACTTCACGACCCTCGCGGCCATGATGGGGACCCTTGGCCACGCCAATCACCGGCACGTCGTGGATGCCCATGCCCTCCATCACTTCGCACACCGACGACAGCTGGCCCTTGCCGCCGTCGATCAGCAGCAGGTCTGGCCATTCGCCGGTCTGGCGGTCGGGATCCTCCTTCTCGAGCCGGGTGAAGCGCCGCTCGAGCACTTCGCGCATCATCGCGAAATCGTCGCCCGGCCGTGTCTCCTTCCGCTTGATGTTGAACTTGCGATAGTTGTTCTTGCGGAAGCCCTCGGGCCCGGCGACGATCATCGCGCCGGTCGCATTGGTGCCCATGATGTGGCTGTTGTCAT
>JAZJZB010000010.1:0-2677 GCA_040390085.1 Pseudomonadota bacterium | reverse complement strand
AAGCCCAGGAAGTTGCGCGTGAGGGCAGGGCGGGCGTGACCCGCGTCGCGGTGCGCACGGCGGATGGCCGCGCGGTCGCCGAATTCACCGGCTATTCGCGGACGGTCGGCGGGGCGGTGATCGAGGGAAGGGCTAGCCAATCGTCCTGACGATTGTTAGCAAATGCGCATGGGGGAGGGGAAAACACGCGGCCGCGCGCGGCTTCCGGCGACGCCCGACGCGGTCGATGTCGCGATGGATGCGGTCGGCGACGACGATCTCGCGCGCAAGCTGCTCGCGCGGCACACCGAGCTGATCGACGCGCAGATCGCGAGCGAGCGGCTCGAGCACTTCAACAAGCGCGCGATGATCCTGTTCCGGTCGGTGCTGGCGGCCGGCGCGCTGGCGATCGTCCTGGCGCTGGCGTGGATGGTGGTCAACGCGCGGAGTGATCGCGGGCTGGTGATCGAGGCCCTGAGCGTGCCGCCCGACCTGGCGGCGCGGGGACTGACCGGCGAGACGGTCGCGGCCGAACTGGCGGACCGGCTGGGCACGATCGATCGGATCGCGCAGAGCTTTCGGTCGGCGGAGACGATGAAGGTCAATTGGGGCGACGACATCAGGATCGTCATCCCGTCAACCGGCGTGTCGATCGGCGAACTCAATAGTTTCCTGCGGCGGCAGCTAGGTGGCCAGACGATCATCGGCGGAAGCGTCTATCGCACGCCCACCGGCCTGAGGCTGACGGTACGCGCCGGGGCGCATGGCGCGATCGACCAGACGGGCAGCGACGCAACGCTTGACGCGATGGTGCAGAAAGCGGCCGAGGGGGTGTTCGAGAAGACCCAGCCTTACCGTTATTCCAAATATCTGGAGTTCACGGGGCGACGCGACGAAGCGATGGTGGTTGCGCGACGGCTGGCCGCAACCTCGACCGATCCGAAGGAACGCGCCTGGGCCTGGGCGCAGATTTCGAACCTTTTTATCCACACCGATCTCGTGAAAGCAGCCGAGGCCGGTTATCGCGGAATTCGCGAAGACCCGAACAATGCCCTGGCTTATCTTAACGCCAACATCGCGGTGAGCCTGCTCGGGCGGGGCGGAGAATCGGTCGAATTGTCACGAAAGGCCGACGCGCTGGGCGTTCGCGGCCTGGGCGGGCTCAGCGAGATTGGTGTCAATACATCGCGCGCGAACCTGGCCAACGAGCCAACCTTCGAGGGCGATTACGCCGAAAGCCTGCGCCGCCTCGATCGGCTGAGCGGCGCCGGCTACCCGGGAACGGAGGATCTGATTCCGGTCCGCCGCGCGGCCGCGTTGGTAGCCATGCACGATCTCACCGGCAGTCGAAAAATCGTCAATGTCAGGCCCGACCGTTATTTCGCTGCGCACATCGAAAATTCAGGGGGTCTCAACGCGCCGCAATATGCGGCGGCGGCGGTACTCGACGACTGGGACGCGGCCGCCGAGTTCGCCCGTCAGCAACTTGCCGTCCTCGCGCTCGCGCCGGAGGGCCCTGAGCTGGCAAGGGCGGGGCGCGACCGCAATGCCCTGCCGCGCCTGGCCATCGCGCTGAGCCGCGCCGGGCGGATCGCGGAAGCCCGCGCGATTGTCGATACGCTGCCGCAAGATTGCTTCTCCTGCTTGAGGGCGCGGATGGCGGTGGCGGGGGCCGGCGGCGATATCGCCGGGGCTGAACGATGGGCGACGCTGGCGGAGGCGATGAACCGGCACCGACCGTGGATCGCGCTCGATTTGGCACGTCTTTATCTCGGGGTCGGTCGGTACGCTCAGGCCCTGGCGGCGGCGCAGCGGGCCGTCGCCCTCGGCCCGAGATTCGGCGATGCCCGAAAGGCGCGCGGCGACGCGCTGCGTAAATTGGGCCGGCTGGACGAAGCGGTCGCCGACTACGCCACGGCGGAAAGAGCCGCGCCGCGCTGGGGGCGGCTGCAGATCGATTGGGGCATTGCCGCCATCCGTCTCGGCAACAAAAAGCAGGCGCGCGCGCATTTCGAAAAGGCGGCGACGATGGACCTCAGTGCCGCCGACAAGGTGCTGCTGGACCGGCTGCGGACGGCATTCGCGACCTAGTCGCCGTGCGCGCGTTTGTAGCTTCGAGCCACAACCATTAGATAGGGCCGATGTACACCACCGAACTCAGCAAGACCGCCACGATTCAAAATCTCGAAGACCCCGAATTGCTCGAGGCGTTCGAGGCGCGGGTCGCGGCCGACGAGTTCATCGAGCCCAAGGACTGGATGCCCGAGGCCTATCGGCGGACCCTGACCCGGCAGATCAGCCAGCACGCCCATTCGGAAATCGTCGGCATGCTACCCGAGGGAAACTGGATCAGCCGCGCGCCAAGCCTGCGGCGCAAGGCGATCCTGCTCGCCAAGGTCCAGGATGAGGCTGGCCACGGCCTTTACCTGTATTGCGCGGCGGAAACGCTGGGCACGAGCCGCGAGGACATGATCCTGGCGCTGCACAGCGGCAAGGCCAAATATTCGACCATCTTCAATTATCCGAGCCTGACCTGGGCCGACATCGGTGCGATCGGCTGGCTGGTCGATGGCGCTGCAATCATGAACCAGGTGCCGCTGCAAAGGACCAGTTACGGTCCCTATGCCCGGGCCATGGTCCGGATCTGCAAGGAAGAAAGCTTTCACCAGCGCCAGGGCTATGAAATCATGATCGCTCT
>JAZJZB010000009.1:0-20575 GCA_040390085.1 Pseudomonadota bacterium | reverse complement strand
GAGGACGCGCAATTGGGCTGAGCCGCGCGGCGCGGCAGTGATCAGCCGCACGAGGAAATTATGGGTGTTCGACGAAAACACCACGGCATCGGGCTGGCCGGTGCCCAGCTCGGCCGCGACCTCGCGCTGCGCGGCGGGCCAAACCTCGCCCATGACCTTGTCCCACTTGCGGTCGGCCAGACGCGCTGCGTCGTTCCACGCCTCGACCTGGCCCTCGAAGCTCGCATCCGGCCACAAATGATGGCTGTGCGCAGCGAAATGCAGGCGTTCGGGATCGGCCGAAAGGCTGCGGCTGAACAGCCCTTTGAAACTCAAAGATCGGTCCTCAGAGCCCACAGCTCGGGGAACACGCGCTTGTCGAGGGTCGAGCGCAGGTAAGGCGCGCCAGCCGACCCGCCGGTGCCGCGCTTGTTGCCGATGATCCGCTCGACCGTCAGCACGTGCTTGTGCCGCCAGCTTGCGAGCGCGTCGTCGATGTCGAGCAGCTTCTCGGCAAGCTCGTACAGCTCGAACCAGCGGTCGGCGTCGCGGTAAACCTTGAGCCAGGCGGCTGCGAGCGCCTCGTCGGACCGGTCGCCAAGGTCGAACCTCGACCGCTCGAGCGCTGCGATGGCCGCCTCGCGCAGGCTCGGCTCGTCCAGCGCGGTTTTCAATCGGGCGCGTTCCGGCGTGCCGTCGTCATAATGGTCGAGGAAGCGCGGGTCCTTGAGCCCGAGGCGGAATTCAATTTCGCGGAATTGCGCCGACTGGAAGCCCGAGCTGGTGCCGAGCACGTCGCGGAACTTCAGATAATCGACCGGCGTCAGCGTGGAGAGGACGTCCCACGAAAGCGTCATCACCGCCTGGATGCGCTTGATCCGCGCCATCGCCTTATAGGCCTCGCCAAAGCGGTCGGCGCCAAGCAGCGAAACTGCAAGGCGCAGCTCATGGAGCAGCTCCTTCATCCACAATTCCTTGGTCTGGTGGATGACGATGAACAGCATCTCGTCGTGCAAGCCCGACTGCGGCTGCTGGGCCGAGAGGAGCTGGTCGAGCTTGAGATAGTCGGCATAGGTCATGCCGGCGGGCGTCGCGGTCATGGGCGACGGCTTAAGCGAAAGCGGCCCGACGCGGAAGCGTCAGACTCACCACTAGCGCGGCGGCGTCATTCCCGGCGCGCCGACCGTGCCGATGTTGCCGAACAGCTCATCGAAAAAGCTCTTCTTGCGGCCGAGGGTCGGGGTCGCGCGCGAGCTCGGCTCGACGTTGAGCACCAGCTCCTTGCCGGTGCGCTGGACGGCGGCGACGTTGCCGGCCTGGTCGAACCGCACCAGCAGCACCGTCTGCTTGGTCACGTGCGGGTTGCGGAACGCGACCTGGTTCACGTCGCGCGACACATAATACCAGTCGTTGGGAGTGAACTCGCCGGCGAAGCTTGGATTGCCGAGCAGCTTTTGCACCGACTCCTTATTGTCGACCCCCGGCTGGATTGTGCTCGCGAGCTGCGGATCGATCACCGCGCCCTTGTGCTGCCTGAAGGTTGCGCAGCCGGAGACCGCAAGCAGCGCCGAAGCGATCGTCAGAGCTTTAACCAGCTGAACCTTCATGCGCGATTGAACCTCTTTTCGGGCGTTGCAACGCCGGGATCGGCGCCCCCTGCTTGCCTGGGGCGCCGAGCGCCTCAATATGCGGGAGGGCAGCCGGGGCGCAACCCTTGCTGCCGGCCACATGATCGAGGCGACGAACACGCTATGCTGGGTTTCCTGTTCCGGAGCTTAACGGCCGAGCCCGCGCGCGGCGCAGTCTTGTTCGACGCCGCCACCACAATTGCCCGCGAGCCGCACTGGTATGTCGAAGGAAAGGTCGCCGACACGCTGGACGGGCGGTTCGCGATGCTTGCGACAATCGTCGCGCTGATCCTCGTCCGGCTCGAGCGAGCGGGCGAAGGCGGCAACGCGGTGTCGGTCGCCCTGACCGAGCGTTTCATCGCGGTGATGGAAGCCGAGCATCGCGAGCTCGGGCTTGGCGACCCAACGCTCGGCAAGACCGTGCGCAAGCTGGTCGGCGCGCTCGGCCGGCGCACCGAGCTTTGGCGGCGCGCGACCGCCGCTGGGGACTGGGCCCGAGCGGCGCGCGACAGCCTCAACATTGCCCATGCGGCAGCGCTCGACCATGATTCGGCAGCGCTCAAGCAGCTGTGGTCGCGGCTCGGCCAAAGCAGCGTTGCCGAACTCGAGCAGGGATCGATCCGATGACCGACCGTTTCGCGCATCGACTCAGGCTCGATCAGATCCGCGATGGCGAACGGCTCGACCTCGTCGCCGACGAAGACGAGCGCCGCGACGTCGCCAAGCGCCTCGACCTGGTGTCGCTCGAGCGGCTCGAGGCGCACGTCACGCTCGAGCGCACGGGCGAAGTGGTGCGGGCGACCGGCCGCCTCGGCGCGGCGCTCGAGCAGAGCTGCGTCATCACCCGTGATCCGGTGGCCGGCCATGTCGATGAGCCGTTCGAGATGCTGTTCATGCCCGCCCCCGTCGTCGGCGAGCCCGACGAAGAGATCGAGCTCGGCGAGACGGACTGCGACGTCGTCTTCTACGACGGCGCGGCGATCGATCTTGGCAGCGCGATCGCCGACACGCTGGCGCTCAGCCTCGATCCTTACCCGCGCGGCGCCGGCGCGGACGCGGCGCTTAGGGAAGCGGGCGTGGTGAGCGAAGCCGAGGCGAGCCCGTTCGCGGTGCTCGCCAAGCTCAAAAGGAACGACGAAACTTAAAAAGGAACGTCGTCGTCGAGGTCGGTGTCGAACGCCGCCGGCTGCGGACGCGACTGGGTCTTGGCCGGAGCGCGGCCGCCGAAATCGTCATAATCATCGCTTGCGCCCGCTCCGCCGCCGCGGCTGGCGCCGCCGCCGTCACGGCTGTCGAGCAGCACCATCGCACTATTGAATTGGCGCAGGACGACATCGGTCGAATAGCGGTCGTTGCCCGACTGGTCCTGCCATTTGCGGGTTTCCAGCTGGCCTTCGAGATAGACCTTAGACCCTTTGCGCAAATAGCTCTTGGCGACCCTCGCGAGCCCCTCCGAAAAGATCGACACATTGTGCCATTCGGTCTTTTCCTTGCGCTCGCCCGAGGTGCGGTCCTTCCAGTTCTCCGACGTCGCAACGCTGAAGCTGACCACCTCGCCGCCGTTCTGGAAGCTGCGAGTCTCCGGGTCCTTGCCCAGATTTCCAACCAGGATGACCTTGTTCACGCTGCCTGCCACTTCGCTCTCCTCTTCGTTGGAACGGGATAAGCCAGGCCGCCGCCACAGGCTAGCCCCGTACCATCGATTCGATCCGCGAAAACCGCCTCGCCGCCAGCCACATCTACCGGCTCGCGACCTTGTACCGGTTCCAGGTGAAGCCGAGGATCAGCGCAATTGCGATCGCGACCTGCGCCGCGATCACCTGGCCGGTCGGGAAAATGCCAAGCATCGAGATGCGCGGAACGTTGTTGAGCGGCGCGACGCCGACCAGCCCCGCTTCCTGCAGCGCCGCAACGCCCTTGCCGGCGAGGACGACCGCAAGCACCGCGATCAACGCGGAGCTGTAGGTGAAGAATTTGCCGACCGGCAGCTTCTGGCTGAAGCGAAGCATGACGAAGGCGACGATGGCGAGCGCTGCAGCTCCCGCGAGCGCGCCGGCGAACACCGCCGCGGCGTTGCCCTCGGCCGACAGCGCCGCGTAAAACAGGATGGTTTCGAACAGCTCGCGGTAAACGGCAACGAAGGCGAGGCTGAACAGGAACCACCCCGACCCCTTGGAAAGCGCGTGGTCCATGCGTTGGCGGATATAGCGCTGCCACTCGTCCGCCTGGCCCTTGCCGTGCATCCAAACGCCGACGAACAACAAGACCAGTGCCGCCAGGATTGAGCCGAAGCCCTCGGTCAACTCGCGAGTCGCGCCGCTGATGCTGACCAAGGTCGTCGCGGCCAGCCAGGTCGCCGCCCCGGCGACCAGCGCACTCGACCAGCCGTAATGGACCGGCCGAACCATGTCGGGCCGGCCGCCCTTGTTGAGGAAGGCGAGCATGCCGACCACGATGAGCAGTGCCTCGAGGCCTTCGCGAAGCAGGATCGTCGCCGCGCCGATGAAGGTCGACACCGCGCTATCCTGTTGGGGAGCGAGCGCGGCATCGACCTGATCGAGCAGGCCATCGAGTGTGCCGATGCGGGCCTCGACCTGCGACGGGTTTTCGCCCCGGCCGATTGCCGCCCGCAGCTCGCCCATCGCCGTTTCGACGCGGGCCAGGAGCCCGGCGTCGCGGGTAGCGAGCGCGCCTTCGACGGGTTCGAAGCCGTCGAGGTAGGCCGAAAGTGCGAGCGATTCGGCCTTGTCGGAATCGCCCGCCTTATAGGCCTGGAGGCTGGCCTGAAGGCGCGTCCGAACCAGCGACAAGGGCGAGGAGCCGGCCGTGAGCGCGGCGGGATTGGACCGCAGATAGGCAAGCACCGACGCGGCGCGGCCCGGTCCGATCCGGCCCTCGAGCTGGGCTTCGGTCAGTGAGCTCAGCGCAGCCAGGTCGGGGATCGATTTGCGCAAGCCGGCGTCCGATTCCCAAATCTTCTTTCCTTCAGGGGCCAGCGACGCGGGGTAAGCGAATCGGCTCACGTAATAAGCGAGGTCCCAGCGATCCTGTGCCGGCAAGCTCGAGAAACTGGCCATTGCCGTGCCCGCGAGGCCCTGATTGATCACCTGGTAGAGAGCGAAAGGGCTGCGCTGGCTCGCGCGGGCTCGATCGACGAAGGCGATCGGTGGCGGGTTCAGGTGGGCCGCGGCCGGCGTCTCCGCGTCCCCCTTTTCCCCGTGACAGCTTGCGCAGGTCTGATTGAACAAGCTTGCGCCGCGGGCGAGGTCCGGCATTTGGGCCGGGCCCAGCGCGACGGGATAAGCCTTCAACAGCGCGGTCCCAAGATCGTCGGCGAGTGACCGAACCGTCGCGGGCGATTGCTTTTGATCCACGGCCCCGACGAAGTGATCGGCCTTGGACAGCAGCTCCGCCTTGGCGGGATTGGGGGGCAGCGCGGCGATGCGCTGGCGCACCGAGCGCGCGAATTCGCGCATCTCGGCATATTCGGACTGGCTGACGATCTTTCCGTCGGAAACCGCGCCCGCATAATCGACCGACATGTAATCGAGGAGCTGCCAGGCGGTTTGCACGCCCGCTTGCTGGGCCGCCGCCGGCGATGCGGCCAGCAGCAGGCCCACGAGCGCCGCAAGCAAAGAAAAGATGCCGAACCGTGCCGCCAACCCGCCCATGCCCGCCGCGCTAGCCGGGCTGCGAGTGATTATCAATAGCGGCTTCGACGCGCCTCAGCGAGGCGGGTAGCGAAGCCGGCCGAGGAAGCGCGAGACGCTCAGTCGATCGGATGAGCCGCGCCACTCGGCCTTGAACTTCTCGAACCTCATCACGTCGTCGATTCGACGGTCGAGGAATTGCCCGGTGTCGGTCCATCCCTCGCTCTGGTCGTCGAGCCAGGCCAGCAGGGTCGAGCCATAGACTGCGCCGAGCGTCATTCGCTTGGTGTAATGGTTGAAGTCGGTGCTGGTATCGCCGGCGATGCGCCACATCAGATCGGCGGTGCGCCAGCCGGTGCGCAGCGCAAGCGGCACGTTCTGCGGCATCGCCAGGATTGCAAGCGCGCGGCGGACGGCTTCGCGCGCCGGTCCCATGATTTCCAGGCGCCGCCACACCAGCGAACGGATTTTCTCGCGGATCTTGAGCTTGGCCAGTCGCTCGGGCGTGAAATATGCCTCCAGCGCCCGGTCGACCTCCTGGATATAAATGTCGATCATTCCGGCCTGGGTCTTGGGCATCGCAAGCCGCGCCTGAACCGGATCGACGCCGAGCTGGGCGGCGGCGCTGTCGACGGCCTTGGCCGTCCAGCCGTCGAACACCGCATTCTCGCCGACGGCAAGCGCGAGCCGGCGGCGCAATTGCTCAAGCGGACTCGGGATCTCCATGCGCGCCCAACTGGGCTGCGCGGCGGCGACGCGCAAGCCCCGGCTGCGGGAGCCGGACCAGCACCAAGGCGGCGGCGATTGCGATCGCTCCGATCCAGTCGACCGGCGACAGGCGCTCGCCATAAGCAAGCCAGCCGACCAGCGCCGAAATCGCCGGCTGGGTCAGCAGGGTGAGCCCGACAACGAGCGGCGACAGAGAGCCAATCGCATAGACCAGCAGGCCTTGCCCGAGCACCTGGCTGCCAAGCGCGAGCAGGAAGATGAAGGTCCAGTCGGCCGGGATGATCCGTTCGCCAAGGCCGAGCGACAAGGGCAGCAGCATGGCCGCGCCGAACAGGCTGGAGAGGAACAGCAAGGGCAGCGCCTGCAGCGAGCCGCGCGCCCGCTGCACCGCAATCAGGTAACCGGTGTAAAGAACGCCCGCGGCGAGCGCGAGCAGGTCGCCGTTGAGGTTGCGCGTGCTGAGCTCGGCGCTGCTGCCCATCAATAGAGCGGCGCCAAGCGCGGCTAGCCCCAACGCCATTCCCTGAAGCGTGGTCGGCGGGCGCCGCGCCAGCCACAGGCCCCAAAGTGCGTAGATGAAGCTCGACGTATTGCCGAACAGGGTCGCGTTGCCGAGCTTGGTCATGTGGATCCCGGCATGCCAGGCGGCGAGGTCGGCGGCGAAGAAGAAGGCCGCGAGAAGAACGAGGGCGCCGAGCTTGCGCCCCGGCCAGTGCACCGGCTGCGCGGTCAGTGCGGCAATCACGAACAGGAATGGCAGCGCGAGCGCCAGCCGCCAGAAACCGGCGGCGACGGCGCCGACCCCCGACAGGCGCACAAGCCACGGGCCGAATGCCAGCGCGCTGCTGCCGATCAGCAGCGCGGGGAAGGCAAAGCGGTGATGATCCGACCGGCTCACGATTTGGGATTAGGGCGAGGACGTGGTCTGCGAAAGGCGGAAACGCCCGTCAGGCCATAAGGCGAATTTATGTCCTTCCCGGCAGATTCCATGTTGGAAAGCGGTCGCCGCGCAATCATTTACGCGGTGGCTGTGGAGCGGGACCAACAAGGAAGATGCAAATGGCCGTGTGGTTCGATCCCCTGGAGCTGGGCGCGAGTGCGCCGCTCAACCGCATTGTGATGGCCCCGCTGACGGGCGGAGCCGAGGGCTAAGTCGACTATCCGGCGCTCGACGAAGCGCAGGCCGCTTAAGGCGCGTATCTTTCCCTAAGCTCGAACAAGGCGAGCGCGGCCTTGGCCGCGCCGCCGCCCTTGTCCATTTGCCCCGGATCGCAGCGAGCGATCGCCTGCGCCTCATTTTCGACGGTGAGGACACCGTTGCCGACCGCATAGCCTTGAAGCGTCAGGTCCAGCAGGCCGCGGGCGCTTTCGTTCGACACCACTTCGAAATGGTAGGTCTCGCCGCGGATCACCACGCCAAGCGCGACGAACGCGCAGAAGCGGCCACTTCGCGCGGCAAGCGCAATCGCGCCGGGCAGCTCGAGCGCGCCGGGAACGGTCAAGGTCTCGTGCTTGTGGCCGGCGGCCTCGATCGCCCGTCGCGCGCCGTCGAGCAGCATGTCGTTGAGGTGCGGATAGAAGCGCGCCTCGACCAGCAGGATCGTCGACACGGCTAGGCCTCCAGCTCGATCGGTCGCTCTTCGACGATCGCCAGGCCGTAGCCCGACAGGCCGACTGGCGAATGGTGGGCGTTGGACAGCAGGATCATGTCGTGGATGCCAAGCGCTGCGAGGATCTGCGCGCCGGTGCCGTAGCCGCGCACCGCGTCGCCGCCCTCGACCGGCTTGCCGGCGCGAAGGTCGATCGAGCGCGACAGGGAGCCGGGCGCTGCCGCGTGCAGCGCGACGACCACGCCCGAGCCGTGGCGCTCGATCATCCGCATCGCGCCCTGCAGGACGCCGGACTTGGGCCCGCGCTCGTCGAGCACATCGGCGAACAGGTCGAGGCTGTGCATTCGGACCAGCGCCGGGGCGGCGGGATCGAGCGTTCCGTGGACCAGGGCGAGCTGTTCCTCGCCGCTCGCCTTGTCGCGAAACACCTGGGCCTGCCACAACGCGCCGCTGCTCGCGGTGAACGGGCTGATCGCCACCCGCTCGACCAGATGGTCCTTCTTCAGCCGGTAGGCGATGAGGTCGCGGATGGTCCCGATCTTGAGGCCGTGGACGCGGGCGAAGTCCATCAGATCGTCGAGCCGGGCCATCGAGCCGTCCTCGCGCATGATCTCGCAGATCACGCCGCTCGGGTTGAGGCTGGCGAGGCGGGCAACATCGACCGCGGCTTCAGTGTGGCCAGCCCGGACGAGCACGCCGCCAGGCTTGGCGATCAGCGGGAAGACATGGCCGGGCGAAACGATCGCTTCCGGGCCGTAGGTGGCGTCGATGGCGACCGCGATGGTGCGCGCGCGGTCGGCGGCGCTGATTCCGGTGGAGATTCCCTCGGCCGCCTCGATCGACACCGTGAACGCGGTCTCGTTGCGGCTGCGGTTGGTGCGGGTCATCGGCTCGAGCCCGAGCTGGTCGGCGCGGTCCTTGGTCAGTGCGAGGCAAATCAGCCCGCGGCCGTGCCGGGCCATGAAGTTGACCGCATCGGGCGTGGCCATTTGCGCCGGGATGACCAGGTCGCCCTCATTCTCGCGATCCTCGTCGTCGACCAGGATGAACATGCGGCCGTTGCGGGCTTCGTTGATGATGTCTTCAGGCCCGACCAGCACTTCGCTGGTGCCGCGCTGGATCAGCTTCTCGAGACGGCCGAGCGTGTCGGCGGTCGGATTCCAGTCTGGCTGGCCCAATTTGCGCAAAGAGTTGGGGTGAAGCCCGGCGGCCCGGGCGAGACCGGCGCGGCTGACCTCGCCGGTGTCGATGATGGCGTTCAGCCGCTCGATCAAGGTGGTGCTCATGGTCGCGATATATCACACTGGCGTGTGATATGAAGAAGGAACACAGCTATTCCTAGTGTGATCGGGCGGCGAGCATCCGGTCGATATAGCGGGAAAGCACATCAACCTCGACATTGAGTTGTTGTCCGGCCCGCAATTCCCCAAGGGTTGTGTGCTGCGCGGTGTGCGGGATGATATTGACCGCGAATCGGGTCCCGTCCCCCGAATCGTTCACTTGGTTGACGGTCAGCGAGACTCCGTCGAGCGTGATCGATCCCTTGGCGGCGATCATCGGTCCGAGCTCGCGCGGGACGCGCACGCTTATCCGGTGCGAATCGCCTTCTGCGCTGGCTTCGGCGACTTCGGCGACGGCATCGACATGGCCGGTGACGATATGGCCGCCAATCTCGTCGCCGAGGCGCAGCGAGCGCTCGAGGTTGAGCCGCGCGCCTGCGCGCCAATGGTCGGCGGCGGTGCGCGACACGGTTTCGCCCGACACGTCGACTGCAAACCAATCGTCGCCCTTATCGACCACGGTCAGGCATACGCCCGAGCAGGCGATCGAGGCGCCGAGGTCAACCGTGCCCAAATCGTAGCCAGTGGCGATCGTCAACCGCAGGTCGCCGCGTTGCTCGGCGCTTCGGACAGTGCCGACGTCGGTGACGATCCCAGTGAACATGCCTCGTCGCCTAGCTTTCCCGCGCGCGCTCGTAAACTTCGAGCCGGTCGACGCCCAGGCGCTGCTCGTCGACCAGCCGCCAGCGTCCATGCGCATCGGCGATCGCGTCGAGGCCGACATAACCGAAGCTCGACTTGCCCTCGCCGACGATGATCGGCGCGCGGTAGATCAGGATCCGGTCGACCAAATCCTCGGTGAGGAAGGCGGTCGCGGTGCTCGATCCGCCCTCGACCAGCAGGTCGTTGACGTCATGAAGTCGAGCCACGTCTCGTGGATTTCTCAGGGTTTCCCAGCCGTCGACAGGGTCGCCGCGAGTGAGCAGCGCGCGGCGCGGCGAGTGCTGTTCGAGCCCCGGTAGCCTGACGTCGAGCCGCGGCTGATCGGCAAGATAGGTGCCGCGGCCGACCAGGATCATGTCGCTGCGCGAGCGTTCGAGATGGACGTGGCGGCGCGCATCCTCGCCGGTGATCCACTTCGATTCGCCCGAGGGAAGCGCGATCTTGCCGTCGATCGACAGCGCCAGCTTGAGGGTGATCCGCGGGCGGCCGAGCTCGAGGCGGGTCAGCCAGCCCGACAGCGAATGCTTCGCCGCCTCGCGCGCCATCACGACCGTCACCTCGATCCCAGCGGCCCTCAGCCGCTTGATTCCCTTTCCCGACGTGCGCGGATCCGGATCCTTGAGCGCGATCATCACCCGCGCCGGCTTCGCCTTGAGCAGCAGGTCGGTGCAGGCCGGCCCGCGCGGGCTGTCATGCGCGCACGGCTCGAGCGTCACGTAGACGGTCGCGCCGCGGGCCCGCTTGCCGGCCTGGTCCAGCGCGATCGCCTCGGCGTGCGGCCGGCCGCCGGCCGCGGTCGCGCCTCGGCCCACCACCTTGCCCGATGCGGTAACGATCACGCAGCCGACGTTGGGGTTGGGCGCGCTCCGCCCGCGCGCCTCCTCGCCGAGACGCAGCGCTTCGGCCATGAAGCGGCGCTCGGCCGCTACATCCCGAACTGGTTCTCGAGCTTCTGGAATTGGCGTCGCTTTTCTTTTTGGTAGGCGTCTTTCTCCGCCTGATCCTTCTTCTGGTCGGCGATGATCTGAGCATCGGTCCGATTGGACGGGTAGAGCTCGACCTCGATCACCTGCGGCCCGGGCGCGACTCCGATATTGGCGTCGATCGCAAAGATGATGACGATGATCGAGGTGACCAGCAGCGCCAGGGCCGCGCCAATCTTCTGCTCGCGGCCGCTGTGCCGGATGAACGCGGTCAGGTCACGAAACGCAGCGCGCGGGCTCGACGGGCGGGGAAACCAGGACATGGCGCGAAGATAGGCACAGCGACGCCGCGCCGCCAGTGGGCTAGCCGTCGAGCTGGAAGCGTAGCGTCACCGTGAAGCTGGTGGCGACCGCGCGCCCGTCCTCGGTCGCCGGCTGATAGCGCCAGTGCGCGAGCAGGTGGCGGCGAGCGGCCTCGAAGAAGGCGCGGTCGGGTCGGCCAACGGGATCGACCGCGATCACCCGGCCGCGCTCGTCCACGGTGAGCCTGACGGTCACGGCTCCTTCTTCGCCGCTCGCCAGTTTGGACATCGGATAAGGCGGCTTCAGCTCCGAAGCCGGCGTGATCAGCCGCGCGCCCGCTTTCACCGGTGCCGGCCGTGGAGTGGGGGTGACCGTCGGCCGCGGTGTTGGATCGCCCATCAGGCCATCGAAGGTCGGAAGTGACGGCGTGGCGTCAACAATCTCTCCGCCAGAGGTCGGCATGTCGACCTGCCGCGGTGGCTGGGTGAAATTCGGCTGATGGGGCGTTGGCTGCGCCTGCGGCTTGATCTGCTGTTCCGGCGGCGGCGTCGGCTCGGGGATCAGCTGGACCACGAGCGGACTGTTTCGGATGCTGCCGGGGAGATCCATTTTCGCGCTCATCACCGCGGCAAGCAGCGCGACATGGACGCTGATCACGACCAGCAAGGCGTTGGGACTGGGCTTGCGCGTGGCGATCGCGGTCCGGCCGGCGGCATATTCGAGCATCGAAAACCTCATCTCCCAAGTGGTTCGATGGATTGATGTTACATCATATCATAACTTTGGAAAAGAGGATTTGTTGCGGCCTCGTTGAAATTCCGAAATCAACGCTTGGCGGCGGCTTCGAGCCGGCGGACCGCGCGCTCCTGGCCCATTCGGGCGACGAGCCCGGCCATTTCCGGCCCGCTGTCGCGGCCGGTCAGCGCAAGCCGCAACGGGTGAAACAGCTCGCGGCCTTTCTTGCCCGAGCTTTCCTTCAATTGTGCGGTCAGGGCCCGCCACGGATCGGCGCTCCAGTCGACCCGCTCGGCGATGCCCGCCGCGTCCTTCACCAGCAGCCGCTCGTCATGGCTGAGCTCGGGCGGATCGACCTCCCCGCCAAGCACCGCGAACCAGTCCGCGAAGTCGGCCAGCTGCTCGAGGTTCGGACGGAGCAGCAGCCAATCCTCCTCGCTCGCCTCCTTCGGGAGGCGGTCGGCAACGGCGGCATAGTCTAGCTTGTGCAGAAGCCGGGCGTTGACCAGCTCGACCTCGTGGGGGTCGAAATGGGCCGGCGCGCGCCCGAATGTCGCGAAGTCGAAGGTGTCGGCAAGCTCGTCGAGCGACGCGAACGGTTCGACCGGCTGCGACGTGCCGATCCGCGCCAGCAGCGACAGCATGGCCATCGGCTCGACTCCTTCGTCGCGCATATGCTCAGCGCCGTACGATCCGAGCCGCTTCGACAACTTGCCCTCGGCGGCCACCAGCAAAGCCTCGTGCGCGAAGCGCGGCGGCTGGGCGCCAAGCCCCTCGAACATCTGGATCTGCGCGGCGCTGTTCGAGACATGGTCCTCGCCGCGCACGACATGGGTGATGCCAAGGTCGACGTCGTCGATCACGCTCGGCAGCAAATAGAGCCAGCTGCCGTCCTCGCGGCGAACCACCGGATCGCTCAGCAGCCTGGGATCGAAGCGCTGCTCGCCGCGGATCAGGTCGTCCCACACGATCGGCGCGTCATGGTCGAGCCGGAAGCGCCAGTGCGCGGCGCGCCCTTCCGGGACCGGCGCATCGGCGGGCTGGCGCTCATAGACCGGCGGCAGCCCGCGACCGAGCAGCACCTTGCGGCGAAGGTCGAGCTCTTCCGGCGTTTCGTAACAGGCATAGACCCGGCCGGCGTCCTTGAGCCGCCGGAACTTGCGCTCGTAGAGGTCGAACCGCTCGGACTGGCGGACGACGGAGTCCGGCTGGAGGCCCAGCCAGGCGAGGTCGTCGCGGATCGCTTCGTCGAACTCGGCGGTCGAGCGCTCGCGATCGGTGTCGTCGATCCTCAGGATGAAACGGCCGCCATGCTTCCTGGCGAACAGGAAATTGTGCAGCGCGGTGCGAATGTTGCCGACGTGCAGCCGCCCGGTCGGCGACGGCGCGAAGCGGGTAACGACACTCACTTGCCGGTCCGGAAGAAGTTGCTGATCGGATAGCGGCGGTCCCGGCCGAAGTTGCGGCTGCCGATCTTCACCCCGGGCGGCGCCTGGCGCCTTTTATATTCAGCTCGAAGCAGCTTGGCTTCGATGTCGCTGACCAGCGCGAGGTCCTGGCCGGTGGTCAGCGCGACTTCCTTCACGCTCATCTCCTTGTCGACGAGCCCTTCGAGGATGCGGTCGAGCACCGAATAGGCCGGCAGGCTGTCCTCGTCCTTCTGGCCGGGGCGAAGCTCGGCGCTCGGCGGCTTGGTGATCACTCGCGCCGGCATGACCGGCCCGTCGGGGCCGAGCGCGTGCCCGGGCTTGTTCGCGTTGCGCCAGCGCGACAGCGCGAACACCGTCATCTTGTAGGCATCCTTGAGCACCGAATAGCCGCCGGCCATGTCACCGTAGAGCGTTGCATAACCGACGCTCATCTCGCTCTTGTTGCCGGTCGTCAGAAGCATCTGCCCCTCGGCATTGGACAAGGCCATCAAGGTCACCATCCGCAGCCGCGCCTGGACATTCTCGGCGGCGAGGCCGGTCAGCTGCGGAAGCATCCCGTCCACCGCGTCGACCGCCGGCGCGATCGAAATGACGTCATGGCGGCAGCCGAGCAGGCGTGCGCACTCGCGCGCATCCTCGAGGCTTTCCTCGCTGGTATATTTGGACGGGAGCATCACGCCCCACACCTTGTCGGCGCCGAGGGCGTCGACGGCGATCGCCGCGGAAAGCGCGCTGTCGATCCCCCCTGACAGGCCGAGGATCACGCCGCGAAAGCCGTTGCGGGTGACATAGTCGCTCAGCCCCATCATCATCGCCCGGTAGACATCCTCCGGGAAGGCATCGAGCGCGTGGCTTTCGCGAGTCATGCAGCGCCAGCCTTCCGGAGTCCGCTGCCAGTCGGTCACCACCAGCGCTTCTTCCCAGTCGCACAGCTGGACCACCCGCTCGCCGTCGGGATGGATGACGAACGACGATCCATCGAACACCAGCTCGTCCTGGCCGCCGACGCGGTTGAGGTAAGCAATCGGCAGCCCGGTCTGAAGCGCGCGGTCGCGGACCAGCCGGTAGCGAATCTCGTCCTTGTCGAGCTCGTAGGGGCTGCCGTTGGGCACGAGCAGCATTTCCGCGCCGGCCTCGGTGAGATGCGCGCAGACGATCTCCTGCCAGATGTCCTCGCAGATCGGCAGGCCGAGCTTGACGCCCTTGAACTCGATCGGCTCGGGCAACGGCCCGGCCGCAAACACCCGCTTCTCGTCGAACGTCCCGTAATTGGGCAGCTCACGCTTGAGCGTTCGGCCAATCACCCGGCCGCCGTCGGCAAGGACCAGCGCATTATAATTGAGCCCGCCCTCGGCAATGATCGTCCCGATCAGCATTGCGGGCCCGGGTTCGAGCGTCGCTTCGACCAGCCTGTCGGTCCATTCCATCGTCCGCCGGACGAATTCGGGCTTCAGCACCAGGTCCTCGGGCGGATAGCCGGTCAGCTGCAGCTCCGGGCACAGCAGCAGGTCGGCGTCGCCGGCCCGGCGTCGCATCTCCAGCATCGCCGCGGCATTGCCCTCGAGATCGCCGACGCGCTGGTTCATTTGCGCGAACGCGATCTTCAGGCGCTGTGTCCCATCGGCGGTCATGCGGGCGATTTAGCGACCCTTGGGGGTTCGGCAACCTTTACGGATCGCGCGAAGCCTCGCTAAAGCCGAGTCGCCGCTGGGGGATCGCCAAATGAAACTGCTCGCCGGGAACAGCAATCTGCCGCTGGCCCGATCGATTTCCGAATATCTCGAAATGCCTTTGACCGACGCAAGCGTGCGCCGCTTCGCCGATGAGGAGGTGTTCGTCGAGATCAACGAGAATGTCCGCGGCGAGGACGTGTTCGTGATCCAGTCGACCAGCTATCCGGCCAACGACAATCTGATGGAGCTGCTGATCTGCATCGACGCGCTGCGCCGCGCGTCGGCCAAGCGGATCACCGCAGTGCTCCCTTATTTCGGCTACGCCCGCCAGGACCGGAAGCCCGGGCCACGAACGCCCATCTCGGCCAAGCTGGTCGCCAATTTGATCACCACCGCGGGCGCCAATCGCGTGCTGTCGATCGACCTCCACGCCGGCCAGATCCAGGGCTTCTTCGACATCCCGACCGACAATCTGTTCGCCTCGCCGGTGATCGCGACCGACATCCACGCCCGCTTCGGAAACCGCGATTTGATCGTCGTTTCGCCCGACGTCGGCGGGGTGGTCCGCGCCCGCGGCCTGGCCAAGCGGCTCAACAACGCCCCGCTGGCGATCGTCGACAAGCGCCGCGAGCGCGCCGGCGAATCCGAGGTGATGAACATCATCGGCGACGTCGAGGGCGGCACCTGCATCCTGATCGACGACATCGTCGATTCGGCCGGCACGCTGTGCAACGCCGCCGCGGCGCTGAAGCAGCAGGGCGCGGTCGAAGTGTTCGCTTATTGCACCCACGGCGTGCTGTCCGGCGGCGCCGCCGCGCGCGTCGCCAAGTCGGAGCTCAGCGAGCTGGTCGTCACCGATTCCATCTGGACCGGCGAGGCCGACCCAAAGGACAGCAAGCTCCGCCGCCTGAGCATCGCACCGCTGCTGGCCGAAGCGATTCGCCGGATCGCGGACGAGAGCTCGGTCTCCAGCCTGTTCGACTGAGCCTTCTCGTCACCCCCGCGAAGGCGGGGGTCCCGCTTTCTTGAGTGCGGCGGAACAGAAGCGGGATTCCCGCTTTCGCGGGAATGACGAAGGAGTGAGTCCATGCCTTCAGTCCTGATCACCGGCGCGAACCGCGGCCTCGGCCTTGAGTTCGCGCGCCAATATTCCGCCGACGGCTGGGACGTCGTCGCCACGGTCCGTCAGTCCAGTCCCGAGCTCGATTCGCTGGGGGTGCGCGTCGAGACGCTCGACATGCATGACTTGGAGAGAGTCGCGGGCTTCGGCCAGCATATCGACGCGCTCGACCTGCTGATCGCCAACGCCGGAACCTGGAAACCCGAAAAGGCGGAGAGTGCCGAGGACGGCCGCGCCTGGGCGGAGATGATGGTCAGCAACGCAATCGCTCCATACTTGCTCGCGAAATCGGTCCTTCCAGCGATCGGAACCGCGCGCGGGAAGATGGTCGCGATCACCAGCGGCCTGGGAAGCATCGCCGAGAGCTCGGGCGGCTACGTCCCCTACCGCTCGTCGAAGGCGGCGCTGAACATGGCCTGGCGGCAGCTCGCGTTCGAAGCGAAACCGCTCGGGATCGCGGTAGCGGTGCTCGATCCCGGCTGGGTCAAGACCCGAATGGGCGGCGCCAACGCGCCAAGCACGCCCGAGGACAGCATCGCCGACATGCGGCGGGTAATCGAGGGCCTCAGCCTCGAGCGGTCGGGCGGCTTCTACAAGCGCGACGGCTCGGCCGAGCCGTGGTGAAAGCCGTCATTGCGAGGAGCGTAGCGACGAAGCAATCCAGCGGCGCAGACCTGGATTGCTTCGCTGCGCTCGCAATGACGGGTGGAACTTGCGCGATGACCCCACCCCCTCTATAGGCGCGCCCTTTCCAGATCATTGGAAAACCAATGGCCCGGCCGGAAGGCATGCCGTGGCGATTGGATAACGTCGCACCCTTGCGGTGCACAAAGGAGACGAAAATGCCAAAGCTCAAGACCAAGAGCGGCGTCAAAAAGCGCTTCAAGCTCACGGCGACGGGCAAGATCAAGATGGGTGTCGCGGGCAAGCGCCACCGCCTGATCAGCCACAACGCCAAATATATTCGCCAGAACCGTGGTACCAAGATCCTTGCCGACGCCGATACGGCGCGCGTTAAGGCCTGGGCCCCGTACGGCCTGAAGTAAGGAGGCCGGATAAATGGCACGCGTCAAAAGGGGTGTAACCACCCGCGCAAAACACAAGCGGATCCTGGAAAATGCGAAGGGCTATTATGGCCGCCGCAAGAACACGATCCGTATCGCCCGCCAGGCCGTCGAGAAGGCCGGGCAGTACGCCTATCGCGACCGCAAGGTTAAGAAGCGCAGCTTCCGCGCTTTGTGGATCCAGCGCATCAACGCCGCGGTTCGCGCCGAGGGACTGACCTACGGCCAGTTCATCCACGCGCTCAACCTCGCCGGCATCACCCTCGACCGCAAAGTGCTCGCCGACATCGCGATGCACGAGGCCGAGGCGTTCAGCGCAATCATCGCCCAGGCGAAAGGCGCGCTGGAGAAGAAAGCGGCGTAATTATCCTCCCCTGCATTTGCAGGGGAGGGGGACCACCGAAGGTGGTGGAGGGGCCCCTTCGTCAGCCTCCGGCTGCCACCTCCCCTCGAAATCGAGGGGAGGAGAAAAACAAGAAGGGGCGTCGGGAGCTGATCCCGGCACCCTTTTCTGTTGAATCCCGCCTATTGCCGTTGCTCAAGGAGCGTAAGCAAACTCTCCGTCGCCTGTCCCAAATCCGTTGCGAATTGCAGCTTCTGCGTCTCGATGCCGTAGCGCATGGCGAGGAAATTGCGGACCTTCGCGTCCTTCGCCAGCCGCGCCGGATCGTTGCGCACCGGCGCATCGCCGGCGGGCTGAAACGATGGAGCAAAGGTCCTGACCATTGGCTCGAAGGCGAGCGCGCCGCCCAAATAGTCCGCCGCACTGAGGCGGTAGGATAAGGCGTCCTGGTCGGCGCGCTGGACCAGGCCCTTGCGCGCTTGCCATTCGGTCATCGCCGAACGGACTTTGGGGTCGACGTGCCGGAAGCTGCCGGTCTCCGTGAGCTCGTCGTACGCACTCGTCTCCAAGATCAGGCTGCTGACCCGAAACACGGTCATCAGCTTACCGTCGATCGGTGCGTCGCCGCTGTTTGGCCGGTCGAATGCGCGCTCGAGCGCCGTAATGTCGCCAAGCTGTGACTCGCCGTGTCGCTGATATCGCTTGATTGTGGCGAGATTGCCCTTGAGCTCGGTGCGCAGGCTCGCCAATTGCTGGTCGACACGCGCTTTCTCCAGTCGATCGTCGTTCCAGTTGCTGACCTGAATGCCCATCAACACGCCGGCCGTGACGATCACGAACTCGATCGCGATTGCGTTCCAGTCTTGCGCGCCGAGATAGCGCTTGATTCGCTTGAGCATGATCGGCCCCCCGCTCGGTCAACTGGCGTCTAACCAAGACCGTCCGACCATAGGCGAGATGAGGGGAATAGGAAGTGTCGACCTCGACCGGAAGGTCTTGGCCGACATCGCGATGCACGAGGGCGGGGACGTTCAGCGCGATCGTCGCCCAGGCGAAGCACGCGCTGGAGAAGAAGGCGGCTTAAGCCTCTTCCCTACTCGAACAGCAAAGGGCGCCCGGAGCAATCCGCGGCGCCCTTTTCTTATGGGGCGACCGGTTCGCGCTCGAGGGCGGCGCGGTCCCAGCGGGCGAGGTTGGCCGCAATATCGTAGGTCGACTGGAAAAATTCGGTCAGCATCCGATCCGGGTCGGGAGCATTGCGGACCTCGGCATAGGGCAGGACGAATTCGCCGAACGTCTCGTCGAACTTGCCGTGGGCGACCTTCGCCCGGCGATAACCGTCCGGTTCGGGATAGATGTAGCTGTAGAAAAATGGTTCGGCGGCGGTGACTCCGCCGGCCCAGAATCCGGCGCTGCTGACCTCGTCGCTATAGGCCTCGCGCGCGATCCGGTCCGGAAGGCCGGGAACGCCGCCGGGGTGTTGGGGCGCCTTGCGGCCGGAGAAGCGGCTGACGCTGAGGTCGAAGCTGCCCCACCAGAAATGGACCGGGCTGGCCTTGCCGGCAAAGCCGGCGCGGAAGCGGGCGAACACCGGCAGCATGGCCGCCAGCGCGCCGCGGAGCCGCTCGGCCGAATCGCGGTCGTAGTTGCGGGCGGCCGTGTCCTCGGCGAACGGGATCGCGCCGGGAATCTCGTTCGGCTGACCGTTGAAGCTGGACGGAAGCTCGTGCTGGTCGAGCATGGCGACCAGCCGCTTATGAAGTGCAGCGACGCTTCCGGCGTTGAGCGGCAGCTCCTCGCGGCCGCCGTCGCTGACCCACAGCACGATCGCATGCCGGCACAGGTCGAGCGTCAGCGTGAACGTCCGCCCGCCGCTCGCCGCGGTCGGCAGGATTCCGAGCCCGCGCGCGTTGGGCTGGAGCGCGACATGCCAGCCATGGTTCATCCACGGCGCGTGCGCGACCCGCACTTTGCCGAGCATTTGCGCAGCGAGATGAAGCAGCGCGAGGGTGTCGTGGTCGCGCTCGACGCTGAGTTCGGGCCAGTCGCTCATCGCACACCAATAAACGTCATTGCGAGCGAAGCGAAGCAATCCAGACTTGCGCCGCTGGATTGCCACGTCGCCTTCGGCTCCTCGCAATGACGGGGAGGGTTTTATTCTCCGCCACAGCACGGCTAAGGCGCTTGGCATGTCCGACGCCCTGCTCGACCGCATCGCCGCAACGCAAGACTTGGCTGAGCTCGATTCCGTGCGCGTGTCGCTACTCGGAAAGTCGGGCGAGATCACCGCCAGGCTGAAGTCGCTCGGCGCGATGGACCCGGATGCGCGCGCGGCCGAGGCGCCGAAGATCCATGCCGAGCGCGAGGCGGTCACCCAGGCGATCGCCGAGCGCAAGGCGGCGCTCGAAACGGCCGAGCTGCAGCGCAAGCTTGCGACCGAGACGCTCGACCTGTCACTGCCGGCAGCCGAGACCCCGCAGGGCACCGTCCATCCGGTCAGCCAGGTGATGGACGAGTTGGCCGAGATTTTCGCCGACCTCGGCTTCTCGGTCGCAGAGGGGCCGGAGATCGAGGACCAATGGTATAACTTCACCGCGCTCAACATGCCCGAGACGCATCCGGCGCGGGCGATGATGGACACCTTCTACGTCGAGCCGCGGACCGCCGGGGAAGAACCGCGCGTGCTGCGCACGCACACCTCGCCGGTGCAGATCCGGGCGATGCAGGCGCACGGCGCGCCGATCCGGGTGATTGCGCCGGGCCGTGTGTACCGCTCCGACAGCGACGCGACCCACACGCCGATGTTCCACCAGATCGAGGGGCTGGTGATCGACCGCGACATCACGCTCGGCCATCTCAAGTGGACGCTCGAGACGTTCCTCAAGGCTTTCTTCGAGCGCGATGACGTCGTGCTGCGCATGCGGCCGAGCTATTTCCCGTTCACCGAGCCGTCGGCCGAGGTCGACGTCGGCTGGTCGATCGAGAAGGGCCGGCGGGTGGTCGGCGGGCAGGAAGGCTGGATGGAAGTGCTCGGCAGCGGAATGGTCCACCCGAGCGTGATCGCCGCGGCCGGACTCGACCCCGAGGAATGGCAGGGCTTCGCCTTCGGCACCGGAGTCGACCGTCTGGCGATGCTCAAATATGGCATGGACGACCTGCGCGCCTTCTTCGACGGCGATATTCGCTGGCTCAAGCATTACGGCTTCCGCGCCCTCGATGTGCCGACGCTGTCAGGCGGAGTCGGCGCATGAAATTCACAGTCACCCGTTCCCCGGCGACGGCCGGGGTCCAGCCCCAGAACAAAGATCGGCGCAGTAGCGCCGCCTGGGCCCCGGCCTGCGCCGGGGAACGGGAGGGAGAGCGATGAAATTCACCCTTTCGTGGC
>JAZJZB010000008.1:1626-32884 GCA_040390085.1 Pseudomonadota bacterium | reverse complement strand
GCAAGACTAGCGTCAATGTCCCCGACAAGATCAGTGTAGACGTCAACCAGCACTAAACCCCACACCATCGACGCGCCGGCGGGTTGCGAGTCCCCGGCCGGCGCAGGGGCGCGGTTCCCACGGGAGCCGCGCCCGTTTGATTGTGCGCCGCTGAATCATTAACCCACCGCGCCATGACCGATGCGCTCCGCTACCTAACCGGCTTCGGCGGCCATTTCGAAAGCGAGGCGGTGCCTGGCGCGCTGCCCACGGGCCGCAATTCCCCGCAGCGGCCGGCATTCGGCCTTTATACCGAGCAGCTGTCGGGCAGCTCCTTCACCATGGCCAGAGCCGAAAACCGGCGCAGCTGGCTGTACCGGATGCGGCCGACCGCCGACCATCGCCCGTTCACGCCCTACGGCGGCGCCAAGCTGTTCGCCGCCCCGGCCTCGGCAAGGCCGCTCGCGCCCAACCGGCTGCGCTGGGATCCGCCGGAACTGCCCGAGGGAACCGACTGGGTCGATGGGCTGGCGACGGCGCTCCATGCCCGTCAGCCGGACGACCTCGAAGGAGTCGCGGTCCATTGGTATCGCGCGACGAAGAGCATGGAGCGGGTGTTCGTCGATGCCGACGGCGAGCTGATGTTCATTCCGCAGCAGGGCGCGATCGAGATCCACACCGAGCTTGGGCGGCTCGAAGTCCAGCCCGGCACCGTCGCAGTCGTTCCGCGCGGGATGAAGTTCCGAGTCCGCCTGCTCGGAGCGGAAGCGCGGGGATATGTCGCGGAAAATTACGGCGCGCCATTCCGCCTTCCAGACCTCGGCCCGATCGGGTCGAATGGCCTTGCCAGCCCGCGCGACTTCGAAACCCCGGTCGCCTGGTACGAGGACAGCGACGATCCGACCGAAGTCGTCCAGAAATCGCTCGGCCATTTGTGGACAACCACGCTCGACCATTCGCCGCTCGACGTCGTCGCCTGGCACGGCAATTACGCGCCCTATCGCTACGATTTGTCGCGCTTCAACGCACTTGGGACGGTCAGCTTCGACCATCCCGACCCGTCGATCTTCACCGTTCTGACCAGCCCAAGCAACGTCGCCGGGCGGGCCAATGCCGACTTCGTGATCTTCCCGCCGCGGTGGATGGTCGCCGAAGATACGTTCCGTCCGCCATGGTTTCACCGCAACGTGATGAGCGAGGCGATGGGCCTCATCCACGGCGCCTACGACGCCAAGGCGGAAGGATTCGCGCCGGGCGGTCTCAGCCTGCACAATCTGATGAGCGGTCACGGCCCCGACCTCGACAGCTGGCGCAAGGCGAGCGAGGCCCAATTGAAGCCGGCCAAGATCGAAGGGACGCTGGCGTTCATGGTCGAGACTTGCTGGCCCTACCGGCCAACCGATTGGGCGCTGGAGCGGGCGCAGCCCGATTATGACGAGGCCTGGGCCGGCTTCCCCAAGGCGAAGCTGCCGTGACCGCCAGAAGCTGGGTCGAAAGCGCCGAGGGCAGCGATTTCCCAATCGAGAATCTTCCGCTCGGCGTCTTCTCGGTTGGCGAGCGCCGCCGCCGCGCAGGAGTCGCGATTGGCGATTATGTGCTCGACCTGACCGGCATCGCCGATCTGCTCGACGAGGAGTGGCGCGAGGACCTGGCGCAGCCGGTGCTCAACGGCTGGCTCGCGCGCGGCTTGCAGGCCCAGAGCGAGCTCCGCGAGCGGCTTCAGGAATTGTTGTCCGACGAACGCTACCGCGACGACGTCGAGCGACACCTGACCGGCCAAACCGAGGTCCGGCTCCACGTTCCCTGCCTGATCGGCGACTACACCGATTTCTACGTCGGCATTCACCACGCGACCAACGTCGGCAAGCAATTCCGGCCGGACAATCCGCTGCTGCCGAACTACAAATATGTGCCGATCGGCTACCACGGCCGAGCAAGCTCGGTGCGCGCGTCGGGCGAGCCGGTGATCCGCCCCAGCGGCCAGCGCAAGGCGCCGGACGCCGAAGCGCCCGAATATGGGCCGAGCCGTCGGCTGGATTATGAGCTCGAGCTTGGCATCTGGGTTGGCCGCGGCAACGACCTTGGCCAGCCGATCCCGATCGACCAGGCCGCCGAGAATATCGCCGGTTTCTGCCTGCTCAACGACTGGTCGGCGCGCGACCTGCAAGCGTGGGAATACCAACCGCTTGGCCCGTTCCTGGCCAAGAACTTCCTGACCAGCGTTTCGGCCTGGGTCGTCAGCCCGCAGGCGCTTGCGCCTTTTCGCAAGGCGATGCCGCCCCGACCGGCCGGCGATCCGCAGCCCTTGCCCTATCTCGACGACGCCGCTGACCGGGAGACCGGAGCGCTCGCCATCCAGCTCGAAGTGACCCTGTCGACCGAGCAGATGCGCCGTGAGGGGCTTGGCCCGCACATCCTGTCGCGGGGCTCGGCCGATGCCGCGATGTATTGGAGCGCGGCGCAGATCGTCACCCATCACAGCAGCAACGGCTGCAACCTCCAGCCGGGCGACCTGATCGGCACCGGCACGCTGTCGACCGACAGCGACAATGGCCTCGGCTCGCTGCTCGAGATCAGCCGCGGCGGCAAGCAGGCCATCGAGCTTGAGAGCGGGGAAACCCGCGCCTTCCTCGAGGACGGCGACGAAGTGACCCTCAAGGCCTGGTGCGAAGGCGAGGGCGAAGCGCGCATCGGCTTTGGCGAATGCGTCGGCCGGGTGGTCGGCTCAGCCTAGTCCGAGGCTTTCCGCCATCAACCGGGTGACCCCGTAAAGCCGGTCGAGCGCCGGGGTTGCGATGCGGTGCGCTCGGGCAATCTCGCGCGGCGCTCCGAGCAAGGCTTCGAGCTCGATTGGCCGGCCGGCTTCGACGTCCTGCAGCATCGAGGTTTTGAACGGGCCCAGCCGCGCGGTGATGGCCATCCGGTCTTCGCCGCTCTCGCTGATTGGGCAGCCGATCGATGCGCCGACGGCCGCGAGCTCGGACATTCCGGCGAGCATCCAGGCGCGGCATTCAGGGTCGGCGAGGATTTTGTCGCAACTCGCGCGCACCAGTGCGGAGAGCGGGTTGATCGTCGCATTGCCCCACAATTTGTACCAGATCGCGCGGCGGACGTTGTCGCTTGCCTCGCAGCGGATGCCGGCTTGCTCGAACAAGCTGCCCAGCCGGGCGACGCGCTCGCCAAAGCCGCCTTGGGGTTCGCCGAGGATGAGCTTGTCGGCATGGTTCACGATGACCTTGCCCGCGCCGGTGCGGCTGCACGAGGCGTGGACGACGCAACCGACGACTTGTTCAACCGGTAGCGCTCGGGCGATCGTGCCCTCGGGATCGACCGACGCCAGCGCCATGCCATCGACAAACCACCATGGAACGCCGTTGAGCATCGGCACGATGGTCGTATCCGGGCCAACGAACGCGCGAGCCCCTTGCGCCGCGGCAGCGAGCGCCGTCGCCTTGACGGCAATGATCAGAACGTCGGCCGGTCCGTCGAACGTCGCAAGGCTAGCAGCCTGGTCTTCGCCGTTTTCGCTGACTTCAATGCTCTCGAGCGGCCCGGCGCTGGCAAGCGCCATCACCGTGCGGCCCGACAGCGCCAGCCTGGCCGCGATCCAGCCGCCGATCGCCCCGGCGCCGACGACACAGATGTTGAGGTCGCCGCTCATCAGAAAGGAAAGTGGCCAGGTTCGGTCTGGACGGTGATCCAGCGAAGCTCGGTGAAGGCATCGATCCCGGCCTTGCCGCCGAACCGGCCGTAACCGGAGGCTCCCATTCCGCCGAACGGCATTTGCGGCTCGTCGTGCACGGTCGGCCCGTTGACGTGGCAGATGCCGCTCTTGATCCGCCGCGCAACCTTGAGGCCGCGCGCGACATCGCGGGTGAAGACCGCTGCCGACAGGCCGTAATCGCTGTCGTTGGCGATGCGGATCGCATCCTCCTCATCCTCGGCGCGGATGATGCCGACGATCGGAGCGAAGCTTTCGTCTCGGTACAGGCTCATTTCAGAGGTGACTCCGTCGATCACGGTTGCGGCGATTTGAATGCTGTCCGCCTTGCCGCCGGCAAGCGAACGAGCGCCCTTGGCAAGCGCGTCGTCGACGAGCCGATTGACGCGCTCGACCGCGGCCTGATCGACGACCGCGCCCAGCGGCTCGAGCCCGCGCGCTCGACCGGCCAGCTTCTCGGCGAACGCCCCGGCGATCGCCTCCACGACGATAATCCGCTCGGTCGACATGCAGATCTGGCCCTGATTCATGAAAGCGCCGAACACCGCTGCATTGACCGCTTCGTCAAGGTCGGCGTCTTCGAGCACGATCAATGGCGCCTTCCCGCCGAGCTCGAGCAGGCAGGGCTTCAAATGCTCGGCGGCGCGCCTTGCGACGATCCGGCCGACCGCGGTCGATCCGGTGAAGTTGATCCGCTTGACGGCTGGGTGGTCGATCAGGGCGCCGACGACGTCGCCGGCGTCTTCGGGGGCGTTGGTGATGAAATTGACGACGCCCGGTGGAAAACCGGCAGCGACGAACGCGTCGACGATCAGCTTATGCGTTCGCGGGCATGTCTCGGAGGCCTTGAAGACGACCGTATTGCCGCAGGCCAGCGGCATTGCGATTGAACGCGCGCCGAGGATGATTGGAGCATTCCATGGCGCGATGCCGAGAACCACCCCGACCGGCTCGCGCAGCGCCAGTGACAGGCTGCCGGGCTTGTCCGATGGGATGACTTCGCCGCCGATTTGCGTGGTCATCGCCGCCGCCTCGCGCACCACCGTGGCTGCGAAACCGACATTGAACCGCGCCCACATTTCGGTCGCGCCGATCTCTTCCATCATCGCCGCGATGAAAGCATCTTCACGCGCCTGGATTTCGTCCACGGCTTTGCTGAGCAGCGCCCGGCGGGCGTTGGGACCGAGCGCGGACCACGCCGGGAAGGCGGCGTCTGCAGCTTCGGCGGCCGCCGTTGCGTCTTCGACGGATGCGGCCGCGGCATTCGTCACGACCGCGCTGCTCATCGGATTGCGCCGCTCGAACGTCCGGCCACTCGCTGCGGGCCGCTCCTCGCCGCCGATGATCAGGTTCACACTAGCCATGGATAGTCCCCGGGAAGCCCATGGCCAGCACCGTTGATGGTACCGTGGTGCCGCTTAGGTGACTCGAACACCTGACCCCATCATTACGAATGATGTGCTCTACCAGCTGAGCTAAAGCGGCTTGGTTTCACGGGAATGGGGCCACTAACAGCGGCTTGGCACAGGGGCAAGCGTCGCGCTTGCCGAACATGCTTAACGCTTTGGTAACCGTGGTACCGTCATTCTGGCTCGAACTGGGAGAGTGGGGCCGGGCCGAGGAATGGACAGTTACCGCGAGTATCCGAGCGATTTCGACCTGCCGGCGTCGGACCCGCCGCCGCAGTCGGACGTCGCTGCGCAGATCGGCACCGATGAGCGCCGGATGCACGTCCGCGCCTATAATTATTGGGTCTCGCTGCTCGAAGGCCGCGATTTCCCCTCGATCGAGGATCTCGAGCCGGCCGACCTCAAGGACTTTGCTCCCAACAGCGTCTTGCTCGACTTCACCTGCGGCGGTGACAATCCGGCGCTTCCCTATGTCGGCGCCGCGATCCGCGAAGAATGCGCGCTCGACGACGACATGCGGACCATCGCCGATGTCCCGAGCCGCTCGCTGCTGTCGCGCCTGACCGACCATTATCTGCAGATCATCGCCAACCGGGCGCCGGTCGGCTTCGAAGCCGAGTTCGACAACCCGCGCGGCGAATCCATCTGCTACCGCGGAATCCTCATGCCCTTCTCGTCGGACGGCGACACGATCGATTTCATTTACGGCGTGATCAACTGGAAGCGGCTCGCCGCTAACGACATCGAACAGTCGCTGACAGCTGCGCTTCTGCCGATCGTCGAGGAAGAACTGGCCGAGCTTCCGAGCGAGGCCGAGCTCGAGGTCGAGGTCGAGCATTTGCCGATCGTCGAGGAAGTCGTGACTGCGGCCGCCGAAACTGTTGTCGAAGACGAGCCCTTTACCCAGCCCGAGCCGCTTGCCGCCGTTTGGGAGGACGACCCCGTCGCCGATCCGATCGAAGAAATTCCCGCGCTCGTCCCTGGTGACGATGCGGGTCTCGCGGATCGCCTGTGGGCTGCGCGTGAAACCGCCGAATCCGTCAAGGCCGGCGAGGGGCGGACCCGAGCTGCGCTCTATCACGCTTTGTCTTTGGCCTATGACTTCGCGGTCGCCGCGGACGAAAATCCCGAGGAATATGCCGAGCTGCTCGAGGAATCGGGCGTCAAGTCGCAGGCCCGCGCGCCGATGACTCCGATCGTCAAGCTCGTCTTTGGAATCGACTACGACAAGGCGCGCCTCACCGAGTTCGCCGCCGCCCTGTCCTACGCCCAGCGTCAGCAAGTGACCCTCGGCGCCTTCCAGCACTTCATCGAGGCCCAGCCCGGCGGTCTCAAGGCGCTGGTTGCGGGCGAGCGCCAGGCACGCCGGCCCGACTCTCAGCCCGACACCAAGGGCGCCGCGGCCCGCGCCCACCTGCGTTCGGCGCCGTCCATCTCGCTTGCCGATGTCCCCGCCGAGGACGAATTCGCGGTGATCGTCACCCGCCGCGGCGCCGATGGCCGCCATGAGCCGGTGGCCATCGTCGACGACCAAGCGCTGGTCGAGCGAGCGATCCGCCGCGCCGTCTGAGCGCTTCTATCCGACAAGCTAGGGTTGTCCCTGTCGGGAGGGCGGGTCTATAGGCCCGCCAGCCTCACAGCCCCCGGAGCAGATTCTTTCCATGACGGCTCACACGCGCCTGGACCCGCCTTTGGTCGAGGCAATTCGCAAGGCGCTGACTGGAAACGCACTGCCAGGGGAAACCCAGGGCCTGACTCGCGAGGGCGAGCGCGAGGCCGCTGAATTCCTCGCCGCGATCGCATCGACCCGCAAGCCGGGCGAGCTCGGCCTCTCAATCGAATCCACCGGCGGCGAGGCCGGCAACCGCCGGATGCGCATCGGCATCGTCAATGACGACATGCCGTTCCTGGTGGACTCCGTCGCCAATGCTGTCGCTGCGCGCCAGCTGACGATCCATCGCCTGCTCCACCCGGTGGTCTGCGTCGACCGCGACCGCGATGGTGAGCTGCAAAGCATCGAGCCGCTGTGCGACGAGAAGCCCCGCCGCGAATCGATGATGTACCTTGAGCTCGACCGCGCCGATGCGCGCGGCCGCCAGGAGCTCGCAGCCGATCTTCGCCGGGTGCTTGGCGACGTCCGCCTAGCGGTGCGCGACTGGGAGTCGCTGCAGCGCAAGATGCGCGAAGACGCAGCGGCGATCACCAATTCCGAAGGCGCTGCGTTGCTCAACTGGTTCGCCGACGGCGCGATGACCTTGCTCGGCTACCATGTCGAAAAGCCCTATGCGGTGCCGTCCGAGGCGCTCGGCATCTTCAGCATTCCGGGAGCGCCCACCGACGAGGGCGGCGCGCTCGGGGCGATGAATTATTTCGAAAAGGGCGGCGAAGTCCCGCTGATGGCCAAGGCCGAGCGCAAGTCGACCGTCCACCGCCGCGTCCCGCTCGACCTCGTCGTGGTCCCGATCAAGGAGGGCGACAAGGTCGTCGCGATCGGCATCCATGCCGGGCTTTGGACCAGCGAGGCGCTACGCTTCTCGCCCGGCAAGGTGCCGGTCCTGCGCGACCGGCTGAAGCAGCTCGACAAGGATTTCCGCTTCGACCCCAAGGGCCACAGCGGCAAGGCGCTGCGCCACGCGGTCGCGTCGCTGCCGCGCGACGTGGTGATCGCCATCGATTATCAGTCGTTGCGCGCGCTGGTGATGGTCGCGATGTCGCTCGCCGACCGCCCGCGGCCGGCGCTGGTGCAGGTCCGCTCGATCCTCAAGGGCCAGTTGTTCACGTTCGTCTGGCTTCCGCGCGAGGAGCTGACCACCGCTCGGCGCACCGCGATCGCAATGCTGCTCGAAAACGAAGTCGGGCGGGAAATCACCAGCTGGTCGGTCGAGCTCGGCGACGGCGACCTCGCCCTGATCCGTTACACCCAATATATCGACGAAGACGCGCCGCCGCCGGACGCGGAGGCGCTGGATGCTGCCGTCGTCGAGATGGTGCGGGGCTGGGCGCCCGCGGTCGAATCCGAGCTGATTGCGGCTGCCGGAGTGCCGCGTGCGACGCGCCTGGCACTGACCTACATTCCCAATTTCTCGGACGGCTACCGCGCACGCAGCGCTCCTGAAGAGGGCGCCGCCGACGTGCTTCGCCTTTCGGGCCTGGCCGACGACCGCGACCGCGATGTCCGGATTACGCGGCTTGAGAGCGACGCGCCGGGCCTTTTGCGGCTCAAGACCTATCGTCGCGGCGGGCTCATTCCGCTCTCCGAGGCGGTGCCGGTGCTGGAGAATTTCGGCTTCCGCGTGCTCGAGGAGTTCCCGACTGCGCTCGCCGGCGGGATTGGCTACATCCATGATTTCCGCGTCGAGGTTTCGGCCGAGGCGGACCTCGATTCGATCCTTGCCCGCACGCCCGAGATCGAGCGTGCAATCGCCAACGTGCTGTGCGGAACCGCTGAGGACGACGAGTTCAACCAGCTCGTTCTGTACGCCGGACTCGACACCCAGGCAGTGGTCTGGCTGCGCGCCTGGTTCCGCTACCTGCGCCAGACCGGGAGCAGCTTCGGCCTGATCACCGTCGTCGACGCCCTTCGCCGCGCGCCGAATGCAACGCGCTGCCTGATCGGCCTGTTCGTCGCGGCCCATGATCCCGCGGGCAAGAAACGCGAAGAGCAGATCGAACAATATGGCGAGCAGCTCGACCGTTCGCTGGCCAAAGTACGGTCGATCGACGACGACCGTATTCTCCGGCGCCTGCGTGCTTTGGTCGAGGCAATCGTCCGCACCAACGCTTTCGCTCCGGCGGCGGCCGAGGCGCTCGCGTTCAAGATCAATTCGTCGATGGTCCCGGGCCTTCCCCGGCCGGTGCCGTGGCGCGAGATTTGGGTTTACAGCCCGCGCGTCGAAGGCATCCATTTGCGTGGCGGCCCGGTCGCTCGCGGCGGCCTTCGCTGGTCCGACCGGCGCGACGATTTCAGGACCGAGATCCTCGGCCTGATGAAGGCGCAGCTGGTCAAGAATGCGGTGATCGTCCCGACCGGCGCCAAGGGCGGCTTTTACCCCAAGCAGCTGCCGCCGATCTCCAACCGCGACGCGTGGCTTGCAGAGGGGACCGAAAGCTACCGGATCTTCATCCGCTCGCTGCTGTCTGTCACCGACAACCTGGTCAACGACAAGGTCGTGCACCCAGACAAGGTCGTCATCCATGACGGCGACGACCCCTATTTCGTGGTCGCCGCGGACAAGGGCACGGCGACCTTCTCAGACATCGCCAATGCGCTCGCGCTCGAGCGCAATTTCTGGCTCGGCGACGCCTTCGCGAGCGGCGGGTCCAACGGCTACGACCACAAAGCGATGGGGATCACCGCCAAGGGCGCGTGGATTTCCGTGCAGCGCCATTTCCTCGAAATGGGTGTGGACGTTCAGTCCGACCCGGTCACCGTCGCCGGTTGCGGCGACATGTCGGGCGACGTGTTCGGCAATGGCATGCTGCTGTCGAAGTCGATTCGGCTGCTTGCCGCGTTCGACCACCGCCACATCTTCATCGACCCGAACCCGGATCCGGCCAAGAGCTGGGCCGAGCGTCAGCGGCTGTTCGACCTGCCGCGCTCGAGCTGGGACGATTATGACAAGTCGCTGATCAGCAAGGGCGGCGGCGTTTACGCGCGCAGCGAGAAGTCGATCGCGCTGAGCGCGGAAGCGCGCGAGGCGCTCGGGATCGAGGCCAAGTCGATCGATCCTGCGGGCCTGATCAACGCGCTCCTCAAGACCCCCGTCGATTTGCTGTGGTTCGGCGGCATCGGCACCTACATCAAGTCGTCCGGCCAAAGTAACGCCGACGTCGGCGATCCTTCAAACGACGCGCTCCGGGCAAGCGCGGACGAGCTTCGCGCCAAGGTGATCGGCGAGGGCGCGAACCTCGGAATCACGCAGGCCGGGCGGATCGAATTCGCCGAGGGTGGCGGGCGGATCAACACCGATTTCATCGACAATAGCGCCGGCGTCGACTGTTCGGACAATGAAGTGAACATCAAGATCCCGCTCAACCGCGAAATGCGGGAAGGGGGGCTGTCGCTCGACAAGCGCAACAACCTGCTGGTGAAGATGACCGAGGATGTCAGCGAGCTGGTGCTCGAGGACAATCGCCTCCAGAGCCTCGCACTGTCGATCGCCGAGGCTGGCGGCGCGCAGTCGCTTCCGGGCCAGGTGCGGACGATTGAGCTGCTCGAAGCATCGGGCCGGCTCGACCGCAAGGTCGAGGGGCTCGGCACCAGCGAAGAACTGCTGCGACGCGGCCAGGAAAATCGCGGCCTGACCCGGCCCGAGCTCGCAGTCGTGCTGTCGATCTCCAAGCTCGTCCTCCAGGACGCCGCCGAGGACCTCAAGCTGGCCGAGGACAAGCTGATCGGGCCGCAACTGTTCGATGCTTTTCCCAAGGCGATGCGCAAGGGCCATGCCGACGCGATCCGAGCTCACCGGCTCCGGAATGAGATCGTCGCCACCAAGGTCGCCAACCGCCTGGTCAACCGTCTCGGTCCGGGCGTCGCCTTTGACCTCACCGAGGAGGAGGGCGCCTCGCTTCAACAGGTGGTCGCCGCGTTCCTGGTGGCCGAACGGTTGCTCGACCTTGATGCGCTGTGGGCGGAAATCGAAGAAGGCGAGCTGCCCGAAACGGTGCGTATCGAGCTGTTCTCGATCGCCGCCGCCAGCGTGCGCGCGCATTTGTCCGACATCCTTCGCTCGGCGGGCGGCGAAACGCGGGTCGACAAGCTCGCCGCGCTGCTCGAGCCGGAAGTCCGCAAGATTTCCTCGGCCGCAACCAAACTCATTCGCTCGGAGGTCCGCAACGAGGCGGCCGCTCGGCGCGACCGCCTGCTTGCACTTGGCGCGAGCGAGGACCTGGTCCGGATGCTGGTCCGGCTATTCGAGCTCGACGGCGTGTTCGGAATCGCAGCGCTTGCCGCGCGCAATCATCTCGACGAGTTGGAGACGACTCGCGCCTACACCAGGCTCGGCGAGGCTTTGGGCCTCGATTGGGCCCAGCAGCAGGTCGCTCGCTTCGTGCCCGCCGATCAATGGGAGCGGCTGCTGACGGCCGGCCTCGCTCGCGATTTCGAGCAGCTCAGGATCGAATTCCTCGGCCGGTGCCGCGGAACCGCGGTCGATGCCGGGGTCGAGGAATGGATCATCGAGCACCAGGCGCGGATCGACCAGTTCCGCAAGCTCGTCACCCGTGCGCGTACCGAGGGCCATGTTAGTGCGCCGATGCTCGCGCAAATCGCGAGTCAGGCGCGCATCTTGCTGGCCCGCTGATGCGGATCGCAATCCTCGTCCCGGCACCCGATTATCCGGAGCCGTTCCGCTGGACCTATGATCCACAAGCCGCGGCCCTGAATGCTGCCGGCGCAACCGTCGATCCAGTCGCGTGGACCGATGCCGACGACCTCGCCGACTACGACCTCATTCTGCCGCTGGTGGCTTGGGGCTATCACCTCGATTATCAAAACTGGCTCGCGCTGCTCGACCGCGCCGAAGCCGGCCACTGGCGCATGATCAATCCGCCGGCGCTGCTGCGCTGGAATGGCGACAAGGCCTACCTTGCCGAGCTTGCCGAGCGCGGCGTCTCGACGGTTCCAACCCTTGCCGTCGAAGCCTGTTGCGATGCCGATGTCGAGGAGGCGCGGCGGCGCTTTTCCAGCGACTGGCTGGTCATCAAGCCGCCAGTATCGGCGAGCGCTACGGGAACTCACCGGCTTGGCCCGAACGACGACCTTCCCGGCGAAAGCCTGCGCCAGCCGATGATCATTCAGCCGTTGATCCAGGAGATTTCGCGGACCGGCGAATTCTCGCTGATGCTGTTCGACGGCGAATTCAGCCACGCGGTGGTCAAGCGGCCGGCAAGCGGCGACTTCCGCGTGCAGCCGCATCTCGGCGGGATCACCTTGCCCTCCAAAGCGCCGCCGGGAGCGGAGCAGCTGGCTCGTGACGCACTCGCCGCGGCGCCAGTCAAAGCCACTTATGCCCGGGTCGACATCGTCCCCGACGATGAGGGCACATTGCGCATCATGGAGCTGGAGCTGATCGAGCCCGCGCTGTTCCTCGACCACGCGCCCGATGGCGGTGAGGCGTTCACCCGCTCGATCCTGCGGCACGCGCAAACAGCCACTGCCTGAGCGCCGACGTGAGGTTGGGCGGCTGGTCGGCGTCGAGCCGGGCAACGTCGATCTCCGCCACCAGCGCATTGAGCGGGCAGCCACGCTCGCGCGCAGCGGCTTCGAGCGCAGTCCAGAATGCCGGCTCCAGGCTGATCGACGTCGGGTGGCCGGCGATGAGCACCGACCGCTTGCGCGGCGGCGCGTAGGGCGGCGAGTCCGCCATCAATACATGTGCTGGCCGCCGTTGATCGACAAAGTCGAGCCGGTCACGAACCCGCCATTCTCGTCGACCAGGAAGGCGACTCCCCGCGCGATCTCCTCGGCGCGCCCGAGCCGGCCAACCGGGATTCGAGCGACGATCTTGCCGAGGACCTCTTCCGGCACCGCGGCCACCATGTCGGTGTCGATATAACCCGGGGCGATGGCGTTGACCGTCACTCCGAACCGCGCGCCTTCCTGCGCAAGCGCCTTGGTGAAGCCGTGGATGCCCGACTTGGCCGCCGCATAATTGACCTGGCCGTACTGGCCTGCCTGGCCGTTGATCGAGCCGATGTTGACCACGCGTCCGTAGCCGCGGCCGGTCATTCCGTCGAACACCGCCTTGGCCATGTTGAAGCAGCCGCCGAGGTTGACGTCGATGACATCCTGCCACTTGGCATGGTCCATCCGCTTCATGGTCGCGTCGCGGGTGATGCCGGCGTTGTTGACCAGCACGTCGACCGGACCGAGGTCTGCCTCGACCTTGCGGACTCCTTCCTGGCACGCGTCGAAGTCCGACACGTCCCATCTGTAAGAGGGGATTCCGGTGCGTTCGCTGAACTCGCGCGCGCGCTCTTCATTGCCGGCATAATTGGCCGCGACCTGCATCCCCATGCCCTTGAGCGCGACGCTGATCGCTTCGCCGATGCCGCGGGTGCCGCCGGTGACGATCGCCACTCGAGCCATGTGATTTCTCCCGTTCCTTGCCGCCGGAGCGGTTATTCTGCCTGCAGCCAACCGGCAAGCTCACGGCTGATCAATTTGGTTATCATGGTGATGCTTTCGGGTGAGTCGTTCAGGCAGTCGAGCAAGGAAAACTGCTCGCCGCCGCTGCGCTGGAAGGTTTCGCGGCCGCGGATCCCGAGCTCTTCCAGAGTTTCGATGCAATCGGCCGAGAAGCCAGGAGCCGCGACTGCGACGCTTTTGACGCCCTGTTTCGGATAAGCGGCGAGCATCGCGTCGGTGGCCGGTTCGAGCCATTTGGCGCGGCCGAATCTCGACTGGAAGGCGACATCCACCTCCCGGCCGAGCGCTTCGCCGAGCAGCCGCGCGGTTTTCTGGCAGTGGCAATGATAGGGATCGCCAAGATCGAGCGTCCGCACCGGCATTCCGTGAAAGCTGAGCAGCAGCCGCTCCGGCTCGAAATCGAGGGCGCCCAGCTGGCGCTGCAGATTCGCCCGCAATGCCTCGATGTAGAGTGGATCGTCATAATAAGGCGGCAGCGTGCGAAGCGCCGGCTGCCAGCGCATTGCCGCCAGGGCCGCGAACAGCGCGTCGTTCGCGGTCGCGGTCGTCGCCGCGCAATATTGCGGATAGAGCGGCGCTGCGAGGATTCGGGCGCACCCTTCGCCGACCATGTTTTGGATCGCCGCGGCGATTCCCGGATTGCCGTAACGCATCGCATAATGGACGCTGACATTCGGCAGTTGCTTGCGGAGCGCCTCGGCTTGTCGACGGGCAATCACGCGGAGCGGCGAGCCCTCGTTGGTCCACACCTGGTTGTAAGCTTCGGCGGACCGGCGCGGCCGGGTGCGCAGGATGATTCCGTGGAGGATCGGCTTCCACGCGATCGCCGGAATCTCGACCACTCGCGGATCGCTCAGGAACTCGGCGAGATAGCGACGCACCGCGCGCACTTCCGGCGCGTCGGGCGTGCCGAGGTTGATCAGCAGGACTCCGACCTTGCCCTCGGGAAGCGGTGGATGGTCGGCGGGGCGGGTCACGCGACCGCCATAGGATCGAACGGAAGCGCGCGCATCCGCTTGCCCGATCCGGCGTGGATCGCATTGGCGACCGCGGGCGCGAACACCGTCGCGCCGAGTCCGCTGACCCCGCCTGGAGCCTCGCTGCTCGGGATGATTTCGACGACGATCTGCGGCGTGTCGCCGATCCGCGGCAGACCCACGCCGCCAATCGGCCGAGCGCGGGGCATTCCCCCGACCCATTCGGGCGGCGTGACCGTGGCCTGCGCGAGCGCCCAGATCAGGCCCGCTTCGACCTGTTGAGCGACGAGGCCCGGGTTGATCACCCGCCCGCAATCGACTGCGGCGACCAGCCTGTGGACCTTGACGCGCTGATCGCCGCCGATGGTTGCGCTCGCGACCAGCGCGATGCTCGAACCGAACGCGGACACGCCGGCGATCCCCATCGTGCTGCCAGGCCCGCCGCCATCCCACTGGGCAATCCGGGCCGTCGCCTGGAAGCAGCGCGCGAGGCGCCCGTTATTCCCCAGCATCGACATCCGAAAGGCGAGTGGCTCCATCCCGGCCGCATGGGCAAGCTCGTCGATGAAGCTCTCGGTGAAGAAAGCGAATTCGCGCTGCGGCGACGAGCGCATGAAGCCGGCCTCGAACGGGTGGTTCGCCCTGATCGCTTCGACCGAGACATTGGGAATCGCATAAGGTGGCGCTGCGCCGCTGAGATCGGGCGCGCCGAGCTTCGACGGCGAGTTCTCACCGACCAGGCCTGCCAGGGCTGCTCCGAAGCCGCCCCCGGCTGTCACCCGCATCTTCCACGCCGCTGTGATCCCGCCGGCGCCCGGCAGCGCCGTCATCCGCGCCAAGGCCCCGCCCGAAACGCGGTCGTGGTTCTGGCTCGCCGATTGGGACAGCGTCAGCTGGACCGGGCGCCCGGTCGCGCGGGCAAGATGGATCGCAACGGGCACGGCGTCCGCTTCCAGCGCGCGCCCGGCCGGTTCGCCGACCGGCATTGGATAGAGAATGGCCTTAGTGCCGCTCGCTGTCCGTTCGGCGAGGTCGCGCACCGCATCGGGAGCGAGGGTGGGGACCCACACTTCCAGTTGACCGCTGACGAACCGCGCCGTGGCGGTCAGGGTTTCGAGGCCGAGGTGCTGCGCGGGCGCGGCATAAAAAGTCGCCGCGAGCGGCCGCGAGCCGCGGGTGACCTTGTCGTAATCCCCGCTGGTGAACCAGGCCTGCGCGTCGCCATTGGCCAGGGCCTCGTCGAACATCTGACGAGGATCGGGCGGCCTACGCGCAGCCGAGAACTTCGGATCGGCAGCTTTGACCGCGCGCTCCGCCTGCCACCAGTTGGTTGCGACTACGGCTAACCAGCCCTCGCGCGCAGCGACGTGGCGGATGCCCGGCATTGCCGCGATCGCGTCGCGCGAATAGCCGGTCAATCGCCCTCCCGGCGGCGCCAGGCGCGCCGACGCGAACAGCATCCCGGGCAGGCGCACGTCGCCGGCAAAGCGCAAGCTGCCGCCGGCCTTTGCCGGCCCGTCGAGCCGCTGCAGCGACTGGCCGACCAGCCGCGACCTGGTCGATTCCTTGAGGATGGCACGCCGCGGCGGGCTGCGGTCGGCGGCCTCTTCGGCAAGCTCGCCGAAGGTGAAGGTCCTCACTCCGTTGATCACGAACCCGTCGGCCGTGTCGCAATCCTTCGGATCCACGTTCCAGCGGTCCGCGGCTGCGCCGACCAGCATCATTCTCGCAATCGCGGCGGCCTCGCGCATCGGCTGCTCGAATCCCCGCACCGATGTCGATCCGGCGGTGATCCGGATCGACTTGGGCCAGCCTTCGGCTTTCGCCAGCGGGTTGGCATATTCGCCGTTCAGCGGTGCGGGCTCGACCCCGATCGTTTCCCACGCGGCGCCTAGCTCGTCGGCGACGACTTGCGGCAGCGCGGTCCAGATGCCCTGGCCAGTTTCGACCTGCGGCACCGCAACGGTGATGCGCCCGTCGCGCGATATCTTGATGAACGCGCCGAAGGCTTGTTCGCCTTTCCGTGCGGCGAGGCCGCTGGCGAGGTGGCGCGGCCACAGCGCGTAGGCGACGACCAGACCCACGCCCGCGCCGCCGCCGATCAACAATGTGCGACGGTCGATGTTCAACGCGCGTGCGCTTTCACTTGGAATATCGGGCCTTGAGCGCGCGCCGGTCGATCTTGCCGGTGCCGAGCCGCGGCAGGCTTTCGTCCGACACGATGATCCGCTCGGGGATCTTGAACCTGGCGAGGCGGCCATCGAGGAAGGAGCGGAGCTCGTCGCCGCCAATCCGTTCGCCTTGCTTGAGGTGGACGACCGCGATCGGCACTTCGCCGAGCCGTTCGTCGGGTGCTGCGAACACGGCAGCTTCCACGACTGCTGCGCAGGCGTAGCATTCGGCCTCGACTTCGGCCGCCGAGATATTCTCGCCGCCGCGGATGATGATTTCCTTCTTGCGGTCGACGATGAACAAATAGCCGTCCTCATCGAGATAGCCGATGTCGCCGGTGCGGACGAAGCCGTCCCCCGTCAGGGCCGCTTCGGTTGCCTCCGGGTTGCGCCAGTAGCAGCGGATGTTGGCGGCGGTTCGGATCCCGATCTCGCCGGCTTCTTGCGTCGGCAGTTTGGCGTCGCCAGGGCCAAGAATCGCGACCTCGACCAGCGGCTTCTGGGCGCGTCCGGTCGAGGCCGGTTTCGCGGCATAGCTGCTCCAGAAATTGGCGCAGCCGGTGGCGTTGGTTTCGGTCAGGCCATAGCCGAGCGCCGGCTGCGCATGGGGGAACTCGTGCTTCAGCCGTTCGACGTGACTGATCGGCCGCGGCGCTCCGCCGGCGGTGATGTCCTTGAGCGAGGACAGGTCATATTTGTGCCGGTCCGGGTGGTTCATCAGCTCGAGGCTCATGGTCGGAACGCCGACGAAATAGGTGACTCGCTCCTTTTCGATCAGCCGCAGGGCCTCGGTCGCGTCCCACTTGGGCATGATCACCATGCAGCGCCCGACGACGAAGCTGTTGAGCATCACAGGAACCTCGCCGGTGACGTGGAACAAAGGCACACTGAGCAAGGTGCGCGGAGTCGGCGGCGGGCAGCCGTCCTGCTCGAGCAGGCCGCGAAGAACGATGAGGCCAGTGGAATAAGCATAAGTGCCGGTCGTCACCGAGCGATGCGTCGAGAGCGCGCCCTTGGAATCGCCGGTCGAGCCCGAAGTGAACAATATCGTCGCGTCGTCTTCGGGGGCGACTTCGGGAAGCGCCGTTTCGCCCTCGCCGATGAGCTCGCCGAGCGCTTGCTCGACCGGTCGGTCGATCGCCAGGCTGACGGTGTCGCGGTTGGCGCAGCGGGCCGCGATGCGCTGTGCGCGGGCGGGATCGGTGATGATCAGCCTGGGGTCGGTTAGCAGGACGGCATGCTCCATTTCGGCCGGCTCCCACCAGCCGTTGAGCAGGGTCGCGATTCCGCCGGCCTTGAGGATCCCCATGTAGCTGATGATCCACGAGGCGCAGTTGCGCATTGCGATTGCCACGCGGTCCCCTTTGACGATGCCGCGCCTGGCGAGCCCGTGAGCGACCCGTTCCGAAATGCGGTCGAGGTCGGCGAAGCTGAGCCGTTCGTCGCCGCAGACTACCGCTTCGTTGTCGGCATAAAGCGCACAAAAGGTCCGGAAGAAGAGCGGCAGTGTGCCTGGGAAGTTGGTGACGATCGCGCGTCCGAGCTCGTCATTGCCGATGACCAGCCGGCCGCCGGGCCCGGTGACGCGGGCCAGCTCCTCGTCAAACCGTCGGTCGAGCTCGCTTCGCATTCCCGGTCCACTGCTCCTTTGCCTTTCGGCGTGCCCGTCTTATGAGGCGCTGAACATTCATGGGGAAGCCCTTGCAAGCCGCCGACAAATCCCAGTTCATCGCTTTTCCGGACCTCGGCCTGTCGCCGATCGCGCTGAGCATCGGTCCGTTCGATCTGCGCTGGTACAGCCTTGCCTACCTCGCCGGAATTTTCATCGGCTATTGGTACCTGCTGAAATTGCTCAAGCAGCCCGGCGCACCGCTGGCGCGCCGCCACGCCGACGACCTCGTCTTTTATGCCGCGCTCGGGATCATTCTCGGCGGCCGCCTTGGCTACGTCCTGTTCTACAATTTGGGCCAATATCTCCAACACCCGATCGAAATCGTGAAGCTGTGGGACGGCGGCATGTCTTTCCACGGCGGCGTCATCGGCACGTCGCTCGGGATCTTCTATTTCGCGCGCAAGGAAAAGTTGTCGTGGCTCAGGGTCCACGATTATGTCGCCTGCTGCGCGCCGTTCGGCTTTTTCCTGGTGCGCATCGCCAACTTCCTGAACCAGGAGCTGTGGGGTGCGCCGACAACGGCGCCGTGGGCGGTACGTTTCATGGAAATGACCCCGTTCGGCCCCGCTCTCGGCCCGCCGCGCCACCCCAGCCAGATCTATGAGGCGGTCGGTGAAGGCATTGTCCTGTTTGCGATCCTGTGGTGGATGTTCTGGAAGACCAAGGCGCGGTACGAGCCGGGCAAGCTCGTCGGCGCCTTTCTGTTCTTCTACGGCGTCTTCCGCTTCGGAATTGAGTTTATCCGCGAGCCTGACCAGCAGCTCGTTCGTTTCGCGCAGGTGACCGGGCTGCACATGGGCCAGTGGTTGTCCTTGCCGATGATAATTGGCGGACTCTATTTGATGCTGACCGCCAAGGGCCGCCGAGTGCGCGTCGAGTCGACGGCGGGCACCGCTTCGGTAGCGTGACCCCGTTCGAGCGGGCGCTTCGCGAGCGGATTGGCGCCGAAGGGGCGATCAGCGTCGAAGCCTATATGGAGGCCTGCAATTCCTATTATTACGCGACGCGCGATCCGCTCGGCGCGGGCGGCGACTTCACCACCGCGCCGGAGATCAGCCAGATGTTCGGTGAGCTGGTGGGTGCGGCCTTGGCCGACGCCTGGAAACGCGCAGGAGCGCCGACCGGCGCGGTTTATGCTGAGCTTGGTCCCGGCCGCGGAACACTGGCGCGCGACGCGCTGCGAATGCTCAGGGCGGCGGGCTTCGGCGGCGAGGCGCATTTGGTCGAGACCAGCCCTGTTCTGCGCCAGCTCCAAGAGATCGTCTTGCCAGGCGCGCATTGGCAAGACTCGATTGAGGATCTTCCGGCCAGGCCGCTGTTGCTGGTCGCCAACGAGTTCCTCGACGCCTTGCCGATCCGCCAGCATGTCGGCGGAATCGAGCGCCGGGTGACGGTCGCCGCCGGCGGGCTGGCGTTCGACCGCGACGGAGAGATCGTCGAGACCTCGCCGGCGCGCGAGGACGCGGTCGCCACCATTGCTCGCCATCTCGTCGAGCACGGTGGAATCGCGCTGATCGTCGATTATGGCCACGCGAAAAGCGCGCCCGGCGATACGCTGCAAGCGGTGCGCGGACACGGCTTTGCGCCAATCCTCGCCGATCCAGGCGAGCAGGACCTGACCAGCCATGTTGATTTCGAAGCGGCAGCCCGCGCCGCCAGCGAAGCCGGGGCGGCGGTGACCGCGCCGGTGCGTCAAGGCGAATGGCTGATCCGTCTCGGCATCGAATCCCGCGCGCAGGCCCTCTCGCGCGCCAATCCGGATTGCGCTGCCGATGTCCAAGTCGGGTTGGAGCGTCTCACCGGTCGAAGCCAGATGGGAGAGTTGTTCAAGGTGATCGCGATTCATTCGGCGGATTGGCCGACCCCGGCGGGCTTCGCATGAACGCGGCGTATCGCGACGCGACGGCCGATGACCTGCCGGCGATCGACCGGATTTTCCGGACCAGTTTCTGCGACACGTTCGCGCATCTCTATCGCGCCGAAGACTTGGCGGGTTTCCTCGGCAAGTTCTCTCCGGCCGCGTGGCAAGAGGAGTTCCTCGATCCGCGCTACCGGTTCCGCATCGCCGAAAGCGGCGGCGAACCGGTCGGCTTCGTGAAGCTCGGCCCGTCGAGTTTGCCGGTTGAAACCGAAGCGCGCGCGATCGAGCTCAGGCAGATCTACGTGCTCCAGGCGCACCATGGCCGGGGAATCGCGGTGGCGCTGATGGACTGGGCGATCGACGAGGCGCGGCGGCGGGACTTCGAGGAGCTCTATCTCACCGTCTATACCGACAATCGCCGGGCCGCCCGCTTCTACGAGCGCTATGGATTCGAGAGCGTCGGCCGCTACGACTTCATGGTCGGCAGCCATGCCGACGAGGACATCATCATGCGCAAACGGCTGTGAGCCCGCGAAAATCATGAGCGTCGAGGTCATTCGGGCGGTCAGCCTTGGCCAACTGCCGCATGGTTTCCTCGGCCGCCGGGGCGGCGTGTCTGTCGGCGAGCTCGCCGGCCTCAATGTCGGCTACGGCAGCAACGATGACCGGGAGGCGGTCGCCGGAAACCGGCGCCTGGCCATCGCGGCGCTGTTGCCCCAAGCCGAGCTTGCCACGGTCCACCAGGTTCATTCGGCCGAAGTTATCCGGGTAGACGGCCCGTGGCCGCAGGACCAGCGCCCGCGCGCCGACGCAATGGTCGCCGACCGTCCCAACGTGCTGCTCGGGATCCTCACCGCCGACTGCGCGCCGGTCTTGTTCGCCGATCATCACGCGGTCGTCGTCGGGGCCGCCCATGCCGGCTGGCGCGGGGCGCTCGCCGGAGTGACCGATGCGACGATCGCGGCGATGGAGCAGCTCGGCGCGCGCCGCGAAAATATCCACGCCGCGGTCGGGCCGTGCATTGCCCAGCCCAATTATGAAGTGGACGAAGGCTTTCGCGCGCGCTTCGTCGAGGCCGATCCCGATAATCAACGCTTCTTCGCGACCGCTGACGGCGGCAAGCCGCACTTCGATCTCGAAAATTATGTCGTCCACCGGCTGATCGCCGCCGGGATCGACGAGGTCGAAGCGCTCAACCTCGATACCTATGCCGACTCCGGCCGCTTCTACAGCTACCGCCGCGCGACCCACCGCCGCGAGGCCGATTACGGCCGCCAGCTGAGCGCAATCGCCATCCCCGGTTGACGCTTTGGCGGGCGCGGCCTAGCCGCGCTGGCGGGCTGTGAGTAGGGAGACTCGCAAGAGGAGATCTCATTTGCCCACCGAAGACGATTTGACCGGCACGCCGCAGCATAACCGGCCGCCGCGGCCGTCCCCGACCCAGATCGGCAACCGCAAGCTCAAGGCGCAGAGCCTGATGCTCGGCTACGGCTTCGACCCGGAGCTCAGCGAAGGCTCATTGAAGCCGCCGATCTTCCTCACTTCGACCTTCGTGTTCGAGAGCGCGGCCGCCGGCAAACGCTTCTTCGAGGGCGTGACCGGCAAGCGGCCGGGCGGCGCCGAGGGCCTTATCTATTCGCGCTTCAACGGCCCCAACCAGGAGATCCTCGAGGATCGCCTCGCGCTGTGGGAAGAAGCCGACGATGCATTGGCCTTTTCGAGCGGCATGTCGGCGATCGCCACGCTGCTGCTGACGTTCCTGCGGCCCGGCGACTATGTTGTCCACTCCGGCCCGCTTTATGCGGCGACCGAGACCCTGATCGGCAAGATCCTCGGCCAGTTCGGAATCTCGTGGCTCGACTTCCCGGCGGGCGCGACCCGCGAGGAAATTGATTCCGTCATTGCCAGGGCCAAGGAAAAAGGCCGCGTTTCGCTGATCTACCTCGAAAGCCCGGCCAACCCGACCAATGCCCTCGTCGATGTCGAAGCGGTCGCCGCCGCGCGCAACGCGGCGTTCGCGGAGGACCAACGGCCGCCGATCGCGATCGACAATACTTTCCTCGGACCGCTGTGGGCACAACCGCTCGCCCAGGGTGCGGACCTTTCGGTCTACAGCCTCACCAAATATGTCGGCGGCCACAGCGATCTCGTCGCCGGCGGCCTGGTCGGCGAGAAAGGCCTGATCAACCAGGTCCGGATGATGCGCAACACCATCGGCACGATCTGCGACCCGAACACCGCGTGGATGCTGTTGCGCAGCCTCGAGACGCTCGAGTTGCGCATGACGCGCGCCGGGGAAAATGCCGCGAAGGTGTGCGACTTCCTGCGCAGCCACCCGAAGGTCGAAAAGATCGGCTATCTGGGTTTCCTCGAGGAAGGCTCGCGCCAGGCGGATATCTTCAAGCGCCACTGCACCGGGGCGGGATCGACCTTCTCGCTCTATCTGAGGGGCGGCGAGAAGGAGGCGTTCGGCTTCCTCGACGCGCTCCAGATCGCCAACCTCGCGGTCAGCCTCGGCGGCACCGAGACTCTGGCCAGCGCGCCGGCGGCGATGACCCATTTGTCGGTGCCCGAGGAGCGCAAGAAGGCGCTCGACATCACGCCCAACCTGGTGCGGATTTCGATCGGGGTCGAGGATGCCGACGACCTGATCGCCGACTTCGCCAACGCATTGAACGCGATCTAGCCCCAGTCTTCGACTTGCCAGCCGCGTGCCAGTGCGAGGCGCTGGAGCTTGCCGTGGGGGTTCACCGCGACCGGCTCGTCGGCCCACTCGAACGCGGGTTGGTCCGACACATGGTCGGAATAGAAGCGGATATGCCCCTGAGCGCCCTTGAGGCCGGATTTCTCGACCCAGTCGGCGATCATCCGCATCTTGGCGGGGCCGTAGCAATTCTCGCCCGCGATCCTGGCGTGGACGCGCTCGTCGAGGCCGATGATCGAGCCGGTGCCGATCACGTCGTCGAAGCCGAGCCGTTCGGCGATCGCGTCCGCGTAAAGCCGGTACGACGCCGTCGCGAGCACCAGCCGACGCCCGTCAGCCTTGTCGCGCGCGATCGCCTTGCGTGCGCCGGGCCGGATGTTGGTCGCGACCTGCTTGTCTGCGAAGCTGTCGACCAGCGGCTTTAGTTCGCGCGGATGGACCTTCGATCCGAGCAGCAGCCGATGGTTGAGTTCCTTCAGCGTCCCGCGGTCGATCAGCCGCGCCACATAAGCCAGCATCAACAGCGCGGCGACGGGCACGAACAGTAACCGCCACGGCGCGCGCCGGACCGCGCAATGCAGCAGGAAATGGGTGTAGGTTCCCGTGCGCGTCACCGTCCGGTCCATGTCATAGACGGCGAGATCGCTCATGCGCGCCCTTCGAGGATCTCGGTCACCAAGGCATGATCCGCCGCCTTGTCGACATCGATCCCGGCGAGCGGGTTCGACAATCGTACGGCTTTGACCTTGAGTCCGAGCCTGCGCCCGACTCGCGCCAGCACCTGGTCGAGGCTGAGCAGCCGGAGCCCTGCGCCGAGCAGAATCAACGGCCCGAACAACATCAGCACGCGCCAGCCTTTCTTGCGGCCCTGCTCGGCCGATCGCCATAGCTCGATCGCCGGCGCCACCTCGGCTGACCGAAGCGCAAACAAATTGGCGCCGGTGCAGGCCCCGCCGCGGAATTTGATCCATGTGCGCTTCGCGCCCGGAAACCGCTGCATCAAAGTGGCCCGCTCGACCACTCCCAGTGCCACATCACTATCGCTCGCTGCGTTGCAAAACTCGTCGATCATGGCGGGTTCGAGCAGGGCGTGATCGCCAGTAGTGACGAGCAGCGGCCATTCCACCTCGCCGCTGTCGATCAGCGTCAGCAGCGTTTCGGCGATTGTGCCATCCGACCGGCCAACCGACAGCCGCGGGTCTTCCGGCAGGACAGCGGCGAGGCGGTCGGGGGCCTGGCTCAGCACCAGCACCTTGCCGATGCTCCCGCTCGCCAGGAGAGCTCGCACCGGCCGCCGCACCATTGGCTCGCCGCCGACCGGGATCAGCGCTTTCAGGTCCGTGCCGAAGCTGGCCGCAAAGGCATCGCGGCCCGGTCTCGATCCAGCAAGGACGATCGCGCTGTGAGTCATCCGTCGAGCCACGAGGCGATCGCCCGCCCGCGCGCTTTGTGGTCGTTCATCTGGGCAAAGCGCACTGCAGCGACGATCAGGCTGATCAGCGTCCACCAGCCGACCGCTTCGAGCCCGAACCGAGGCCGGCCGAGCACCATCGCGATGAGCAATATTGCGAGGTCGATGTCGCGGTCGGCGGCGACCAGCCGGAAACGGCTGTCGAACGGGTGCCAACGGTCGATCGCCACGCCGAACCGCCGAACGGCCACCAATTCGATGATCCGTTGGCCGGCATAGCCGCCGACGATCGTCCACAGCACAATCGTTGCAAGCAGTGGAGTCAAAGGGCGGCCGTAAGCGGCAAGGCCATGCTCCCACGCCCACCACCACACTGGCGGGCTGAGAAGGACGAGCGCTTGAAGCATGGCCTTGCTCGAGCCCGGAGCGCGCACGACGTGGACCGCGGCCGTCGCAACCACTCCGAAGACAAAGCCGGCAAGTAGCCCGGGCCAGTAATTCGCGGTCCAGAACAAGACAAAGGTGACAGCGCTCATCACCGCCGCGGCGGTCGTCGTCGCGATCGCCGGCAGCCCCGCGCGCGCGGTCCACTGCGCGACCCGGAAAGCCGGTTCGCGCCACACGTACAGGGTCACACCGTCAGCGACCGCTGGGTAAGCGGCATCATAGTCGGCGCGGTCGATCATGTTGCTCGCGCATAGTGGCGGCGGACAGGGCAGGGAAGGGTTGCGCAGCGCCGACTTGCCCGAAGCCCTCAATTCGCGCACTACTCCAGTGGAATGGCCGAAGAGGACCACTCGCAGGGGGAAAGCCAACACGGCGCTGTGTACCGCGTAGCGGGTGCACTGACGATCACCCGTGCGGCTACCACCCAGCGCGAAATCGATTCCTTGCCCGACCCACTGACCATCGATCTGTCCGAGATCGAACGAATGGACACGGTTGGTGCGTGGATCGTCTACCGCACGGTCCGTGACCGCAAGGCCGAAGTGATCGGCGCCAGCCGCGATGAAGTGAGCCTGCTCAAGCAGGTCGGCGATTTCGACGAGCCGGTCCAGGTCCACCCGGTCCAAAAGCCGGGCTTTTCCCGGGCCCTGGCCGAACTTGGAGAATGGGTCGCCGAAGCCGGAACCACGCTGGTTGGATTGCTCGGCTTCTTAGGCGCGACGCTGATCGGTTTTGCCAATGTGATCCGCCGACCGCGGCGGTTCCGGGTCAATGCCGTCGTCCAGCGGTTTGACGTGGTCGGGGTTCGCGCGCTCGGGATCATCGGGCTGATGAGCTTCCTCATCGGCATCGTCATCGCCCAGCAGGGCTCGGTCCAGCTCGAGCAGTTCGGCGCCGAAATCTATACGATCAACCTGGTCGGTCGAATTACCGTGCGCGAGCTCGGCACCTTGATGACCGCGATCATGGTCGCCGGCCGCTCGGGATCGGCCTTTGCCGCGCAGCTCGGGACGATGAAGATCACCGAGGAGATCGACGCCATGCGCACCATCGGTGTGTCGCCGATCGAGGCGCTGGTCATCCCGCGCATGATCGCGGCGATCGTGATGATGCCGTTATTGGCGTTCTGGGCGATGTTGCTGGCCCTTCTCGGCGGCGGGATCTTCGTCTGGCTCCAACTAGGCATTCCGCCGCTGACCTACATCCAGACCCTGCAGGCCGTCATTCCGCCGTCCGATCTGTGGGTCGGACTCATCAAGGCGCCGGTGTTCGGCTTCATCATTGCGTTGGCCGGCTGCTTCCAGGGCATGCTGGTCGAAGGCGACAGCGAACAGGTCGGAACGCGAACCACCACCGCGGTCGTCCAGTCGATCTTCCTGGTCATCGTGCTCGACTCGGTGTTCGCGGTCTTCTTCAGCTCGATCGGGTGGAAATGATCCCGAAGGATTGCCATCCGGTCATCACCGTGCGCGGATTGCGCAACGCCTTCGGCGAGCAGGTCATTCACGACAAGCTCGACCTGACTGTCTGCCGCGGCGAAATCCTTGGGGTGGTCGGCGGTTCGGGCACCGGCAAGTCGGTCCTGCTGCGCTCGATCATCGGGCTGCAGACTCCCGAGGCTGGGGAAATCGAAGTCCTCGGCGAGAATATGATCAATCGCGACGAGGACGAAGCCAAAAACATCCGTCGCCGCTGGGGCATCCTGTTCCAGAACGGCGCACTGTTCTCGACCCTGACCGTGGCCGAGAATGTCGAAGTGCCGATCCGCGAATATTTTCCGTTCATCGAGGAAAAGCTGCTCGACGAGATCGCCGGGTTCAAGATCGCGATGGGCGGGCTTCCGCCCGACGCAGGCCCCAAATATCCGTCCGAGCTGTCGGGTGGCATGGTCAAACGCGCAGGGCTCGCTCGAGCCCTCGCGCTCGATCCGGAATTGCTCTTCCTCGACGAGCCGACTGCCGGCCTCGACCCGATTGCGGCCGCAGCGTTCGATGAATTGATCCTGTCGCTTCAGAAGCGGCTTGGGCTCACCGTGTTCCTGATCACCCACGATCTGGATACGCTTCATTCGATCTGCGACCGCATCGCCGTGCTTGCGGACAAGCACGTTCTCGGGGTCGGAACGATCCCGGAACTATTGGCTTTGGATCATCCTTGGATACAAGAGTATTTTAACGGGCCTCGGGGGCGTGCCGCCGCGGCCAGCTATGAGCATGAGGTCACAGCGTAATGGAGACCCGGTCAAATTACGTGATGGTCGGCGCTGTGACGGTGGCTTTGCTCGCCGGCGTCCTCCTGTTCATCGTCTGGCTCGCCGGACTCTCGAACAAGGCGACCAAATGTTACGACATCTACTTCGGCCAGGCGGTCGGCGGCCTCAACAAGGGTTCTGGAGTCAGCTTCTCCGGTGTGCCGGTCGGGCAGGTGACCAAGATCTCCCTGCTTCCGAACCGGCCTGAGTTCGTCTGGGTTCGCATCGAGGTCGATGAGCAGACGCCCGTCCTGCAGGGGACGACCGCCCAGCTCCACACCGTAAGCTTTACCGCGCCGCCGGAAATTCAGCTTTCAGGCGCGGTGCGCGGACGGCCGCCGATCGCCACGGTTGGGCCCCAAGGCTGCCCAGTCGTCCCGGCAAGCACCAGCGGGCTCGGCGCATTGCTCGCCAGCGCGCCGGAAACGCTCGACCGCATCAATCGGCTGACAGAGCGGCTTACCGAGCTGCTCAGCGACAAGAACCAGAATTCGATCTCCGACATCCTCGAGAATATCGATGTCACGACTGCGGAGCTGCGCAAACGCGCTCCCGAGCTTGGCGACACGATTGCCGAGATCAAGATCGCCACCCACAATGCCGGCGTCGCTGCGGACAACATTGCTGCCCTTGGGGCCAACACCAACCGGCTGGTGACGGAACAAGGCCGCCCGGCAGTAGAGAATCTCAACAAGGCGATCGTCTCCGCGCGGCAGGCCGCGGATAATCTGGACGCAATTATCAGCGACGCCAGGCCGGGTGTCCAGAACTTCAGCAAGTCGACGCTGCCCGAGGCCAACAAGCTGGTGCATGACCTGCGCGATCTGACGCAGTCGCTCCAGTCGGTGTCCAATCGTGTCAATCAGCAAGGCATCGGCGGCGCGCTCGGGCCTGAAAAGCTGCCCGACTACAAGCCAGGGAAACGCAAATGAGGCCGATCGTCAGGATTATCGCTCCGCTTGCCGTTGCAGCAGCGCTCGCCGGCTGCTCGATCAGCAGCATGCTTGGTGGCGGCAAGCCACCGACTACGCTCCAGACGCTGACTCCCGAAGCGGCCGACCCCGGCCCGATCCAGCGCACGGTCAACGCCGGCCAGGCCGTGACTATCGCGACTCCGGTCGTTTCGAAGGAACTGCGCACGGTGCGGGTTCCGGTCCAGCTGACCCCGACCGACGTCCAATATGTGACCAACCTGCAGTGGGTCGATACGCCCGACCGGCTGTTCCAGGGGCTGCTCGAGGAAACGGTGCGGCGGACCACCAGCCGCGTCGTCCTCGACCCGCAGCAAACGACGCTCGATCCTGGGCTGCTCGTCACCGGCGAGCTGCAGCGCTTCGGCTACGACGCTTCCACGGCGCAGGTCGTGGTTGTTTACGATGCTTCGCTCTCGACCCAGGGCGGAAGCCATGTCGAAACCCGGCGCTTCACCGCGACCGCGCCCGCCGACGGCAGCGGGCCGAGCATCGGGCCGGCGCTCAACCGGGCGGCAAACGAGGTCGCGCTCGAAGTCGCCAAATGGATCGGCGGCTAGCCTAGGCCAGACTCTTGGAGGCCTGCTCGAACACGTCCTTCGACAGCCCAGGCGTTCCAACCACGCGTTCCAGCGCCTCGCGCATCATCGCCGAGCGCTTGGGCTCGAACCGTTTCCAGCGGCCGAACGGCGGCACCAGCCGGGCTGCGACTTGCGGGTTGAGCTTGTCGGCGGCGATGATCATGTCGGCGAGGAAGGCATAGCCGCGGCCGTCGGCCGAATGGAACGCCCAATGGTTGCCGCTGAACGTGCCCGCGAGTGAGCGAAGCCGGTTCGGGTTGGTTATCACGAAATCCGGATGCGCGGCGAGCTTCAGCACCTGGTCGACGGTGTCGGCGCGCTGCGCTGCGGCCTGCAGCGCGAACCATTTGTCGAGCACCAGCGCGTCGTCCTTGAAGCGCTCGTAGAAAGCGTCGAGCGCGGCAGCGCGCTCGGGCGCCTCAAGCGACACCAGCACGCCGAGCGCGCCCTGGCGATCGGTCATATTGTCGGCGCGGTCGAACTGCGCCTTGGCGAGGGCCGCGGCCTGGGCCTGGTCGGCCGCCGCGATCAGCCCAAGCGCGACCGCGCGCAGCCGGCGAACGCCCTTGGCATTGGGGCTGAGGTCATGGCCTTCGACCCCGTCGCTGCGATGCGCCGCCAGGAGCTCGCCGGGAAGCGCGCTGCCGATCGCCAGGCGGAGCCGGTCGCGCGAGGCGTGGATCGCGTCGGGATCGACCACGTCCATCCGGTCGGCAATCAGGCTGTCGCCGGGAAGCATGATCGCTTCGGCCTTGAACGCGGGGTCGAGTGCGTTGGATTTGAGCGTCGAGCCGATCGCATCGATCACCGCCCCGCTGTCAGGCTTTTCGCCGCGAGCGCCCGCGGTGAGCGCGCGCAACATCAGCTCCTGGATCGCTTCGTAGCGAGCGAACGGGTCGGTGTCGGCGCGGGCAAGCGCCTCGAGCTCGCCGGCGCGGCGGTCGACGGTTATGATCACCGGCGCTGAGAATGCCCTATTGATCGAAAGCAGCGGCGGTTCGACGACGTTGTCGAAGGTCACGCTTTGGCTCGCGTGATCGAGGACGATCAGGCGCTCGGGACAGATTTCATGGCCGCTGGATTCGCCGATCAGCGCGGTCTTGAGCGGGATCGGCATTGGTTGCTTGGTCGATTGGCCCGGAGTCGCATCCTCGTGCTGTTCGAGATGCAGAGTCGCGGTTTTCGCGGCGGCATCATGTTCGAGCCTCGCGTGCACCTTGGGCGTGCCCGCCTGGCTGTACCAGATCTTGAACGGGCCGAGATCGGCGCCGCTGCCATCTTCAAGCGCCTTGACGAAGTCGTCGCAGGTCGCGGCCTCGCCGTCGTGGCGCTCGAAATAGAGGTCGGTCCCGGCGCGGAACTTGTCCGCTCCAAGCACCGTGTGGAACATGCGGATGACTTCGGCGCCCTTGTTGTAGACGGTCGCCGTGTAGAAGTTGGAAATCTCGATGTAGCTGTCCGGCCTCACGGCATGGGCGAGCGGGCCCTGGTCCTCGGGGAACTGGACCGCGCGAAGCACGCGCACATCCTCGATCCGCTTGACCGGTGCGCTTCCGACCTCGGCCGAAAAGCTCTGGTCGCGGAACACGGTGAAGCCTTCCTTGAGGCTGAGCTGGAACCAGTCGCGGCAGGTGACGCGGTTGCCCGACCAATTGTGGAAATATTCGTGGGCAACGACGCGCGCGATATTGTCGAAGTCGCCGTCCGTCGCGGTGTCCTGGTCAGCAAGCACATAGGCCGAGTTGAACACGTTGAGGCTCTTGTTCTCCATCGCCCCCATGTTGAAATCGCTGACGGCGACGATGTTGAACTGGTCGAGGTCGTACTCGCGCCCGTAGACTTTCTCGTCCCACGCCATCGCCAGCTTGAGGCTGTCCATTGCGTGCTGGGTCTTGGGCAGGTCGGCCGCGCGCACCCAGATCGCGAGGTCGACGTTGCGGCCGCTCATGGTGGTGAAGCGGTCGCGGTTGGCCTCGAGATCGCCCGCGACCAGCGCGAACAGATAGCAAGGCTTCGGGAAGGGATCCTGCCATTCGGCCCAATGCCGGCCGTCAGCCGCGTCACCCGCGGCCACTCGGTTGCCATTCGACAGCAGGACCGGGAACGCTTTGGCGTCGCCTTCCATTCGGACCCGATAGCGCGACAACACGTCGGGCCGGTCCGGGAAGAAAGTGATCCGGCGGAAGCCCTCGGCCTCGCACTGCGTGCACAACATGCCGTTCGAGGCGTAGAGGCCCATCAGCTTGGTGTTGGCCGCCGGGCTGACCTCAACTTCGGTCTCGACGATCGCTTTGTCGCCGCTGATGTCGACCACCAGCGTCGCCCCATCCATCCGGTGGTCCGCGTCTTGCCCGTCGATGCGAACCGACACGAGCTGGACATCGTCCCCGTCGAGCCGCAGCGGGCGGTCGTGCGGCCCATTGCGCTCCACGGTCAGCGTCGCGCGAACGCGTGTGCGTTCCTCGCCGAGCGCAAAGTCGAGGCTGATCTCGGGCACCAGCCAGTCGGGCGGTTGGTAATCTTCGCGGCGGATCGCGACGTGGGTCGGTGAAGGGGGCGCTTCGGGAGCGGTTTGGGTATCGGCGATGGTGGTGGTTCTGACGTCGAGCATGGCGGCCGCTTAAGCGCGATTGGTTAACGCCTCAACCCACCGGTGGAGCGGCAGCAGGCCAATTGTGTTATAGCCGACGAAACGAAGGAGGCTGCCAGCCATGAGCGGATTCGAAGACATTCGGGAACATATGGAAGTCATCGGCGCCGATGGGGTCCACATCGGCACCGTCGACAAGGTCGAGGACAACCGCATCAAGCTGATCCGCGCCGACAGCGGGATCGGTCATGAAGAGCACCATCATTACATTCCCCGCGGCCTCGTCGCCGAGGTCGAGGGCGAGCAGGTCCGGCTGACCGCGCGCGGCGATGTCGTCGCCGATCTGTTCGAACAGGAGCAAAGC
>JAZJZB010000008.1:0-1616 GCA_040390085.1 Pseudomonadota bacterium | reverse complement strand
CGGCGCCCTCCCTTGGCTCCAATGCAGGCCAAGGGAGGGACGCAATGCGCAAATCCACATTCCTGCTCGCCGCGGCCGCGGGGCTCGCTGCTTGCGGCCAGTCGGCCGATGACACCGCCAACCAGGCAGCCGCCAAAGCCGCCACCGCGGCGAAGAAGCCAAAGCCGGCTTATTGCTTCTTCAAGGAGCCCGACACCAAGGGCTGGAAGGCCAGCCGCGACAAGGCAGGCAATATCGTGGTCCGCGGCAAGGCGTTCCGCCTCGACCCGCGCTACAAAGCGGTTCTCCAGCCGGCCGTCGTCAGCGGCGCGAAAGCCGAGGTCTCGCCGACGGTCACGGTCAATGACACCGGCTTTGCCTCGCCCGACAATTGGTGGGACGTGACGCAGACCATCCCGGCCAGCGGCGCGGTCGATACCGTGACCGTCAAGTGCGGCTCCAGGACGCTCGCCGAACTGACGGTCCCGCCCAGCAAATAAACTGCCGCAACCGAGCAACAATCCGGCAGATTCCGCCGTTTGGAACCACCGCGGTTCTTGCCAATCTTCTGCCCGAGGCGCAGGCTCAAGTCCGTGAGTCACAAGGAAGAATTGTCGACTCCGGCGTCCGCGCGCGCCTGGACCAGGGCCGAGGATTATCTCGGAATGATGGCCCGCAAGCGCAGCGCCCGGGCTGCCCGCCGTGAGCAAGCGCGGACCCAGCCCGAACACCCGCGGCTGCTGCTTTCGACGCTTCCGTTCCTGGTGCTGATCGCCTTGCTTGCAGTGCTTGGAGTCGCGATCATGATCGCCGCCTATCCGGGCAACCAGCCGCCACCGCGCAAGGTCCAGGCCCCTGCCCACGAGCAGGGCGTGGCGCCCAAGGGCTGGTTCCAGGAAGCACAAAAGGAATTCCACTAGCCTCGCGCTGCCGCCGCCCGCATTCACCTGCGGGCAAGCTGCAGCGCCGCAAGGTGACCCGCGATGCCCGGCCTGCCAGTCGCACTTGCGTTGCTCGCCCAGACGGCAACCGCCGACGCGACCAGCACCGCGAGAGCGGCGCCGACGCAGGCGACCTACGGCCCGGTACCTTCGCCAGCGCCCAAGGCCGAATCCGCGCCGGCCACGACCCCGGGCCCGGACTGCTCGGAGGTAAGGCAGAATTCCAACAGCCGCGAGATCGTGATCTGCGCCCAGCGCAGCGACGGCTACCGGCTCAATCGCGACATCATGGAGGCGAGGCGCGAGAAGAGGCGCGGGGGCGCGGGCGCGCCGCACAACCCGCACGAAGCGTTCAAGCCCAACGACTGCCTGACCGTCGGCCCAATGGGCTGCCGCGGCGGAGCGATGATCAACATCCTCAGCGCCGCCGCCACCGCCGCCGAAATGGCCAGAAGGTTGTCGAACGGCGAGGAGATCGGCAGCATGTTCAAGACCACGCCTGCCTCGAGCGAGTACCAGCTTTACGTCGAGGCCAAGAAGCGGCGGGAGGCGGAGGAGGCGGCCAAGGTCGCGAAGGCCAAGGCGGCGGCGATGGTGGCGAAGGCCGATGCTGCAAAGGCCGCCGAAGCCCAGGCAAAGCCGCACTAGGTCGCATACCCATAAACAGGATTCCCAAACTGGTTGAAGCGTGATTCA
>JAZJZB010000007.1:0-20898 GCA_040390085.1 Pseudomonadota bacterium | reverse complement strand
GGCTCGGCGATCGGCGGAGACGCCGCGGATGTCGGCGGCTATGGCAGCGGCGGCAGCGGCTCGATCACCGCCAACGGCAATTTGACAGCGGGAAGCGTGTACGTTGCGGCCAATGGTTTCGGCGGGAGCGCAGCGACCGAGGGCGGAGCTTCGGGCGGCAGCGCGAACCTTTATCTCAATGCTGGGTCCGTCACCCAGTTCGGCGACGTCGACATGTCCGCAGAGGGCACTGGCGGCCATGTCGGGATCACCGGCGATCTCAACGCGACCGGCTTCGTCAACCTCGAGGCGGGCGGCTACATCACCTTCGAAAACGTCACCGCCTACGATTTCAACTTCAAATCCGAGGGCGCGGTCACCGGCGGGAACATCACCGCAGTTTCAAACGTCGGCGGCAACGCCAATGGCGCAATCAGCCTTGGCGACATCACCGTCGGGCCGGACGCGCCGGCAAGCGACTCGGACGGCTTCTCGGTCGGAATTGGCTCGGCGACCTCGATCAGCGTCGGCGACGTCACCGCGGTCGGCAATATCGGCTTCGCGACGCTTGGTAGCCTCACCACCGGAGACCTGAGCGCCGGGAACACCGTCCTGGTCATGGCCAGCGGCGACATCGCCACCGGATCGATCACCACTGCTACCGACGGCCGCGTCTACATCGCCGACGGCTCCATGTTCGTCGACAATGGCGGCGGCGGGGAGGACGACAATTTCGATCCCAATGTGGTGCTCGCGCTCAATCCTGTCGCGACCGGCGGATCGATCACCATCAACGGCCCGGTCACAACCGGCCGGTTCCAGGCCGCTGCGGGCACCGACTTCACGCTGGGCAACGTCAATGCCGCGCAGTCGGTCGAGCTCAGCGCGGGCGGGAACCTGTCCAGCGGCGCGCTCACCGCCGGCGCCGCGATCAGCCTCGTGGCCGATGGGTCGATCGCCACCGGCGATCTCGGCGCAGGCACGGCGGCGACCTTGAATGCCGGCGGGGACACGTCGGTCGACGACGTGACCGCGGCAACCGCGAGCTTCACGGCCGGCGGAACCGCGAACTTCTACGGCGTCGTTGCGGTGCCCACCATCACCGTCACCTCCGGCGACATCAACATCGCCAGCAGCGCATCGCTCGGCGTCGAAGGTCTCACGACATTGATCACGCTCAATGCAGTCACCGCGGGCGGAGTCTATGTCGGCAGCGGCTTCGGCGACATTGGCGCCGGTTCCTACGTCCTGAACGAAGACGGCGACATTGCGTCGGACGCGCTGGTGCTCAACGCCCTCGCCATCGGCGACGGGCAAGCGCCGGACATCATGCTCGGCGATTTGCAGATCGAGGGGAGCGAAACCGACGGCCGAGGCGTCGGCGACGTCACCGCCAACACCGCCGGGTCGATCATCGTCGAAGGCGACGTGGCGTTCGTCAACGCGGCAGCCGGCGACACGCTGACGCTCAACGCCGGCAATACGATCGAAGTCATCACCGACACCGGCAGCATCGCAATGACCGATTCCTCGGGCGGCCTGTCGGGCGTGCTCGCGCTCAATGCGGACAACGTCTGGGTCGCCGACCAGGCGATCATCGACCAGCTCGAGGCGAACCCCAACTACACGGGCCGCGACGCCGACCTCGCATCGAACGGCGGCACCGCGAACCCCGACGGCTATGTTGCGGCCGGCGCCATCGAAGCGGCCATCGCCGATACGATGTTCGTTCAGAACAGCGGGACGTCGGACGCTCTTGCCGGGCTCACCGTCGGCGACGGCGGGCTTACGATCGACAGTACGGGCGATGGCTCGGCCACGGTCCTCGCGTACGGCAAGCAAGTAAACTCGGACGGCACCACCGTCACCGGTGACGATTTCGCCAACGGCGTCGAAACGTCCGGTACCTTTGCAAGCGGCTCGACCATCAACGGCTGCGCGATCGGCACGACTTGCGGCCAAGTCACGCCGCCGCCCTCGCCGCCGCCGGTCACTCCGCCGCCACCGGTGACCCCGCCGCCGTCGCCACCACCGGTGACCCCGCCGCCATCACCGCCGCCGGTAACCCCGCCGCCGTCGCCGCCACCGTCGGTGTCAGGATCGGATTCGGTTCTCGGCACGGTTGGCAATAGCGGGAGCCCGCTGGCGCTCGGTTCCGAGGATCCGGGTCCCGACCAGGATCAGGATGAGGACAGCAGCGACGACAGCGACAGCAGCGACAGCGAAGAGCAGACCAGCATCGACGTGACGCTTGGCCTGACCGGCGGCGGTCCGGCGCCAGCGGCGCTGCCGATCGACGACCCGATCACCAGCGGCAGCGATGCCGTGATCGGCGACGGCCCCGGCGGATCGAACTGATAGGAGGTACACATGAACAGGACCTTCCTCGCGCTTGCGGCAGGCCTCTCCTGCATTGCGGTGGCTTCCTTGGCTCCAGCCGCGCCGCTCAGCGTCCGCGACAGCTTCCGGATCGGCAATTCGGGCACGATCTTCTGCTCGGCGCAGAGCACCGCGACCGACAAGGCGTTGGTCGACATGTTCGACGCCGGCTACTCGATCACCTGCCGCGACGCCGCTCTTCCGGTCGGCAAGCTGTACAAGCTGCGTGACGGCGGCAATGTGACCTCGCGCCTGGCTGCGCTTCGCGCCGCCGACGTGACCTGCGGCGCACCGCAGGCGGGCAACGTCCCGGGCCTCGGCGCCGTCCAAATCGTCGAATGCAGGCGCAAGGACGCCGATGTCGGCTACCGCGCCTATCAGCTGCGCAAGGGCCGGATCCTGTACGCCGCCGAGGGCCTGACCGGCTACGACACCGTCCTCCAGCTCGGGCTGAGGAGCATCGTCGCCGACGAGCCGGCCAAGGGCGACATTTCGATCGCGACCACCGGCGTCGGCGATCCGGCCGCCTTTGCCCGCGTCCAGGCTGGCACGCTCGACCCGGCCAAGGCGCTGTCCGAAGCCTATCGCCGCAACAACGCCGGAAGCTATGCCGAAGCGGCCGAATTCTTCGCCGCGGTCAGCAACTCCGGCGATGCGCCGCTCAGCCGCGCCGAGGGCCTCGCCAACGAAGCGCTGCAAAAGTCGAACCTCGGCCGCTACGCCCAGGCCGATTCATTGTTCGCGCGCGCCGCCGAGCAGGTCGGGGCCGACCCGATCGTTGCCCGTCGCTTGCGCAACTATCGCGCGATCCACGACCTCAACCAGGGCAATTCCAAGGGCGCGCTCGCCGAGCTCGACAAGCCGCTGCCAAAGGCCGTGCTCGACCGCGAGGCGCGCGACAAAGGCACGCTCGAGATCGACTCGGTGATCGCCAAGCGGCTCAACGCCGATTCGCGTATCGGCCAGCAGCTCAGCGCCCAGTCGGACGAGCTGTTGCCGGCAGAGAAAGCCGAGATCCTCGACGGCCAGGCGCTCCAGCTGCGCGGCACCGCGCTTCGGCTGACCGGCGACCCGGCCGGCGCAAGCAATGCGCTGCGGCGGGCAGACGCTGCGCTCGAGGCCGTGCGCGGCGGCAAGGTCGCCTCGATCCTGTGGATGCGCGCTCAGATCTACGGCGACCTCGCCGCGATCGCCGAGGAAGGTCGCAACAATGCCGAGGCCGACCGCCTCTATCGCCAGGGGGTCGCGCTGCTCGACGTCAATTATCCGGGCTCGGCTGCGCTGCTCAACGCCAAGGCGCGGCTTGCCGGCTATCTCGCGCGGACCGGCCAATCGGCGACCGCCGAGGCGATGTTCCGCGACATCGTCCATTCGCAGCCCGACACCACCAACCTGCCGCCGAGCTTCGCGCACGTGCTGCGGCCTTACGTGGACTTGCTGCTCAGGAAGAACGACCATGCGGCGACCGAGGAGATTTTCGCAGCGTCGCAGCTGATGGTCCGCCCCGGCCTCGCGCAAACCCAGGCTGTCCTCGCCCGCGAGCTCAGTGGCGGCACCGACGAGGCCGCGCGGCTGTTCCGCCAGTCGGTCACCTTGAGCCGCCAGATCGAACGCGCCCGCGTCGAGCTCGCGCGCCTCGGCGATCTGCCCAAGCCGACGCCCGAGGAAATCGTCCGCACGCGCACCCTGCGTGCGACTCTCGATTTGTCGCAGAAGGAGCAGCTGACCACCCAGTCGGCGCTTGGAAGCTTCCCGCGCTATCGGGCGGTTTCCAGCGACATCATCCCGATCGCCGAGTTCGAGAAAGTGCTTCGCCCGGGCGAAGCTTATTATCGCATGACCATTGTCGGCGACCACGTCTACGCAATGCTGGTCAGCCCGGCGAGCGCACGCGCGGTCAAGCTCGGGGTCACCGCCAAGCAGCTCGACCAGCAGGTCTCGGCGCTCCGCGACACCATCTCGGTGGTCGAGAACGGTCAGCGCCAGACCTATCCCTTCGACGTCGCCATGGCCCACCAGCTGTTCGGCGAGCTGTTCGGCCCGTTCGCCGCCGATATCGCGGCGACCAAGCATCTGATCTTCGAGCCCGACGGCGCGATGCTTCGCCTTCCCGCCAATCTGCTGGTGATGGACCAGGGCTCGGTCGACCTGATCCAGAAGCGCACGGCCGAGGGCGGCGACGCTGCTGCTTATGATTTCCGCGGCGTCAGCTGGCTCGGCCGCGACAGGGACATTTCGACGTCCGTGTCGCCGCGCTCGTTCGCGCAGCTGCGCGCTGCGCCGCCGTCGGCCGGGTCCAGGGAATATCTCGGCTTTGGCGACAACGCGCTTCCTTCGGCGGCTGCCCAGGGCCTGGTGCCCGCAGCCGTGGACCGCGACTGCATCCTGCCGATGTCGTCATGGGCCCGCCCGATCTCGGCGCACGAGCTGGAGGTCGCTGGCAACATCCTCCGGCCGTTCAATCCGGGCGGCGTGACGATCGTCACCAAGGACAATTTCACCGACACCGGAATTGAAAGCCGCGGCGACCTTGACCAGTATCGGATCCTGCATTTCGCGACCCACGGAGTGGTGACCTCGCGCGCCGCCAAATGCCCGGCGCAGCCGGCGCTGCTGACCAGCTTTGGCGGCAATGGCTCGGACGGCCTGCTGACCTTCAAGGAGATTTTCGATCTCCGCCTCGACGCCGACCTGGTCATCCTTTCGGCATGCGATACCGCCGGCAAGGCCAGCGCAGCTGCGACCCAGCAGGCGGGGCTTGCGACTGGCGGCGACGTCGCGCTCGACGGCCTGGTGCGCGCTTTCGTGGGCGCCGGCGCCCGGCTGGTGATCGCCAGCCACTGGCCGGTCCCGGACGATTTCAGCGCGACTCATCGATTGATCACCGGGCTGTTCTCGGTCCCGGCGGGAACTCCGACGGTTAGCGCGCTGAGGAAATCGCAGCGCCAGCTGATGGACGACGCCAACACCTCGCACCCGTTCTACTGGTCGGCGTTCGCGGTCGTTGGTGACGGTGAAATTCCGGTGATCCGCGCGAAGCAGGTCATCGCCGCGAAGTGACCGGATCGGCGTCACGCGGATTCATTCCGCGTGACCAGTCCGCTTATTGGTCTTGCTGCTCCGGATCGACCTGCGGGTCGCCGCAGCGGCAGCTGGTGACCCGCGAAACGCGATGCTTGATCGGAGTGGTCGCCTGTTGGCCGCTCTGCGGAGCCGGCGGCTGCGCCTGATCGGCCGACGCGAGCACGACTGCCGGGCGGGCGTGCGGCGGCGGCGGCGAGTCGTTCTTCGCGGGCTCGGCAACGGCCGCCCCCGCGAGTGAAATTGCTGCGGCAGTGATCAGGAAGCGCGCAGTCATGGCCTTCTCCATCGCTTGCGACGAAAATAGGCCAATCATCCTTTCCAATTGGCTGCGCTAAATGGTTAAAACTGTTGAAGGAATCGGTTTCGAAGGATTCCAGGAACCCGATTTCGCTCCGGATTTTCACGTGATTTTACAATGACTTAATAGCCATGTCGGGCGACCGACTGTGATTGACTTTTCGTTAATGCGGATGCACACTGGCCGTCTTGACTCAGTCAAGGGGGCAACCATGACAACTTCCGTTTCCAATAATCGCAAGATGATTCTGTCTGCCGCGGGCGTCCTCGCCTTCGGTTTTGCAGCCTATGGCCTTGGGCGGGTTTACCCGCCGCTTGGGCCAAGTGAAGGCACGGTCGGGCCGGCTCAGCGCTACGTCTCGAGCCAGGTCGGCGACGCCGATGTGACGCTCGGTGATACGTCGGTGCCGCAGCTGATGCAGACCGACGCGTTCGAAGTGATGGTCCACGACGCCAATTTCCGCGCACTCGCGCGCGACCCGGCGTTCGCGGCGCTTGCGCAGAATCCGGCTGCAATGTCGGCGCTTGCGTCCAATGCCGACGCGTTCAAGGCGCTCGCCGCCAACCCGCAGGCATTCAGGGCGCTTGCCCAGTCGGCACAGGCGGTTTCGGCCAATGCCGGTGCAGCCAATGCGAGCTCGGCGCAGGCGGTCAGCGCGATGGCCATGAACGCCAGCGCATTCAAGGCGCTCGCCGCCCAGCCGCAGGCCTTTGCGGCGCTGGCGGCTCACCCGCAGGCATTCGCTGCGCTTGCCGGTCACGCCCAGGCGTTCCAGGCGATGGCCGCCAACCCGCAGGCGTTCGCTCAATATGCCGGCAACGCTCAGGCGTTCCAGTCGGCGGCGTCCAACGCTGCGGCAAGCAGCGCGATGGCCAGCAACGCCCAGGCGTTCAAGGCGCTCGCTGCCGACGCCAATGCGATGAAGGTGCTCGCTGCGGACGCTTCGGCGTTCCAGGCGCTTGCCGCCAACGCCAATGCGTTCAAGGCGCTGGCCTCGAACGCCCAGGCGTTCCAGGCCAACGGCTCGATCTCCAACGCGATGAATGCGATGGCCCAGAACGCGCAGGCATTTAGGGCCTTGGCCTCGAATGCCAACGCATTGTCGGCTGCGGCCACGCAGGCGGCGGCGATGAGCGCGAGCCTCAGAAACGCCAACGCGCTCAATGCCAGTGCGGTCAACGCGATGGCGATGAATGCCAATGCGTTCCAGGCGCTTGCTGCCCAGCCGCAGGCCTTTGCAGCGCTCGCTGCCCATCCGCAGGCATTCGCTGCACTTGCCGGTCACGCCCAGGCGTTCCAGGCCATGGCCGCCAACCCGCAGGCGTTCGCTCAATATGCCGGCAACGCTCAGGCGTTCCAGTCGGCGGCGTCCAACGCTGCGGCAAGCAGCGCGATGGCCAGCAACGCCCAGGCGTTCAAGGCGCTCGCTGCCGACGCCAATGCGATGAAGGTGCTCGCTGCGGACGCTTCGGCGTTCCAGGCGCTTGCCGCCAACGCCAATGCGTTCAAGGCGCTGGCTTCGAATTCGCAAGCGTTCCAGTCAGCGATGGGCGCCCGCGCAATGTCGGCGCTGGCCGCCAACGCCCAGGCGTTCAGGGCGCTCGCGAGCAATGCCAATGCGCTTTCGGCGGCGGCAAGCGCGGCGCAGGCTGCGAATGCGCAGGCGACCGCGGCGTCGATGGGCGCGCGCGGGATCAATGCCCAGGCGTTCCAGGCGATGGCCGCCAATCCGCAAGCGTTCGCGGCAATGGCAGCCAACCCCAACGCCTTCGCTGCGCTAGCCGCGCAGCCGCAGGCGCTCGCGGCGTTCGCCAACCACGCGCAGGCGTTCGCCGCGCTCGGGCGTCAGCCGGCGTTCCATGCGCTGGTGATGAACGCGTCGTTCGCAGCGGCGGCACGCAGCCAGGGATTTGCCAACGCGCTGAATTCGAACTGACGAACCGGCGCGGGGGCGCCTGAAGGGGGTACATGAGGGGAGCGGGCGCGCGGCCGCGTGCAGTATTGGCCGCAGCAATCGCCACGACGCTGTGCGGGGCGTCGGGCACTGCACTGGCGCAGGCGCAGCAAACGCCGCCCCCTCCCCAGCCTGACACCACGACGGTCGAGGAGCCGGTCGCAAAACCCGACACGACTCCGGCGCCGCAACCGCCGCTGCCGGGCGAGCCGAGCAAGGACCAGGGTCCGTCGCACGTCCCGCCGGGCGGCTCCGCCGCGGGCCTCGACCTGTCGGAAATGGACACGCGCGACCTGTCGCTGCTCTATTTCGATCCCGCGCAAACCTATTTGACGCCGTACATTGGCCGGGCGTTCACCAACGCGCTCAACTTCCACAAGACGGAGTTCGGCTGGACTCCGTGGGAGCGCACCACGCTGCTGCTCAAGGACTTCGGCGACTACGGCAACGCGGCGGCGCGCTCGTCGCCCAACAATGCGGTGCTGCTCGACGTCGCGCCGCTCAGCCAGGCGATGGAGACCTTCACGCCCGGCGAGCGCTTTTTCACGCTGACCAACCACGAGCTCGCCCACGTCGCGACGATGGACGTGTGGAACAAGAAGGACGCCTTCTGGCGCCACTTCCTGCACGGCAAGCCAATGCCCATCCAGGAGCATCCGGAATCGATCCTGTGGAACTATCTGGCGACCCCGCGCAACAACGTCCCGCGCTGGTATCTCGAAGGCAGCGCGGTGTTCTTCGAGACGTGGATGGCGGGCGGGCTCGGGCGCGGCCAGGGCGCCTATGACGAAATGGTGTTCCGCGCCAAGGTCCGCGACGACGACAAATTTTACTCGCCACTCGGGCTCGAATCCGAAGGCACCGCCGTCGACTTCCAGGTCGGGGTCAACGACTATCTCTACGGCACCCGTTTCTTCTCTTATCTCGCGCTGACCTTCGGCCCCGAAAAGGCCGTCGATTGGCTCCGCCGCGGCGAAGGCAGCAAGGGCTTCTACGCAGCCCAGTTCCGCCAGGTGTTCGGCAGGAAGCTCGACAGCGTTTGGAACGAGTGGATCGCGTTCGAGCACGAGTTCCAGAAGGCCAACCTCGCCAAGCTCGGCCAATATCCGCTGACCGAGGTCACCCCGATCACGCCCAAGGGCTTGGGCTCGATCTCGCGCGGCTATGTCGACACCAGGACCAACAGCCTGATCGCGGCCTTCCGCTACCCGGGGACGATCGGCTTTATCGGCCGCCTCGACCTCGCCACCGGCAAGCTCAGCAAGCTGCAAGAGATCAAGGGCATGATGCTCTACCGGGTGACCAGCCTGGCGTTCGATCCGCAGACCCGCAAAGCTTATTATACCGAGGACAATTACGCCTTCCGCGACATCGTCGAGGTCGATGTCGACACCGGCCGCAAGCGCACCCTGCTCAAGGACGCGCGGATCGGCGACATCGTCATCAATCCGGCCGACAAGTCGATGTGGGGCATCCGCCACCAGAACGGCTTCGCCACCATCGTCCGCCTGCCAGCGCCCTACACCAGCTTCAACCAGGTCCACACCTTCAAGTACGGCCAGACCCCGTTCGACCTCGACGTCTCGCCCGACGGATCGCTGATCTCCGCCTCGTTCGGCGAGATCAACGGCGACCAGACGGTGCGGGTGTGGAAGCTGGCCGCGATGCAGGCGGGCGCGGAGCCCGAGGAGGTCGCTCGCCTGTCGCTGCCGCCGGCGACTCCGGAGGGCTTCACCTTCGCTCCCGATGGCAAGACGATGTACGGCACCTCTTATTACACCGGCGCCTCCAACGTCTTTAAGTTCGACGTCGCAAGCCAGAAGTTCGACGCGGTCAGCAATGCCTCGACCGGCTTTTTCCGTCCGCTCGCGCAGCCCGACGGATCGCTGATCGCTTATGAATATAGCGGCCAGGGATTGAAGCCGGTGCGCTTCCAGCCGCAGGTGCGGGAGGATCTCGGAACCGTCGAATTCCTCGGCACCCGGGTCGTCACCCAGCATCCCGAGCTCAAGAATTGGGGCGTCGGCTCACCCGCCAAGGTCCCGCTCGACGAACTGATCACTGACCGCGGCCATTACGTCCCATCGGCGCGGCGCAAGCTGGCCGCGATGTATCCGATCATCGAGGGCTATAAGGGCGCGATCTCGCCCGGCTGGTACCTCCATTTCGAAGACCCGATGCAGTTCAGCCAGATCAACGCGAGCATCAGCATCTCGCCATTCGGCAATATGCGGATGCGCGACCGACTGCACGCGCGGCTGGAGGTCAAGTCGCTCAACTGGAACGTCAAATATCTGCACAACGGCGCCGACTTCTATGACCTGTTCGGGCCGGTCCAGCGAAGCCGTCGCGGCGACGCGCTGATCGCCGCCTACAACCGCACCCTGGTCTACGATCTGCCGCGCCAGCTCGACCTGTTCGGGTCTGCCGCATTTTATACGGGGCTCGAGCGGCTGCCGAACGCACAGAACGTGCCGAGCCCGAAGACCATCGAATCGCTGGAAGTCGGGATCAAATATACCAACACCCGCAAGTCGCTCGGCGGAGTCGACCATGAGAAGGGCATCGCCTGGCGCGCGCTCGCCAATCTCGACCACGCCGACGGCAAATCCTTCCCCAAGCTCTACGGCGGGATCGATTATGGAGTCCCGCTGCCAATCTCCAACAGCTCGCTGTGGCTGTACGCTCACGGCGGCCAGGCCTGGGGCGAGCGTCCCCATCCGCTTGCCGCTTTCTATTTCGGCTCGTTCCGCAACAATTACGTCGATAACCGGCCGGAGAAGCGCTACCGTGAGATGGAGAGCTTTCCGGGCTTCTCGATCGACCAGATCACCGCCCGCCGCTTCGCCAGGGTGACCGGCGAGCTGAACCTGCCGCCGGTCCGCTTCGCCGAGCTCGGCACTCCGGCGTTCTTCATGAGCTACGTCCGCCCGGCGCTGTTCGGTGGCGGGATGATCACCCAGGCCCCCGACGGCACCAACCATCGCTACGCCGACTTCGGGGGCCAGCTCGACTTCAATTTCACCGTCGCCTTACGCTTGCCGATGATCCTCTCGGTCGGCGCCGCCGGCGGCTGGCGCGACGGCCATTACCGCAAGACCGAGCTGCTCGCCTCGCTGAAGATCATGTGACGATGCAGCTGCTGCTCACCGAGGGCGCCCATTGGGGTCTCGCGCTGGTGCCGGTGCTGGTGCTGCTCGCGGTGTTCATCTGGCTCGACGCCTTCGCGCTGATGCGGTTGCGCGAAGTGCTGGTGCTGCTCGTGCTCGGCGGCCTCGCCGCGGTCGCCGCTTATCCGATCAGCGGCCGGATGATCGACACCCTGCCGATCGGCTTCAACTTCTACAGCCGCTTCATCGCGCCGTGGATCGAGGAGGCGCTGAAAGCGATCGTGATGATCGCGCTGTTCCGCTTCAACCGCATCGGTTACAAGCTCGACGCGGTCATCTCCGGCTTCGCCATTGGCGCCGGCTTTTCGGTGGTCGAGAACATCATCTATTTGACTATCTTCCCCGATTACGGGGCCGGCACGTGGCTGGTCCGCGGGCTCGGCACCGCGGTGATGCACGGCACGACCCTCGCGCTGCTCGCCGCAATCGCCCACGAATTTGCCGAGCGCGAGAACCGCGAAGCCGCCGGCGACTTCAATTTCCGCTTGTGGTGGTTCCTCCCCGGTTATCTGCTTGCGGTCGCGATCCACATGACCTTCAACCAGTTCCCCGACCGGCCGATGCTGGCGATGATGGGCGCGGCGATGGTCGCGCCGATCGCGATTATCGCGATCTTCCATTTCGGCACCGCCGAGGCGCAGCGCTGGCTGACATCCGAATATGCGGGCCACAAGGCGCAGCTCGCAACGCTTGGCGCCGGGCAATGGCCCGAAGGCCCAGCCGGGGAAAAGATTGCGGCGCTTGCAGCGCGTCTTGACGACGAAGCCGCCAAGCGGATCCGCCGCTACTGGGAAGTCCAGGCGTGGCTGGTGGTCGAGGCCGAGGAAGCGATGATCGAAGAAGTCGAGGGCGACGCAGTGTTCGACGCCGCCCAGGTCCGCGCGGCCTTCGCCGAGCTCGCGGGGCTCGAGCGCGCGCTCGGTCGAAGCACCTGCGTCGCGCTGAAGGCGCTGCTGCCGTTCAGCCGCAACGATTATTGGGAAGTCGGGGAACTAAGGCAGCGGCTTGGGCGCTGACGGGTTCACAATCGGCAGGTGGCGGGAGACGCTGTCGCGGGCGAACCCGTCGCTGGTTCATAATTCCCAGCTGCGGGGAGGATGACGCACCGATCCGCTTGACCCTGACATCGTGTTAAGGTCCAGAAGCCCGCTCATGCCGATTCGCATCCCTAAGGAAACCGCAATGTCGGAATGCCAGCACCACGCCCATTCGGACGCCCATCACGGCGGCCAGGAACACGGCACGATCGTGCTCGATCCCGTCTGCGGAATGAAGGTCGACACGGCGACGGCCCAGCATCGCTACGAGCTCGGCGGCACGCCTTATTACTTCTGCAGTGCCCGCTGCCTCGCCAAATTCAGCGCGGATCCCGACCGCTACCTCAACCCGCCTGGGCACGATCCGGCCGTCCAGACGCCGGCGATGGGCACGCTGCCGCAGGCGGCGGAGGGGACCATCTGGACCTGCCCGATGCACCCCGAAATTCGGCGCGACGGACCCAGCAGCTGCCCGATCTGCGGAATGGCGCTGGAGCCGCTCGAGCCGACCGTCGAGGAGACCGCCAATCCCGAGCTGGCGGACATGAGCCGTCGCTTCGGGGTCGGGGTCGCGCTCAGCATCCCGCTGCTCGTGCTGACCATGGGCGCCGAAGTCTTCGGCTGGCAGCTGCTGCCGATGCGCCAGTCGATGTGGCTGCAGCTCGCGCTGGCGACGCCGGTCGTGCTGTGGGGCGGGTGGCCGTTCTTCGAGCGCATGTGGGCGAGCCTCAAGACCCGCAACCTCAACATGTTCACGCTGATCGGAATCGGGATTGGCGTCGCTTATGGCTACAGCCTGGTTGCCACCGTCGCGCCGCAGATCTTCCCCGCCACGCTGCACACGATGGGCGGGCTGGTGCCGGTCTATTTCGAGGCGGCGGCGGTGATCACCACTTTGGTGCTGCTTGGGCAGGTGCTCGAGCTGCGCGCGCGCTCGGCGACCGGCCAGGCGATCCGGGCACTGCTCGGGCTTGCGCCGAAGACCGCGCGGCGGGTGAAGGACGACGGATCGGAAGAGGATGTGCCGCTGGCCGAGGTCGAGGTCGGCGACCTGCTGCGCGTGCGTCCCGGCGAAAAGGTGCCGGTTGACGGTGTCGTCGCGGAGGGCCGCAGCGCGGTCGATGACTCGATGATAACCGGCGAGCCGGTGCCGGTCGAGAAGGTCGCCGGCGAAACGGTCACCGGCGCGACCGTCAACGGCACCGGCACTTTGCTGATGCGCGCCGAGCGCGTCGGCCGCGACACCATGCTGGCGCAGATCGTGCGCATGGTCGCCGCCGCGCAGCGATCGCGCGCGCCGATCCAGGCGCTCGCCGACAAGGTCTCGGGCTGGTTCGTGCCGGCCGTGATCCTGGTGTCGGTGGCGGCGTTCGTCGCCTGGAACCTGCTCGGCCCGGCGCCGAGCCTCGCCATGGCGCTGGTCAATGCGATCGCCGTGCTGATCATCGCCTGCCCGTGCGCGCTCGGGCTGGCAACGCCGATGTCGATCATGGTCGGCACCGGCCGCGGGGCGATGGCCGGCGTGCTGGTCAAGAATGCCGAGGCGCTGGAGCTGATGGAGAAGATCGACACTTTGGTGGTCGACAAGACCGGCACGCTCACCGTCGGCAAGCCCAGGCTGGTCGCGGTCGAGGCGGCCGGCGGCTTCGACGAGGGCGATGTGCTGCGGCTCGCGGCGGCGATCGAGCGGGGCAGCGAGCATCCGCTCGCCGCGGCGATCGTCGAAGGGGCGGAGGAGCGCGGCATCGCCGTGCCGCCGAGCAGCGACTTCCAGTCGGTCACCGGCAAGGGCGTCAGCGGCACCGTCGAGGATAGAAAGGTCGCCCTCGGCAATCGGGCGATGATGGTCGATGCCGGCATCGACCCGGCGCCGCTGGAGGCGAGCGCGGACCAGCGCCGCAGCCAGGGTGCGGGCGTGATGTTCGCCGCCGTCGACGGCAAGCTGGCCGGGCTGGTGGTGGTGGCCGATCCCGTCAAGGATACCGCCGCCCAGGCCATCGCTGACTTGCACCGCGAGGGCATCCGGATCGTCATGCTGACCGGCGATAACCGGCGCACGGCCGAGGCTGTCGCCCGCCAGGTCGGCATCGACGAAGTCATGGCCGACGTCCTGCCCGACCAGAAGCAGGCCAAGGTCCAGGCGCTGCGCAGCGAAGGGCGGCGCGTGGCGATGGCCGGCGACGGCATCAACGACGCACCGGCGCTGGCCGCCGCCGACGTCGGCATTGCGATGGGCACCGGCACCGACGTGGCGATGGAGAGCGCGGCGGTGACCCTGGTCAAGGGCGACCTCGGCGGGATCGTCCGCGCGCGCAAGCTGAGCCGGGCGACGATGCGCAACATCCGCCAGAATTTGTTCTTCGCCTTCGTCTTCAATGCCGCCGCGGTGCCGATCGCGGCGGGCGTGCTCTACCCCTGGTTCAAAATCCTGCTCAGCCCGATCATCGCTGGGGCGGCGATGGCGTTCAGCTCGGTGACGGTGATCGCCAATTCGCTGCGCCTCAGGGGAATCCGGTTATGAACCTCTCATCGGAACAAGTGCACTGGATCTTCGGCGGCATCCTGCTTGCGGTGACCGGGACTCTGATCCTGCGTGACGTCGGCGGGCTCCGGGCACGCTGGGTCGATTATCTCCTTCCCGCACTGCTCGCCGCGTTCGGGATCGAAATGCTGCTCGACCCGCTCGTCCATGGCGCTGCGGCCCCGGCGAATTACGGACCGGAGACCGCGCAGCATTTCATCCTCGGCCTGTTGCTGATCGCTGTCGCCGGCGCCGAGGGCACGCGCACCTGGCGCGGCGCGACCGGACTTGCCTGGCGGCTGCCGCTCGCGGCGGCCCTGGCGATCGCCGCCGCCGCATTCTGGTTCCACGCGCAGCATGACAGCAGCGCGCCGATGATCCTGCTGATCACGCAGCACCGGATGATTGCCACCATCCTTGCGGTTTCGGCGGCGGCAGCGCTGGCCGATCCCCTGGCGGGTGGACAGCGCCGCCAGCCGCCCGCCCTTGCCTATCTCGCGCTCCTCCTCGCCCTGCAATTGCTGGTCTATACCGAAGGCGGATCGCTGTTCGGCACGACGTGGTCGCAACCTATGCAAATGGGGGCGAGTGGGTGAAGATCGGCCAAGCCTCGGCAGCGTCCGGCGTCAGCGAGCGGATGATCCGTCATTATGAGCGGATCGGCCTCATCCCGCCCGCCGCCCGCCGCGACTCCGGCTATCGCGACTATGACGAACGCGACGTCCACACTCTCCGGTTCATCGGCCGTGCCCGCGACCTTGGCTTCCCGATCGACGAGATCAGGCAGTTGCTGGCACTATGGCACGACCGCAGCCGCGCGAGCGCCGATGTGAAGTCGCTGGCCGTTGCTCGCTCCGCCGAACTCCGCCGCAAGGCGCGCGAGCTCGACCAGATGCGCCTTGCGCTCGAGCATCTCGCCACGAGCTGTAACGGCGACGAGCGGCCGGATTGCCCGATCATTCAGCAACTGGAAAGCAGCGACCGACAAGACGCGGAGCCGCTCATGGAACCCCTCGCCTCCAGCAAGGTTGAAGCCGCCAACTGATGCGCGCATATCGCAGATCAATGGTTACTCGACCGCTTGTCGCATTCGTGCTGCTGATCGCGATGCTGTTCGCATCCGCGCTGTCGGGCAGCGCCGTCGCCTCGGCTGCGACAATGAGCCACGACATGCAGTCGATGGAGATGGGTTATTGCTCGTCGATGCCGTCGAAGGAACACGGTAAGGCGCCGGTCAAGTCCTGCTGCATCGCGATGTGTGCGGCAGCGGTTGCCGTCGCTCCGTCGGCTCCGACCGAATTGCCGATCATGCACCAGGCGCCAGCCAATTTCCCAATCCTGACCAGCTACAACGGCTTCCTCGGAGAAATCGCGACGCCGCCTCCGCGTCTTGCGTGAAATCGAATCCACTCACTCGAATTCACGGAGACCAAGATGAAAAAGATGTTGCTTGCGGTCGCACTGACGATCGCTTTGCCTGGTGCGGCGTTCGCCCAGGCCGCCCCTGCCACTGCCCAGCATTCGATGGGCGACATGCAGGGCATGAAAATGGACGGCATGAACATGCAAGGCATGAACATGCAGAAGATGAGCTGCAAGGATATGCAGGCGATGATGGCCAAGGGCCATTCGATGCACATGTCCAAGGCGGACATGGCCAAGATGTGCCCGGAATCGGCCAAGGCTGCGCCCAAGGACAGCAACGCCGGCGCCCATCAGGGGCATAGCGGCCACTAAGAAGGAAGGCGCCGTCGATCGCGGCGGCGCCTTTCCCTTGGGCCGTTGTTCCTGTCCACCCTCCAAAGGTCAGACCATCCCATGTATTTGATCAATCGACGCGGCTTCCTTGCCGGTAGTGCCGCCGCGGCCGGTGTCACCGCTGTCTATCCGGCCTGGGCGCAATCGCTTTCAACGGGCGTCGCGCCGGCCATTCCCACGGTTAGCGGCTCGGACATCGCGCTCACCATCGGCAATGTCGCGGTTCGCGTCGACGGCAAGGTCGCGCGCGCCATGGGCATCAACGGCACGGTTCCAGGACCGCTCGTCCGCATGAAGCAAGGCGAACAGGTGCGGTTGCGCGTGACCAACAGGCTCGATGAAGATTCCTCGATCCATTGGCACGGCGTTCTCGTGCCGTTCGCGATGGACGGCGTGCCGGGCATCAGCTTTCCCGGCATCCCGGCGGGCCAGACGTTCGATTACCAATTTCCCGTCATCCAGTCCGGCACCTACTGGTACCACAGCCACTCCGGGTACCAGGAGCAGGACGGAGTCTACGGACCGATCATCATTGATCCGGCCGGCCCTGATCCGGTCGCTTATGACCGCGAGCATGTGCTGGTGCTGGCCGACCACAGCCCGATGGGCGGCGCGACCATCTTCAAGAAATTGAAGCAGATGGGCGGCGGCTATTTCAACATGCAGCGGCTCACCCTGTCGGGCCTGCTCGCCGGGCGCGACATGCCCGCCGAGGAACGGATGGACTGGGCGAAGATGCGGATGGACCCGGCCGACATCGCCGACGTCACCGGCTCGGCCTACACCTTCACCATCAACGGCCACGGGCCGTTCGACAATTGGACCGGCTTGTTCCGGCCGGGCGAGCGGGTGCGCCTGAGAATCATCAACTCGGCGGCCCAGACCAATTTCAATGTGCGCATCCCCGACCTGCCGATGACCGTCGTCCAGGCCGACGGGCAGAACGTGCGGCCGGTGACGGTCGACGAGCTCCAGATCGGCGTCGCCGAGACGTTCGACGTGATCGTCACGCCCGGCGACCGCGCCTACAGCTTCGTCAGCGAATCGATCGACCGCTCGGGCATGGGCCGGGCGACGCTGGCGCCGCGTGAGGGCATGGTGGCGCCGGTCCCGCCGCTCCGCCCCCGGCCGCTGCTGACCATGAAGGACATGGGGATGGGCGCGCATTCGGCGAGCATGCCGGGCATGGACCAGCCGAACGCGCCCAACATCGCGGTCCAGCGCGGCGTCGATCCGTCGGCCGAGCAGAACGCGTCCAAGAACCTGTGGAAGCTGACTGGCTGGAATGCGCCGAACGACCATGGTTCTACCCCGGCGACGGCTGCCGCTGCAGCGGCCATCAGCGGCATTGGCGGCGGCTCGACGGCGGGAATGGCCGGGATGGCCAACATGGACCACGGCTCCATGGCCGGAATGGCCGGAATGAACCATGGCGCAACCGATGCCGCCGCGGCAGGCGCTGCAACCGCTCAGACCCAGCCCGGCACCATGGCGGGGATGCAGCAGGGTGCGACCGCAATGCCGGGCATGACCCACGGCCAGACCGGCGCGGCGCCGGCCGGTGGGATGGCCGGAATGGACCCCAACATGCCGGGCATGGACATGAGCGGCGGGAACATGGGCGCGATGGACATGGGCTCGATGAACATGCGCGACTTCAGCAAGGCGCCGCAGGTCAAGAAGGGGCCCGGCGTGCAGACCATCTCGCCGATGCCGAGCGACCGCACGGCCGAGCCGCCCCAGGGCCTCGAGGGCATGGACCACAAGGTCCTGACCTACCGCGACCTGGTCGCGCTCGAGCGCAACCCCGACGTGCGCGCGCCGACGCGCCAGCTCGAGCTGCACCTGACCGGCAACATGGAACGCTACATGTGGGGCTTCGACGGGCAGAAGCTCAGCGACCCCGCCGATCCGATTCCGTTCCGCCTCGACGAGCGTGTCCGCGTCACCTTGATCAACGACACGATGATGCCGCACCCGATCCACCTGCACGGCCATTTCTTCGAGCTGGTCACCGGGCACGGCGCCTACGGGCCGCGCAAGCATACGATCAACGTGCCTCCGGGGGGCAAGATGACCTTCGACGTCACGACCGATGCCGCCGGTGACTGGGCGTTCCACTGCCACAATTTGTTCCACATGACCGCCGGGATGATGCGCGTCGTCAGCATCCGTCCGTTCGCTGGAGACCCTCAAAATGAAGCGTCGTAGTATCGCGCTGCTGTCCGCCGCGGCTTCGCTTGCCTTTGCTGGGCCGGCGATCGCTCAGATGAACATGCCTCCCGGAATGCAGATGCCGGGCATGAAGATGCCGGCGCCGGCGAAGAAGAAGCCGGCTGCGAAAAAGCCCGCCGCCAAGAAGGGTGCGGCAAAGAAAGGGGCTGCGAAAAAGCCGACCGCGAAAAAACCGACGGCGAAAAAGCCTGCGGCCAAGCCGCACGCCGGCCACGACATGTCCTCGATGCCGGGGATGGAAATGCCACCGGGCCAAACCATGCAGAGCATGCCCGGCATGCAGATGCCGCCCGGTCAGGCGATGCCGCCCGGTGAGACCATGCAGAACATGCCCGGGATGCAGATGCCGCCAGGCGAGACGATGCCGAACATGCCAGGAATGACGATGCCTCCAGGGCAAGAGATGCCCGGCATGGAAGCGCCCGCCGGCACGGACCTTGCGGCCGGCAACGCGCCGCCTCCGGCAGTGCCCACCGACTACGCCGCCGACCGCGTCTACGGTCCCGAGGCGATGCATATGGGCCGCCACCACCTGCAGACCTTCCATGGCGGGCAGAAGCTGTTCCAGGTCCTCAACAACATCATGGAATATCAGGGGCGCAGCGGCCGCGACGGCTATCAGTGGGATTCGCAAGCCTGGTATGGCGGCGACATCAACCGCCTGTGGCTGAAAAGCGAAGGCGACGGCGCGTTCGGCCGCCCGATCGAGAAGGCCGAGGTGCAGGCGCTCTACAGCCACGCGATCGACCCCTATTTCAACCTGCAGGGCGGCCTCCGCTATGACTTCAAGCCGAACCCGTCGCGCGTCTATGCGACGATCGGCATCGAGGGGCTCGCGCCGAGCTTCTTCGAACTGGAAGGCACGCTGTTCCTGTCAAACAAGGGCGAGCTGATGGCCCGCGGCGACGCCTGGTACGACCAGCGCATCACTCAGCGCCTGATCCTGCAGCCGCGCGCCGAGCTGAACCTCGCGGCCCAGAACAGCCGCGACATCGGCGTCGGCTCCGGCTTGTCCGACGCCGAGCTCGGACTCCGCCTGCGCTACGACATCCGCCGCGAGTTCGCGCCCTATGTCGGCGTCCAATACAAGCGCGCTTTCGGCAAGACGCGCACCTACTTGCGCGACGCAGGCGAGGACCCGGGAGGCTGGGAGTTCGTGGCCGGAGTCCGGACATGGTTCTGATCAACAACAGAGGGAGGGAAAGAATGAAGTATTTGCTTATGATCGCTGTGGCGGGCCTAGTGGCCCCGCCCTTGGCTGCGCACCCCGGAGAGGTCCACGCGCCCGCCTCCAAGGCGAGCCCGTCACGGCATGCGAGCCAAGCCGATGAAGCCGCCGTCCGGGACGTCCTGTCGCGCTACAAGGCGGCGATCGAGCGGCTGGACGCCACCGGCACGCAAGCTCTGTTCGCGGCCGATTCGGCGATTTTCGAGACCGGCGGGTCGGAAGGCACCTACGCCAATTACCTCGCCCATCACCTCGGTCCGGAGCTCGGTGAGTTCAAGTCGTTCAAGTTCAACGATTATAAGGCGAGCGTCCGCTTCGAAGGGCCGGTCGCGATCGCCACCGAAACCTACACCTATCATATCGAAACGAAAAAGGGCGAAGCCGCCGACCGGCTCGGCGTCGCCACAAGTGTCCTCAAGAAGGAGAATGGACGATGGAAAATCGTCGTGATGCACAATTCGGCGCGGAAGCCTCGGGCATGAGCGGGGATCGGACTCGAAGCCGCCTCGCGCTGTGGCTCATAGGTCTGTTCGCGGCGTTTGCGCTTGCGCTTGCCGGCGGTTCGCCAGCGCTGGCGCACGGGGGAAAGAAGCATGACACGCAGGCGCAGCCGGCCCAGCAACAGGCTGGAGCGACCGGAGCATCCGCGCACAACAGCCCCGCGGCTCAGCAACAGGTCGGCTCGGCGATGAGCGACATGGAGGGCGGCATGGACATGAACATGGACCGCTCCAAAATGTCGTTTGGCGAGCGCCTGGTCGGCTGGTTCGGGCGATTGCACCCGGCGATCGTCCACTTCCCGATCGCATTCTTCCCGGCTGCCTGGTTCACGGCGATCGTCGGTCGCCGCCGCCCGGCCTTTGCATCGCCGGTCCAGTTCCTGGTTGTCGCCGGCGGCATCTTTGCTCCGATCGCCGCGATTGCCGGCTGGATCACGGCGGCGGACGCCGATCCCAGCAATATCCTGACTTGGCATCGTTGGCTGGGTACGGGCGTGGGCGTCGTCGGCCTGCTGCTCGGCATCTGGGCATGGCGTAGGCCGTGGGAAGACCGCGGGGCGGGTATGATCGCCGCGCTGACGATCATGACCATCGTCGTCATCGTGCAGGCGGGGCTCGGTGCATCAATCACCCACGGCGTCGACCATTTGCTGTTCTAGAAAACCCAAGCATCGAGCGCCGGCGGCAATGCGCCGGCGCTCGATCGCGGCGAGCAGTGGAGAATGAGGAAGTGCAAGTGCTGTCCAGACGAACGT
>JAZJZB010000006.1:0-2606 GCA_040390085.1 Pseudomonadota bacterium | reverse complement strand
ATCAAGAAGGCGTATCGAAGCCTCGCCAAGCAGCTTCATCCCGACCGCAACAAGGACAAGCCGGACGCCGCCAAGCGCTTCGGCGAGATCACTGCCGCTTATGACCTCCTCTCCGACAAGGACAAGCGGGCGCGTTACGACCGCGGCGAGCTCGACGAGGAAGGCAACCCCAAAATGCCGTTCGGGTCCGGCTTCGGCGGCTATTCCGGCGGCGCTGGCGGCGCTCACCCGGGCGCCCATCCGGGTGCCCAGGGGTTCGAGAATTTCAATTTCGGGGGCGCCGACAGCGCCGACCTCAGCGACCTGTTCGAAGGCCTGTTCGGAGGCGCGACCGGTGGCCGCCAGGGACGGGCCGGCGGCGGCGCCTTCAGCGGCTTTCGCCAGCGCGCCCGGTCGTCGCAGAAAGGCGCCGACATCGCTTACCGCCTCAAGGTCCCGTTCGAGGAAGCGGTCGCGCTCAAGCCGCAGCGGATCACGCTCGGCGACGGCAAGACCATTGACCTCAAGCTTCCGCAGGGCATCGAGGACGGCACCAGGATCCGCCTTGCCGGCAAGGGGCACGAGGGGCCCGGCGGCCGCGGCGATGCGATCGTCACCGTCGAAATCGCGCGGCATCGATTTTACAGTCGCGAGGGCACCAACATTCGGCTGACTCTGCCGATCACGCTGAAGGAGGCGGTGCTCGGCGCCAAGGTGAAGGTGCCGACGCCGGGCGGGCCGGTGATGCTGACGGTGCCCAAGGGCACGACTTCGGGCAAGGTGCTGCGGCTCAAGGAGCGCGGATTTGCAGCCAAGGACGGCAAGCGCGGCGACCAGCTCGTGACGGTCGCGGTCGACCTGCCGGCCGACGACGACGAGCTGCAGCGGTTCGCGGGCGAATGGCGCGGCGGCGGCAACCCGCGCGCTTCGCTTGGAGTTTAGAGCCACCGCCGAATGAGAGAAATTTCCCCCCAGTCACCGGAAGCCCGGCGCAAGCGCCTGGCGAGCATGCGGGCGGCCTTCGGCACCGAGGTCGAGGAGAAGCTCAAGCCCAGGCTTACTCCGTGGGAAGTCGTCAAAAGGGTGGCGATCGGGGTCTATAACGACGGCTTCATCCACGCCGGCAACCTTGCCTATTTGTCGATCGTCGCCTTGTTCCCCTTCTTCATCGTCGCCGCCGCGGTCGCGCATTTGCTCGGCCAGGGGCAGGACGCGACACTGACCGTCGCCAATGTGCTGCGCCGTCTGCCGCCCGACGTCGCCGTGACCCTGCGCGAACCAATCAACGAGGTGCTGACGGTGCGCACCGGCCCGCTGCTGTGGTTCGGCGCGGGGGTCGGCCTATGGACGGCGACCAGCTTCATCGAGACGATCCGCGACATCCTGCGGCGCTGCTACGGCGTCAAATATTGCGCACCCTTCTGGGAATATCGGCTGGGCTCGATGCTGCTGATCCTGGCCGCGGTGCTGCTGATGATGATCGCCTTCGCGGCGACCGCGACGCTAACGCTCGCCCATCATTGGCTGGTGCAATGGTTCCCCTTCGCGGAGGGCATCGGCACGACGCTCGGGCTGTACCGCATCCTTCCCGGGGTAACGCTGTTCGTGACTTTCTACGCCTTGTTCTTCGCGCTGATCCCGGCGCGGTACCGGCGGCGCGGCTGCCGCAAGTGGCCCGGCGCACTGTTCATCACTGCCTGGTGGCTGGGCACCGTCCAGGTGCTGCCGAGCGCGCTTGGCCTGTTCGGCGGCTACAGCCTGACCTACGGCAGCCTCGCCGGGGTGATGATCGCGCTGATCTTCTTCTTCGTCGTCGGCCTTGGCGTGGTGATCGGCGCCGAGCTTAACGCGGCGCTGGCGGAAAGCGGTGCCAGCGCGCTAAAGGGCGAAGTCTATACCGGGCCGTACACCGACGAACTTGAAGTCGTTGAGCCCCAGCCCGGCGAAGATATCGAACCGGTGCTGCAAAGAGAGGGACCGCAACTTTGACGGGACTGATGAAAGGCAAACGCGGGCTGATCATGGGCCTCGCCAACGACCGTTCACTGGCGTGGGGGATTGCGCGAGCGCTCGGCGACCACGGCGCCGAGCTCGGTTTCTCCTACCAGGGCGAAGCGCTCGAAAAGAGGGTGCGGCCGCTGGCCGCCGAGCTTGGCTCCGACCTTCTGGTCGACTGCGACGTCAGCGACATGAAGGCGCTCGACAAGACGTTCGACGCGCTGAAGGAGCGGTGGGGCGGGCTCGACTTCGTGGTCCACGCGATCGGCTATTCGGACAAGAATGAGCTGCGCGGGAAGTTCGTCGACACGTCGATGGACAATTTCCTGATGACGATGAACATCTCGGTCTACAGTTTCGTAGCGGTCGCCCAGCGCGCGCGGGAGCTGATGACGGATGGCGGAGCGCTGCTGACGCTGACCTATTACGGCGCGGAAAAAGTGATCCCGCACTATAACGTGATGGGGGTCGCCAAGTCCGCGCTCGAGACTTCGGTGAAATATTTGGCCTCCGACCTTGGCCGCGAGGGGATCCGGGTCAACGCCATTTCCGCGGGGCCGATCAAGACGCTCGCTGCGAGCGGCATCGGCGACTTCCGCTACATCATGAAATGGAACGAATATAATTCG
>JAZJZB010000005.1:0-14231 GCA_040390085.1 Pseudomonadota bacterium | reverse complement strand
GCAGCGGTTTTGTAAACCGAAGGTCGCGGGTTCAAATCCTGCATCCGGCACCAGTTTCGCCTGCAGCCATGCCGGGGCATGGCGAAGCCGAAACTCCGAGCGAAGCGAGGGCAACACAGCTTGTCCGGGGGACAAGCGAGCATGGCGCTCAGATTATCGGGGGGGCATGATGCGTGAAATGAAGTCTCGGCAGGAGTTGGGCGCTTTTCTCCTGCGGCTTTTGCTCGGATCGCTGTTTATCGCTCACCTCTACTGGAAGTTGGCAATTCTGCCCGGCGGCTTCGCGCAATGGTGGAGCGGGCTCGCAGATAGCGGCTATCCCGTGCTCGTTCGTGTTTACGTCCTCTCGGCGGAGATCGCCGGCGCCTTCCTGCTAATCCCGGGCGTGCTAACGCGTTATGTCGCACTCTACGCGGCGCCAATGATGATTGGAGCCAGCGAATTCTGGCTCGCGCGCAAGGGTTTCTACTTTACCACCGGTGGGGCTGAGCTTCCCCTTGTCTGGACGGCCCTTCTGTTTCTTCAGGCCGTGCTCGGCGACGGTGTTTTCGCGCTCGTGCGTTCGCCTCACTGGCCGACGCTCTCGCGAAAAACTCCTTCAGCGGCTTCGCAGAGCTAGTTTTCAAACCTCCACCTCAACCCACATCGGCGCGTGGTCACTGGTCTTGTCCCAGCCGCGCGGCGTGCGGTCGACGCCGGCCGCCTTCAGCTTCCTGGCAAGGCTCGGGCTGAGCAGCGAATGGTCGATGCGGATTCCGGCGTCGCGCTCGAACGAGTTTCGCCAATAGTGCCAGAAGGTGTAGATCCTCTCCTTCGGGTGGAGCGTGCGCAGCGCGTCCGTCCACCCCTGCCCGACCAGCTCCTCGAATTTCTCCCGAGCTTCGGGGGCGAACAACGCGTCCTTGAGCCAGCGCTCGGGCTTGTAGACGTCATTCTCGGTCGGGATGATGTTGAAGTCGCCGATCAGGATCGCCGGCAGCTTGCTGTCGAGCAGGTCCTGCGCGTGGACCTTGAGCTGGTCGAGCCAGGCGAGCTTGTAGTCGAATTTCGCCCCCGGCTTGGGGTTGCCGTTGGGCGCGTACATGTTGCCGACCAGTATCCCGCACACCGCCGCCTCGATGTAGCGGCTCTGCTCGAGATTGGGATCGGCCGGCAGGCAGCGGCGGGTTTCGACCGGCTCGCCGACCTTGCTCAGCAGCGCGACTCCGTTCCAGCTGCGCTGGCCGTGCCAGATCGCGGAATAACCCAGCTCCTCGATCGCCGCGTGCGGGAACATCTCGTCGGTGCATTTGAGCTCCTGCAGGCCGACGATATCCGGCTGGAACTCGGCCAGCCAGCGGGTCAGCACGTGGAGCCGCGGGTTGATTCCGTTGATGTTGTAGCTCGCGATCCGGAGCCGGCGCTGGTTTGCCATCGGTTGCACAACGGGCACGGCGCCGTTCGGGTTCTCCCCCCGAGTCGCACAGCTTCTCCACCGAGTCGTCCACCGATTCGTCCCCAGATTTGTTGGTCGCCTGGTGGATTAAGGCTGGAACAACCGTGGCTTTCAGCTATTGTTACATCGTGCTTTGAAAGTCGAAAGACGGACAAAGCATGGAACCCCGGCAACTTCGGTTGCCGGGGTTTACGCGTTTATGGGCCCCGCGAAGTTGCACTCGCTCGTCATTGCGAGGAGCCGAAGGCGACGTGGCAATCCAGAAAAAGGCTGGATTGCTTCGCTGCGCTCGCAATGACGGGCTACAACGACGCCGCCTCAGCCCCTTCCAGCACCAATCGCTTCGAGCGGTCCGGCAGCGGGTATTTGTTGCCGTTCGCGCAATTGAACAGCAGCACGCGCTCGGCGCGTGCGACCAGCCCACGTTCCAGCGCCTGCCGCCACGCCGCGAGCACTGCGCCGCCTTCGGGGCAGAGCAGGAATCCATCGTCGCGCGCGGCATCCTCGACCGCCTGCAGGATCGCCTCCTCCGGCACCGCGATCGCCGAGCCGCCGCTGTCCCGCACCGCGCGCAGGATCAGGAAGTCGCCGACGGCCTTGGGCACCCGGATCCCGGTCGCGACCGTCGCCGCATGCTCCCAACGCTCGGCGAACTCACCGCCATTGTCGAACGCGCGGACGATCGGAGCGCAGCCTTGCGCCTGGACGGCGTACATCCGCGGCCGCTCGGGCCCGATCAGGCCGACCGCCTCCAACTCATCGAACGCCTTCCACATGCCGATCAGGCCCGTGCCGCCGCCGGTTGGGTAGAAGATCGCGTCCGGCAATTGCCAGCCGAGCTGCTCGGCAAGCTCGAAGCCCATCACCTTCTTGCCCTCGAGCCGGTAGGGCTCCTTCAGCGTCGAGCAGTCGAACCACCGCCCCTCGGCGGCGCCCTTGCCGACCAGCGCGCCGCATTCGTCGATTTGGCCGTCCGCGACATAGACCCGCGCGCCATAAGCGGCGGTCTCTGTAACGTTGGTCTCGGGCGTTTCGGCCGGACAGATGACGATCGTCTCGATCCCGGCGCGCGCGCCGTAAGCGGCGAGCGCTGCGCCGGCGTTGCCGTTGGTCGGCATCGCGATCCGCTCGATCCCGAACTGCCTGGCCATGGTCACCGCCATCGCCAGCCCACGCGCCTTGAACGACCCGGTCGGCAACCGCCCTTCGTCCTTGACCAGCAGGTCCGGGCCGCCGGTGTTGTTCAACGCGATGATCGGCGTCTCGCCTTCGCCGAGGCTGACCGGATCGCCGTCGTGCGGCAGCAGCTCGCGCCACTTCCACATGCCCGGTTCGCGGCCTGCGAGGCCGTCGCGGGTCAGGGTCCGCCGCGCGGCCGCCATGTCGTAGCGCACCAGCAGCGGCTTGCCCGCCTTGGACAGGTTGTGGACCTGGCCCGCTTGGTAGCGCTCGCCGGTCAGCGAGCATTCGAGATGCGTGACCAGGCTCATCAGCAGCGCGTGTCCTTCAGATGCTCGCGCTCGACCTGCAAGGTGCAATGCTCGATCGCGAAGCGGTCGTGGAGCATGGTCCGCGCCGCCAGCAGAAGCGCGTCGGTCGACGCCACTTCGGGCGCGACCAGGTGCGCGGTGAGCGCGGTCTCGGTGGTGCTCAGCGGCCACACGTGAAGGTCGTGCACCGTCTCCACTCCGGGAAGCTCGCCGAGCGCGACCTCGACCAGGTCGACATTGATGCCGGCGGGAACGCCGGCCAGCGACATCCACACCGATTCCTTGAGAAGACCGACGCTTCCCCACAGGATCACGACCGCGACGGCGAGGCTCATCACCGGGTCAACCCATTGCTGCCCGGTCCACAGGATCAGCAGCCCTGCAAACACAACCGCGGCCGAGACGGCGGCGTCGGCGGCCATGTGCAAGAAAGCACCGCGAATGTTGAGGTCGTGCTGACCGCGCACGAACAGCATCGCGGTTGCGCCATTGACGACTATCCCGATCGCGGCGACGACAATCACCACGCCGCCATTCGTTGGCGATGGATGGAACAGCCGCCGCACCGCCTCCGCTCCGATCGCGCCGACGGCGATGAACAGGAACAAGGCGTTGATCAGCGCGGCGAGGATCGAAGCCTTCTTGAGGCCATAAGTGAAGCGGCGCGAGGACCCGCGCTGGGCCAGCACGCCGCCGCCCCACGCGACGACCAGGCCCAGCACGTCCGACAGATTGTGCCCGGCGTCCGAAAGCAGCGCCATCGAATTGGCGTAGAAGCCGTAGACCGTCTCAACGGCGACGAAGCCAAGGTTGAGCGCGATCCCCAGCGCAAACGCGCGCGTGAAGGTCTCGCCATGACTGTGGTGGGCGTGCCCTGCTGACATCGCCGAGGACCTAGCCGAGCGCTCCCGCCAAGCCAAACCACCGCTCGTCGAACATGGACATCATTTCGTCCAGAGTTCATGTTGCGATAATATATCATCCATTCTAAGCGGCATCCGACCAACAGGCGCTTTGGGGACATTCGTGAACACCGGATTTTTGCTGCTCTCAGCGGCCGCTACCGTCATTCCCTCCACTCCGGTATGCGCCACGCAGGATCCAGCGAGCGTCGCGCCGGCCAACAAGGATGCCGACGTTTCCTCGTCAGGCACGGCATCGGCCGCCGCCGACGCGACAACCGCCGATACGTCCGCCACCGGGACGGAAGCGCCGAGTCCCGGCAACGCCGCCCAGGCCCACCCGGACACCGACCAGGCGATCGTCGTCACCGGCGTGCGGCGCCGGGCGGAGGACATCCTCGGCAGCGTCTCCGTCCTCGACAAGGCGGAGCTCAACCATTCCCTCCAGCCGAGCATCGGCGAGACCCTGGCAAATCTTCCGGGCGTCTCCTCAACCAGCTTCGGCCCCAAGGTGGCCTCGCCCGTGCTGCGCGGGCTTCAGGGCGACCGCGTGCGCGTGCTGACTGACGGCATCGGCACGCTCGACATGTCGACGCTCGGCCCGGATCACGAAGTCTCGATCAACCCGATCACCGCCCAGCGCATCGAAGTGCTGCGCGGCCCGGCGGCGCTGCTCTTCGGCTCGTCGGCGATCGGCGGCGTGGTCAACGTGATCGACTCGCGCATCCCGCGAAAGGTCCCCAGCGGACCGGTCGGAGCGGAAGCGCTCGCGCAATATGGCAGCGCCGCAAACGAACGGGCGATCAACGGCGCGATCGACGTTCCCCTGGGCAATCACTTCGTCCTTCACGCCGACGGCAATACCAACAAGACCGACAATCTCGACATCGGCGGTTTCGTCCTCTCGCCGGCGCTTCGCCGGGAAGCTCTGGCCAGCCCCGATCAAGACGTGCGCGCGCTCGCCGACCTCAAAGACACGCTGCCGCATTCCGCGTCGCGCTCGAGCGAGGGCGCGCTTGGCTTCGCCTACATTGACGGCGAGCTGAATGTCGGCGTGTCGGTGGCCCGCCACACTTCGCGCTACCAGGTGCCGATCCGTTATTCGCTCGTTCCGGGCCAGCAGCCGGAGCAGTCCACGCTCGACCCGCGCCAGACCCGCTACGACGCACGCGCCGAAATTCCGCTGGGCGGCTTTTTCGATCAGCTCCGCGCGCGCGGCGGCTACGGCACGTACCGTCACGACGAGCTCAACGCCGAAGGCGAAGTCGAAACCAGCTTCTTCAGCAACGGCGGCGAAGGCCGCTTCGAGCTCGTCCAGCGCGAGCAGTCGGGCTGGGGCGGCACCAGCGGCTTCCAGTATCTGAACCGCGACGCGCGCATCCGCGGCGACGAGAAGTTCCTGCCCGACAGCCGCCAGAAGCAGGCCGGCTTCTTCACGCTGCAGACCTATGCCAGCGGCCCGTTCCGTCTCGAAGCCGGTACGCGGATCGAATTCAGCAAACTCACGGCCGAGGAGGACGCCCAGATCGGCTCGCCCGCTTTTTCCGACGATTTCACCACCGTTTCCGGCTCGCTCGGCGGCCAGTATGAGTTCCTGCCTGGCTGGCGCGCCGGACTGTCGCTGTCGCACAGCGAGCGCGCGCCCGCGGTCGACGAATTGTTCGCCAACGGTCCGCACGGCGGCAGCGCGACGTTCGAAGTCGGCGATCCCGGTCTCGGCGTGGAAAAAAGCAACTCGATCGAGTTCGGCCTGCGCCGCACCAGCGGGCCGGTGCACCTGACGGCCAGTCTCTATTACAGCCGCTTCCCTAACTTCATCTTCCAGGCGCCGACCGGCGAAACCCGGGACGACCTCCCAGTCTTCCAGTTCCGACAGGGCAAGGCCAACTATTTCGGTTTCGAGCTGCAGGGGGACGCCAGGCTCGGGCACGCGTTCGGCATCGATTGGGGTACCCAGTTCCAGGCCGATGCCGTGCGTGCGACGGTTACGAACTTCGGCCCCGCGCCGCTGATCCCTCCTCTTCGCCTAAGCGGAGGAATCACCGGTTCCCGCGGGCAGGTCGACGGCCGCGTCTCGCTCGAGCGCGCGTTCGCGCACAATCGCACGGCGCCGAACGAAACCGACACGCCCGGCTACACGATGCTCGACGCCTCGCTCGACTATCACCCGTTCGCGGCCAATCCGGCGCTGACGCTGTCGCTTATCGGCAACAATCTGCTCGACGTCGACGCGCGGCGCAGCACCAGCGTGCTCAAGGATTTTGCGCCGCTCCCCGGCCGCGACATTCGCTTGAGCGCACGCGTGAGCTTTTAGCGGGCGAGTCGCCTAATAGCCGTAGCTCAGTGTGGCGAATACGCGCCGCCCCGGGAGCCGGTAGAATTGGGCATCGCCGATCTCGCTTTCGGTCACGGGATCGCGACGGTTGGTCAGGTTCTCGCCTTCGACGAACAGGCCCCAACCCCCGCGGAACTTCCAGCCGATACGGCCGCCCAGCGTCGCATAGGCGGCGGCCTTCACCGTATTGCCCTTGTTTAGGAACCGACTGCCGACATAGTGAACGGTCGCCGATGCTTGCGGTCCCCTAGCCGGTGCATAACTGATCACGGCGCTCGCCACTTCCTTCGGTGAGAGCTCGAGCCGCTTGCCGGCGAGCTGCTGGATCGACCCGTCGGGCCGCAGCCGCGCGTAATCAGTGAACCTGGCGAGGTGATGGGCGTAGCTGGCGCCGAGATGGAGCGCGTCCGACACGGACCATTGCACTTCCGCCTCGAGCCCGCGGAAGCGCTCCTTCCCCGCATTGGCGAGCGCAGGCAGGCCATCGACATTCTCGCGGATAACGAGATTTTGGAAATGCGTGTCGAAATAGCTCGCCTCGGCGTGCAACCTTCCGCCGAGCGCCTGCGCCTTCACGCCGGCTTCCCAGCTGCGCGCCGTCTCGGGCCTCAGGATATCGGGTTCCGCTTCCGGGCCGAAGTCGATCGCCGCCGGCTTGTAGGTGTTGCGATAGTCGGCGAAGGCGACGATCGCGTCCTGCTCTGATTGCCAGAGCGCATAGCTGGCGCCGATCGAGCCGGCGAGGCGGGTCCTGTGCCGGCTTTGGCATTCGTCAGGGTCGGGCGTGTCGGAGCCCTCCACCTCACCGCCGCACCGCCGTTCCGCGGTCCGGTTCAGCCGTAGTCCGGCGAGCAAAGTCAGTGCCGAGGTCGGCCGGACGATCACCTGCCCATAGATCCCGCCGAAGCTTCGGCGATCGGTGAGCACGGTGGACTCATCGATCGGCAGGGTGTCCGAGTTCGGGGCGTTGGAGCCGTCGGACAGCACCGCATATTCGAAGTTGGCGCTGCGCTGCCAGCCGCGGCCGTAGAGCCAGTCGACCCCGGCGATCCAGTCGAATGCGTCGCTGGTGTGCGCGACATGCGTATCGAAATAGACATCGTCGAGCCGCGTGCGCTGCCGATATCCGTCGGCGTTTGAGACCGTGCCGCTGTCGTCGAAATCCGCGCGCAGGAAACCGCGCACGTTGCGGCCCCAGCCGCGCGCAGCGGACACCAAAGTCGACCAGTCCAGCTGGCCGAGCTTGGTGTCGTAGCCGAGGTTTGCCTGGATCCGGTCCTGGTCCGCCGCGGCATCGCGCGGATTGACGTTCGCATCGCGCGGGAAGCGGCCGGACAGGCCCGAGCCTTCGCGCGGGTGCGGACTGTACGGGTCCTGGTTGAGGGTCGTGCCTTCGAGATCGAAGCGCAGCCGCCCGCCGCCGAGCTCGGTTGCCGCGCGGTAGAGCAGGTGCCCGCGCTCGAAACTGCTGCGATCCTGGGAGAAGCCGCGCCGCTCGAAGCTTCCCAGGATCGACTGGCCCAGCGCGCCGCTGGAGAGGTTGGTCGCAAAAGCCAGCCGGGCGCTGTCGCGCGTGCCGAGCTGGGCGAGCCCGCGCGTCGCCTGATGTCCGGCATCGGCGCGGATCACCTGGATAACGCCGACGAAACTGGTCGCGCCGAAGCTGACCGGGGCGGCCCCGCGGATGACCTCGATCCGCTCGAAATCGATGAGGTCGAGCGTCGCCGTGCCCGGATTGAACGCGCCGCCGTAAGGCACTCCGTCGACGACCAACAGATATGCGTCCATCTCGGTCAGGCCCTGCATGGCGACGACGCTCCCGGTCGGGCCGCTGTCGCTGCCCGGCAGAACCTCGACGCCCGCGGCCGGGCTCAGCGCGGACCTCAGATCGAGTGCTCCACGCGCCCGCGCATCATCGCCGGAAATCACCGTGTCGGCGACAGGCGTCGTGAGCTCGCGCTCAGGCGTACGCGTGGCGGTGATCAGGATCGTCGGTTCAGCGCAGGCCATCGATGACGACAAGCCAATCAAGCCGCTGACGGCAACCACTTTGGTACGCATTTGCCCTCCCATGCCCAAGCCGTGGCAAAGCGTCACCCGCAGCGCAATCGCCGCGGCTGCAGCAATGAGCGGAAATTCGACGAAAGAGCTGGCGGAGTACTAAGCGCGGTCGAAGAGGAGCTTGGCTACCAATGCCCCAGCGGCGGCGCCGAGCAGCTGGGCAACAATGAACAGCGGCACGTCGCGCGGCGCAATCCCCGCGAAGGTGTCGGACAGGCTCCGCGCGACGGTGATCGCCGGGTTGGCGAAGCTGGTCGACGAGGTGAACCAGTAAGCGGCAACGATGTACAGCGCGACGCTCGCCGGCACCCACTCTCGCCGGAAGCGCACCGTACCGAGGATTGTCAGGATCAGCCCGAAGGTGGCGATGAACTCGCCCGCCCATTGGCCAAGCCCGTGCCGCGCCTTCACCGACAGCTGAAGCATCGGCAGGTCGAACATCACATGCGCGGCCCAGGCGCCGAGGATCCCGAACGCGAGCTGGGTCACGATATAAGCTCCGGCGTCGCCCCAACGCAGTTCGCCGCGCGAGGCTGCGACCAAGCTCACCGCCGGGTTCATGTGCGCGCCCGAGATCGGCCCGAGCATGGTGATCAGCACGAACAGCATCGCCCCGGTCGCGAGCGTGTTGGCGAGCAGTGCCACCGCGTCGTTTCCGCCAGACAGATGCTCGGCCATGATCCCGGAACCGATCACGCAGGCGAACAGGAAGAAGGAGCCGATCGCTTCGGCGGCGATGCGCCGGCCAAGCGGCGGAGTGTGGTCAGCCAATCGAATTCCTCCGCCCGCGACCATCGTGGATGTGTCGGTCTCACCCCCCTACCGTCAACAAGGAAAGAGGCGGTCCGGCGAAGGGGAGCCGAACCGCCGCTCGCTCATTCTCCCCGGTATTTGCCGGGGAGTGGGACCGCCGAAGGCGGTGGAGGGGTTCTGTGGGGAGTCAAGAACCTCTCCGTCAGCGCTTCGCGCTGCCACCTCCCCAGGAAATCGTGAGGAGGATGGTCACAAATCGATTCCGGCGGCGATCGCCTCGAGCTTGCGGATGCGTTCCTTAAGGTCGGCGATCTCGATCCGCCCGCTGGCCGGGGGAAGCCCGCGGTCCGCGGCGTCGTGGGTCAGCTCGAACCGCTTGAGCTCGAGCCAGCCGTTCCAGGCCTTCAGCCCTGCCCAGGCCGCCGCCGCTAGTCCGGCGAGGATGCTTGCACCAAGGACTGCCATCGTGATCGGGTCCATCACTTTTCCTCCTGGCGGAGCGCTTCGATTTCGCGCGCCAGCTCTTCATTCTGGCTGTTGATGTGGTGATCGATCGCCATCAGCCGGCGGTCGGTCTGGTCGAATTCGTTGACCATCGCGTGGGTCGTCGGCTTGCGCTTCGACACTTCTTCCATCCGGTCGAAGTCGGACTTGCGGCTGTTGCCGGTCAGCGACCTCTTCTTCTGCACCGCGAGGTAAATGCCGATCGCGGCATAGGCGATGAGCGTCAGCTTGAAGCTGATGAAGATGGCGGCGGCGACGAAGCCGATGCGGATGAAGGTCGGGTCGACCCCGGTCATTGCGCCGATCGTCGAGGCGACTCCGGCAACCTTCGAATCCTTGCGGTTGAGCGAGTATGGATAAATCTTACGAGCCATCGTCAATTTCCCCTTCCTTCCGTTCAGTTCGCCAGCTGTGGGCTTTTGCCCTTCAGCGCGGCCTTCATTGCGGACAGCTCGGCGTCGATTTTCTCGTCGGCCTTGAGCTGATCGATCTCGTCTTCCAGGCTGGTGATCCCGAGCGCTTCGGCGCGGCCTTCGGCGAAGTCGGCGCGGCGCTCGAGCAGCTCGAACTTGGCGAATGCGTCGGCGGTGCGGCTGCCGTGCATGATCTCGCTTGCCCGGGCGCGGGTCAGCGCGCTCTCGAAACGGGCGGCGATTGCGTTCTGGCGGGCGCGGGCTTCGCGCAGCTTGGCCTGGAGCTTGGCGATGTCGACTTCATAGCCGCGCAGCACCTGCTCCATCTGGTTGAGCTCGTCGGTCAGGCTGGTCGCCATCTCGGCGGCTTTCTGACGCTCGGCCAGTGCGGCCTTGGCGAGGTCCTCGCGGTTCTTCGACAGCGCCAGCTCGGCCTTGCCGGTCCAGTCGGACTCGAGCTCGTCGAGCCGGGTCACGGCGCGCCGCATCTCCTTGATGTCGGCGATCGAGCGGGCCGCGGTCGCGCGGACGTCGACCAGGGTCTCTTCCATCTCCATGATGATCATCCGGATCATCCGCGCCGGGTCTTCCGCCCGGTCGAGAAGCTCGGTCATGTTCGCCGCGAAAATGTCACGAGCGCGGCTGAACACCGGGCCGCTGAGCCAGCCGGCGACCGGTGCGAAACGGCCGTTGTTGGGCTCGGCTTCGACTTCGATCAGGCGCGGCGTGCGGACCGGGACCTTGGCTTCGAGAATTTCGAGTTCAGGCATTGACGCTGACCTGGAACGGGCTGGCAACCGGGCCTGCAACGGCCTGGGCCGGACCAACCGCTGCGCCGACCGTGACGGTGCTCATGACGAGCGCTGCGGCGATTGCGACCAGCCTGCGGGTGAATTGCGACTGCGACGACATCTCTAATCTCCTTTTTGACCCGCTGGTTAGTTGCGGGCCGATGCCATCTCCTAATCAAGGACCGTGCCAATCCCGGAAAAGTGCGAAAAACTGACCTGAGCCCGGCCGAGTGGCGGATTTTGCCAACCAAGAGTTGGTGCGGAATCCCAAGGCTCGGTTGGGAACATTCGCCACGCCCGGCGCGTCGAATCCCAATCGGATTGCAGCAGGAGTTTCGGCGATGATCGGCAAGTTGTTCGGCGCATGGCTCGGCGAGAAGGTCGCCGGGCGCAACCACGGTGCGAGGGGCGCGATCCTCGGCTACGGGGCGGCCGCGCTCGCCAGGCGCAGCGTCCCGACTCTAGCGGCGGTGACGCTCGGCGGCTGGGCGTTCAGGAAGTGGCGCGACAAGCGGCGTGCGCGCGCTTCTTATCCGTCGGAAGCCAATCCGCGCGTCCCCGCATCGGAAACGCGCTCGCCATCCTGAGCGCATCGCCCCCAATCCTGTTCCCCGGCGAAGGCCGGGGCCCAGGCGGGCGAAGCCCGTTCATGGTCGCGGGTGGGAAAGTCTTTCAGGCTCCTGGACCCCGGCCTGCGCCGGGGAACTGCTCATTCTTCCGCTGCCGGATTCTCGAAATAGGGCTCGACCTCGCCATTGAGTTTGATGGTCATCGGCTGGCCGTAGCGGTCGCGGCTGCGCCCGGCGGGGACGCGGATCCACCCTTCGGACACGCTATATTCGATGACGTTGGTCTTTTCATTGCCGTTGAACCTGATGCCAACGCCGCGGCTTAGCTGCGCCTCGTCATAAAACGCGCTGCGCGGATCGAGCGAAAGGCGGTCGGGCGGGCTGTCGGTCTCGGTTTTGGCCATTGCGGCGCCCTAGCCGCGCGCGCGTTTGCAGGTCAACGCAAAGCCTTCAGAGGCGAATGTAAAGTATACTTGACTTTAACAGTTGCCCACACGCCGACTCCCGACTAAGCGGCGCGCGGGAGAGGTATGAGCGACGCTTTTCGATGAGTAATCGGGACCCACGCCTGCGCAGCAATGCGCCCAAGCTCGCGCTGCACGTGCCCGAACCGTCGTTCCGGCCGGGCGACACGCCCGACTTTTCCGCACTCGACATTCCCGCCGCCGGCGTCGCGCCGCGTCCCGACAGCGCGGTTGCCGCGGCCGAGACTCATCCCCTCACCACCGCCCTCGTGCGCGTACTCGGCGATGACCATAAAGCCGTCGGCGCGTGGGACCCGAAGATCGACCCCGACACGCTCCGCAAGATGCTCAGGGACATGGTCACGGTCCGCATCTTCGATGACCGCATGTACCGCTCGCAGCGCCAGGGGAAGACCAGCTTCTACATGAAGTGCACCGGCGAGGAGGCGATCGCGGTGGCCGCCGCAGCAGCGCTCGATCGCGACGACATGCATTTCCCCACTTATCGCCAGCAGGGGCTGCTGGTCGCCCGCGGCTATCCGCTGGTCGAGATGATGAACCAGATCTACTCGAACAAGGGCGACAAGCTGCAGGGGCGCCAGCTGCCGATCATGTATTCCGACAAGGCCCACGGCTTCTTCTCGATCTCCGGCAACCTTGCCACCCAGTTCCCGCAGGCAGTCGGCTGGGCGATGGGCGCCGCGATCAAGGGCGACAGCCGCATTGCGATGGGCTGGGTCGGCGACGGCGCCACCGCCGAGGGCGACTTCCACAGCGCGATGACCTTCGCCGCCGTCTACAACGCACCGGTGGTGCTCGCGGTGGTCAACAACCAGTGGGCGATCTCCAGCTTTTCGGGCATCGCCGGCGCCGAGCGCGCCACCTTCGCCCAGCGCGCGGTCGGCTACGGAGTCGCCGGGCTTCGGGTCGACGGCAATGACGCGCTCGCGGTCTATGCCGCGGTGCAATGGGCGGCCGAGCGGGCGCGGTCGAACAACGGCCCGGCGCTGATCGAGTTCTTCAGCTACCGCGCCGAGGGCCATTCGACGTCCGACGACCCCTCTGGCTACCGGCCGGCCACCGAAGCCAAGGCCTGGCCGCTCGGCGACCCGATCGAGCGCCTGAAGCAGCACCTGTTCGCGCTTGGCGAGTGGGACGAGGATCGTCACTCGGCGATGACCGCCGAATGCGACGCCGCCGTGCGCTCGGCGCAGAAGGAATCGGAAAAGCTCGGGATCCTGCCCGAACAGGGCAAGGACAATATCGGATCGATGTTCGACGACGTCTACGCGGACGTGCCGTGGCACCTGCGTGAGCAGCGCGACCAAGCCCTCGCCGAGGGACGCGACTGATGCCGACCATGAACATCATCCAGGCATTGAACGACGCCCACAAGGTCATGATGCGCACCGATCCGGACGTCGTCGTGTTCGGCGAGGACGTCGGCTATTTCGGCGGGGTCTTCAGGGTCACCGAAGGCCTGCAGAAGGAGTTCGGCAAGACCCGCTGCTTCGACGCCCCGATCAGCGAGGGCGGGATCGTCGCAACCGCCGTCGGCATGGCCTGCTATGGCATCAAGCCGGTGATCGAGATCCAGTTCGCCGATTACATCTACCCCGGCTACGACCAGATCGTCAGCGAGGTCGCCAAGATCCGCTACCGCACCGCAGCCGAATGGACGATGCCGATGGTCATCCGCAGCCCCTACGGCGGCGGCATCTTCGGCGGACAGACCCACAGCCAGTCGCCCGAAAGCCTGTTCACCCACATCGCCGGCCTCAAGGTCGTGATTCCGTCGACGCCCTACGACGCCAAGGGGCTGCTGATCGCTGCGATCGAAGACCCCGACCCGGTCATCTTCTTCGAGCCCAAGCGCATCTACAACGGCCCGTTCGACGGCCATCACGACAAGCCGGTCAAGCCCTGGTCCAAGCATCCGGCAAGCGAAGTGCCGGAAGGGCATTACACCGTGCCGCTGGGCAAGGCCGCGGTGGTCCGCGAAGGCGCCGACCTCACCGTCCTCGCTTACGGAACGATGGTCCACGTCGCGCTCGCCGCAGTCGAAGCCGAGGGGCTCGACGCCGAGGTGATCGACCTGCGCACCCTCGTCCCGCTCGACATCGAGACGATCGAAGCCTCGGTGCAGAAGACCGGCCGCTGCCTGGTGGTCCAGGAAGCGCCGCGCACGTCGGGCTTCGCGTCCGAGCTCAGCGCGCTGGTGCAGGAACGCTGCTTCTATCATCTCGAAGCGCCGGTCGAGCGCGTGACCGGCTGGGACACGCCCTACCCGCACGCCTACGAATGGGCCTATTTCCCCGGCCCCAAGCGCATCAAGCGCGCGCTAGAAAAAGTGATGGCTGACTGATGGCGAGATTCGAATTCAAGCTGCCCGACATCGGCGAAGGCATCGCCGAGGCGGAGATCGTCGCCTGGCACGTCAAGGTCGGCGACACCATCGCCGAGGACCAGCAGATCGCCGACATGATGACCGACAAGGCGACGGTCGAGATGGAA
>JAZJZB010000004.1:0-5041 GCA_040390085.1 Pseudomonadota bacterium | reverse complement strand
CCGCGAAGGTCGCGCCACGTTGCTCGAGCTTCTGGATGTCCAGAACGCCTACACCACATCGCGAGCCGCTCTCACCGAAGCCCGCCTCGCGCTGGCGCTGGCGACGGCCGAACTTGGCCGCATCGCGGCTCAATAGGAATTATCAGACATGCAGATCATTCGATTGACGGACCGAAACCGTCTCACCGCGGGTATCGCCGCAGCTGCCCTTGCCGCCGGGATCGGTGGCGTACTCGTCGGGCGTTCGATGGACGACTCGTCGCCGTCCACTGTGCAAGCCGGGGAAGGCGAAGGCAAGAAGCAAGGCCGCGAAGGCTTCATCCCCATGACCGCCGAACAGCTGGCGGCAAGCGGGATCGCCACCGAGCGCGTTGAGCCGGGTTCGCTGCTGAGCGAGATCATCGCGCAAGCAACCGTGACCGCGCCGCCCGACGGGCAAGCTGTGCTCACCGCTCGCGCCGACGGTGCCGTGGTGCGGATCAACAAGCGGCTTGGCGACCCCGTAGGGGCGGGCGAGACAATAGCCTTGCTCGAAAGCCGGGAAGCGGCGGCGTTCGTCGCCGAACGCAATGCCGCGGCGGCGCGAGCGCAGGCGGCACGGGCTGCCGCCGCGCGCGAGCAGCGCTTGTTCGACGCCAAGATCACGGCTCGTCAGGATTTGGAAGCGGCGCTCACGGCCCGCTCGACCGCCGAAGCCGAGCTTCGGCGCGCGGATGCCGCATTGCGCGCGGCCGGCGTTACCGGAGGGGGGGGCTACCTTGCCGTCCGGAGCCCGATTAGCGGACGCATCACCGAGGTCGATACGCAGCTTGGCGCCTATGTCATGGCCGGCGCGGAGCTGTTCAACGTCGCCGACCCGCGCCGCATCCAGATCGAAGCACAGGTGCCCGCCTCGGACGCTCTGCGGCTCCGACCCGGCGACCCTGCCGTGATCGAGTTGCCCGCCGGCGGCACCGTGGCGGCGATGGTCCGCTCGTCCTCGCCGGCCCTCAACGTCCAAAGCCGCACGGCTGGCATCGTGCTCTCTCCTGCGGGCGCGCCAGTGGGCTTGACGCAAGGACAGGGGCTGCGCGTGCGCATCATGCCGCGCGAGGCCGCGGCGAGTGGCCGGATCGTGCTGCCCGAGGAGGCTGTGCAGTCGGTCGACGGGCGCGATGTCGTCTTCGTGCGTCAGGGCAACGGCTTTCAGGCAATGCCCGTAACGACCGGCGCGCGCAGCGGCGGCCGAGTGGAGATACTCTCGGGCATCAATTCCGGCAGCATGGTCGTCACAAAGGGGGCCTTCCTGCTCAAGGCGCAACTCGCCCAGAGCGCAGGCGAGGAGTGATCCCGATGCGCGCGCATAATCCTTCCCCATCACAAGGATCGCCCCGCCATGATTGACCGCCTGCTCGATACCGCGATCCGCTTCCGCTGGGCGGTCGTTTTCATCACGCTGATTGTCGCCCTTTACGGCGTGTTCCAGCTACTCAGAGTGCCGATCGACGCGGTGCCCGACGTCACCAACAAGCAGGTGCAGATCAACACCAACGCGCCCGCATTCGGCCCGCTCGACATCGAACGGCTGGTCACCTATCCGGTCGAAACCGCGATGGCTGGCGTTCCGGGGCTGGAAGGCACGCGCTCGCTCTCCCGCAACGGCTTTTCGCAAGTCACGGTCGTCTTCGAGGAAGGCACCGACATTTATTTCGCGCGCCAGCAGGTCGTCGAGCGGCTCGCCCAGGCCAAGGACAATCTGCCCGCCGGCGTCGAGCCGCAAATGGGGCCGATTTCCACCGGCCTTGGCGACGTGCTGATGTGGATGGTCGATTTCAAGCCCGCCGGCACGACGGACAATCCCCGCGTCGCGGGCAAGCCCGGGCCGCAACCCGACGGTGCATATCTGACGCCCGACGGCGAGATGCTGCGCAGCGAGGTCGAAAAGCTCGCCTATCTGCGCACCGTCCAAGACTGGCTGATCCGCCCCCAATTGCGGACCGTCGCGGGGACGGCGGGCGTCGATTCGCTCGGCGGCTATGTCAAGCAGTTCGTCGTCCAGCCCGATCCCGTCAGAATGGCGACCTACGACATTTCCTTTGCCGAGCTCGCCGATGCGCTCGAAGCGGCCAATATTTCGGTGGGGGCCAATTTCATCGAGCGCGGCGGCGAAGCGTTCCTGGTCAAGGCCGACGGCCGCATCCGAACCGCCGACGAAATCGGGCGGGCGACCGCCGCGACGCGCGGCGGCGTCGCGGTCGCGGTGCGCGACGTGGCGACGGTCAGCATCGACGGTGAGCTGCGCTCTGGGTCCGCGTCCGAGGGCGGGCGCGAGGCGGTCGCTGGAACCGTCTTGATGCGCGCTGGCGAAAACAGCCGCATCGTCGCGCGCGACGCGTCCGCAAAGCTGGCGGAAATCACCAAATCGCTGCCCCCCGGCATCGCCGTCAAGGAAGTTTATAATCGTTCCAAACTTGTCAATTCGACAATCGGAACGGTCGAGGAAAACCTCGTCTTCGGCGCGCTGCTCGTCATTGTCGTGCTGTTCTGGCTGCTCGGCAACATCCGCGCGGCGATCATCGCCGCGCTTGTCATCCCTTTGTCATTCCTGATGATGGGGACGGGCATGAATTGGACGGGTACGTCGGGCAATCTGATGAGCCTAGGCGCGCTCGACTTCGGGCTGATCGTCGACGGGTCGATCATCATAATCGAGAATTGCCTGAGACGCCTGGCGGACCGCCAGCATCGCGAGGGGCGTGTATTGACCCTGGCCGAGAGACTTCATGAGGTGTTCGAAGCTTCGAGCGAGATGGTCCGTCCGACGATCTTCGGTCAGGCGATCATCTTTCTCGTCTTCGCGCCCCTGCTCACCTTCGGCGGCATCGAGGGCAAGATGTTCACGCCGATGGCGATCACCGTCATGCTCGCGCTGCTCGGCGCGTTCATCCTGTCGCTGACCTTTGTTCCGGCGATGGTCGCGATCCTCATTCGCGGCAAGGTCGCCGAAAAGGAAGTCAGGGCCATCGCCTGGACCAAGGAGCGCTATGAACCGGTCCTGCGCCGCGTCGTGGCGCGGCCGTGGCCGTGGATCGGCGCCGGCGTGGGCACGTTCGTGCTCGCCGCGCTGGTCTTCGCCATGCTGGGCCGCGAGTTCATCCCTACGCTCGACGAAGGCGACCTCGTCATCGAGGTCAGGGGCATCCCCTCGATGTCGCTTGCACAGGCGACCGGCCAGCAATTGACCGCGCAGAAGCTGCTGTCGGGACTGCCCGAGGTCGCCCACGTCTTTTCCAAGACCGGCACGGCCGATCTCGGCGCCGATCCTATGCCGCCGAGCGCTTCCGACGCCTATGTCATCCTGAAGCCCAAAAGCGACTGGCCCGGGGGAGTGAATACCAAAGCCGACGTCATCGGACGGATCGAGCAGAAGCTCGCGCCGCTGGTCGGCAGTACGGTCGATGTGTCGCAGCCGATTCAGATGCGCTTCAACGAGTTGGTCGCGGGCGTCCGCAGCGATGTCGCGATCAAGCTTTATGGCGACGATCTCGAAGCGATGGCCGCGCTGGCGCGGCAGGTCGAGAGCATCCTGAAAACGATTCCCGGCGCCGCCGACGTCAAGGTCGAACAGACAGAAGGCTTCCCGACGCTCGATGTCCAGTTCGATCGCGATGCGATCGCCCGCTACGGCCTCACGCTCAAGGATGTCGGCGATACCGTCGCCGTCGCCATGGGCGGGCGCGAGGCCGGGCTGGTGTTCGAGGGCGACCGCCGCTTCGACATCGTCGTCCGGCTCGATAATGCGACCCGCGACAGTCTCGACGCGGTGGGTGCCTTGCCGGTGATGCTCCCCGGCAACGGCATGGGCGCGCGCGCCTCGGTGCCGTTGCGCGAGCTTGCCCGGTTCAGCTTCGCCGAGGGGCTGAACCAGGTCAGCCGCGAGAGGGGCAAGCGCCGCGTCGTCGTCCAAGCCAATGTCCGTGGTTCGGACCTCGGCTCGTTCGTCGCGCAAGCCAAGGCCAAGGTCGGCGAACGGATTACGTTGCCGTCGGGCGCCTTCATCGAGTGGGGCGGTCAATATGAGAACCTCCAGGCGGCGTCGCGGCGCCTGTCGGTGGTCGTGCCGGTGGTGTTCATCGCGATCTTCGCGATCCTGTTCGTAGCCCTAGGCGGCTGGGCCGCCGCCGCCGCCGTCTATTCCGCCGTGCCTTTGGGCCTTGCCGGCGGAGTGTTCGGGCTGGCGCTTGCCGGGCTGCCGTTCTCGGTATCGGCGGCGGTCGGGTTCATCGTGCTTTCGGGCGTGACCGTGCTCAACGGCCTTGTCGTGATGACCAGCATCGGCGCCCGGATCGAAAAGGATATGCCGGTCGATCAGGCGATCACCGAAGGGGCCATGGAGCGCGTCCGCGCGGTGCTGATGACCGGAATCGTACCCGCGATCGGCTTCGTGCCCATGGCGCTGGCTACCGGGCAGGGGGCGGAAGTACAAAAGCCGCTCGCCATCGTCGTCATCTTCGGGCTGATTACTGCGACCTTGCTGACCCTGTTTGTCTTGCCCGCGATCAGCAAGTTGCTGCTGCATCGCTCACGCCAGAAGCATGTCGAGGGAGAATATGCCGCCGAGGATGTGTTCGGTCGTGAACCGTCCACTGGCTCGGCCTGAGTGAAAGGAGAAAATAGACATGATCAACCGTCGAACGCTTTTGGGTGCCGTTCTGGCCGCGATACCGGCCGTGGCCTGTTCGAGACCAGCCAAGGCCACTCAACTGAATGTCTACAGGTCGCCTGACTGCGGCTGCTGCGGGGCCTGGGTCGAGAATATGAAAGCCAGCGGGCTGCCCGTAAGAGTCTTCGAAACCGGGCGTGTGTCGGACATGGCCGACAAGCTCAAGGTCCCCGAAAGCCTTCGGGGATGTCATACCGCCGAGATCGACGGCTATTTCGTCGAGGGTCATGTACCAGCCTCCGATATTCGCAAGCTGCTGCGCGAACGGCCCAAGGCGCGCGGGATCGCCGTTCCCGGCATGCCGGTCGGTTCGCCAGGGATGGAGCAGGGCACTCGCAA
>JAZJZB010000003.1:2558-8415 GCA_040390085.1 Pseudomonadota bacterium | reverse complement strand
CGCTCTGCTCCTCCTCACATAGGTTATGGAGGCCAAGCCCGAGCAGCCGGATGCCCTTGGGCAGCGGGTGCAGTGCCGCGAGCAGCGCCTGCCCGGCAAGCGTGAACGCCGCCTGGTCGGGGACGAGCGTTGCGAAGCTCTTCGAGCGGGTGATCAGCTCGAAATCGCCGAACTTCACCTTGAGCGTGACTGTGCGTCCGGCGACCTCGGCGCGCTTGACCCGTTCCCACGCGTAGCCGGCGATCCGCTCGAGTTCGGCCGCGAGGCGCTCGGGGTCGCGCAAATCCTCGTCGAAGGTGCGCTCGGCGCTGACCGACTTGTACGGGCGGTCGGGCTTTACCTCGCGCTCGTCGATGCCGCGGCAGATCCGCCAATACCATTCGGCCGAGCTTCCAAAATGCGCCTGGAGCGCAGGCAAGGTCCACTCCAGAAGGTCCGCCCCGGTGAGGATTCCCAGCCGCTCCATCTTGCTCGCAGTCACCGGCCCGATTCCGTGGAAGCGGGCGACCGGCAGCGAAGCGACGAACTCGGGTCCCTTGTCCGGGGTGATGACGCACAGCCCGTCCGGCTTGCGGTGATCGGAGGCAAGCTTGGCGATGAACTTGCAATAGGACACGCCGGCCGACGCGGTCAGGCCGGTCTCCTCGCGGATGCGGCGGCGGATGTCCTCGGCGATCGCGCGCGCAGTGCCCAGCCCGGGCCGGTCGACGGTCACGTCGAGATAGGCCTCGTCGAGGCTCAATGGCTCGATCAGCTCGGTATAATCGGCAAAGATCGCGCGGATCTGGTGGGAGACCGAACGGTAGACTTCGAAGCGCGGCTTGACGAACACCAGCTCGGGGCAGCGGCGCCTGGCGGTGACCGACGGCATCGCCGAGCGAATCCCGAACTTGCGCGCCTCATAGCTCGCAGCCGCCACCACGCCGCGATGGCCGCCGCCGACGGCGACCGGCTTGCCCTTGAGCGAGGGATCGTCGCGCTGTTCTACGGACGCGTAAAAGGCATCCATGTCGACATGGATGATCTTGCGGATAGGGCGCGGGTCACTTTGCATCGCGGCTGTGATCTGATTAAGGCCCGCCGCCATGAACATCCATGAATATCAGGCCAAGGAATTGCTGGCCAAGTACGGCGTCCCGGTGCCCGCGGGCCACGCCGCGATGAGCGTCGAGGAAGCGGTCGAAGCCGCCAAGCAGCTCCCCGGACCCTTGTGGGTCGTCAAGGCGCAGATCCACGCCGGCGGCCGCGGCAAGGGCAAGTTCAAGGAGCTTGGCGATTCGGCCAAGGGCGGTGTTCGCCTCGCCCACTCGATCGACGAAGTGCGCGAGCATTCCGCGGAAATGCTCGGCAAGACGCTGGTCACCATCCAGACGGGCCCGGCCGGCAAGCAGGTCCAGCGGCTCTACATCACCGATGGCGTCGACATCGCGAAGGAATTCTACCTCGCGCTGCTGGTCGATCGGGACACGGGCCGGATCGCGATCGTCGCCTCGACTGAAGGCGGGATGGACATCGAGGCGGTCGCCCATGACACGCCCGACAAGATCGACACCTTCACCATCGACCCGGCGACCGGACTGATGCCGCACCACGGCCGCGAAGTCGCCGCCGCGCTCGGCCTGACGGGTGATCTCGCCAAACAGGCGGGCAAGGTGCTCGCCAAGCTATACGCGGCATTCGTCGGCACCGACGCGTCGCAGATCGAGATCAACCCGCTCGCGGTTTCGGACAAAGGCGAGTTGCTGGTGCTCGATGCCAAGGTCGGCTTCGACAACAATGCCGAGTTTCGCCACCCTGATCTCGAGGAACTACGCGACCTCAGCGAAGAAGAGCCGATGGAGATCGAGGCGTCAAAATACGACCTCGCCTACATCAAGCTCGACGGAAACATCGGCTGCATGGTCAACGGCGCCGGGCTGGCGATGGCGACGATGGACATCATCAAGCTCGAGGGCGGAGCGCCGGCCAACTTCCTCGACGTCGGCGGCGGCGCCAACAAGGAAAAGGTCACCGCGGCGTTCAAGATCATTTTGAGCGACCCGGCGGTGAAGGGCATCCTCGTCAACATCTTCGGCGGAATCATGCGCTGCGACGTCATCGCCGAAGGCATCGTCGCCGCCGCGCGCGAGGTGCAGCTCGGCGTTCCGCTGGTCGTCCGCCTCGAAGGCACCAACGTCCAGCAGGGCAAGGACATCCTCGCCAACAGCGGGCTGCCGATCATCGCCGCCAACGACCTTGGCGACGCCGCCAAGAAGATCGTCGCGGAGGTTCGCAACCCCGTTGCAGCTTAATTCCGTCACCCCCGCGAAGGCGGGGGTCCCGCTACCTTTTGCGGGGTTGAAGAAGAGCGGGATTCCCGCTTTCGCGGGAATGACGAATGGAGTGAACGTATGAAGGTACTCGTCGCGGTCAAACGGGTGATCGATTTCAACGTCAAACCGCGGGTCAAGATGGACGGCTCGGGAGTCGATCTCGCCAACGTCAAAATGAGCATGAACCCTTTCGACGAGATCGCGGTCGAGGAAGCGATCCGGCTCAAGGAAAAGGGCGTGGTGACGGAGATCGTCGCGGTGTCGATAGGGCCGGCCAAGGCGCAGGAGACCCTGCGCACCGCGCTGGCGATGGGCGCCGACCGCGCGATCCTCGTCCAGACGGACGAGGAAGTGGAGCCGCTGGCGGTGGCCAAGATCCTCGCCAAGATCGCCGCGGAAGAGCAGCCGCAGATGGTCATCCTCGGCAAGCAGGCGATCGACGACGACAATAATGCGACCGGGCAGATGCTCGCTGCGCTACTCGGCTGGCCGCAGGGCACGTTCGCTTCGAAGGTCGAGGCTGGCGACGATGCGGTGACCGTCACCCGCGAGGTCGATGGCGGCCTGGAGACGGTCAAGCTCAAGCTTCCGGCGGTGGTCACCACCGACCTGCGCTTGAACGAGCCGCGCTACGCCTCGCTGCCCAACATCATGAAGGCCAAGTCCAAGCCGCTCGCCACCAAGTCGCCCGGCGATTTCGGGGTCGACGTCGCGCGCCGACTGGAGACCCTGAAAGTGATCGAGCCGGCCAGGCGCCAGGCGGGGATCAAGGTTGGATCGGTCGACGAGCTGGTCGAACGGCTCAAGGCCATGGGGATTGCGAAATGAGCGTTCTGGTCCTGATCGAGCATGACGGAAAAGTGGTGAAGGACGCCAGCCTGGCGACGGTCAGCGCCGCCGCGCAGCTTGGCGAAGTGCATGCGCTGGTTGCCGGCAACAATGCGGACGCGGTCGCCCAGGCGGCGGCGAAGATCGCCGGCGTCGCCAAAGTCTATGTCGCGAGCTCGGCGGCGCTCGAGCACCAGCTCGCCGAAGCTGTCGCTCCCATCGTTGCCAAGCTGATGGAAAGCCACGACGCGTTCGTGGTGCCGGCGACCACCACCGGCAAGAATATCGCGCCGCGCGTCGCCGCGTTGCTCGACGTCATGCAAGTCAGCGACGTGCTGTCGGTCGAAGGGCCGGACACGTTCACGCGGCCGATCTACGCCGGCAACGCCATCGCGACCGTCAAGTCGAAGGACGCCAAGAAGGTCATCACCGTCCGTACGACGGCCTTCGAGAACGCTTCGGCGGACGGTGGATCGGCGGCGGTTGAGCAGGTCGACGCCGCGGGCGATCCAGGCACCAGCAGCTTCGTTTCGGCCCAAGCCTCGGAAAGCGAGCGGCCCGAGCTGACCAGTGCCAAGATCATCGTCTCCGGCGGACGGGCGTTCGGCAGCAATGAGCAATTCCACGGACTGCTCGACCCGCTCGCCGACAAGCTTGGCGCCGCGGTCGGCGCATCCCGCGCGGCGGTCGACGCCGGCTATGCGCCAAACGATTACCAGGTCGGCCAGACCGGCAAGATCGTCGCCCCGGAAGTCTATATCGCGATCGGCATTTCCGGCGCGATCCAGCACCTCGCGGGGATGAAGGATTCCAAGGTCATCGTCGCCATCAACAAGGATGAGGAAGCGCCGATCTTCCAGGTCGCCGATATCGGCCTGGTCGGCGACCTGTTCAAAATCGTCCCCGAACTGACCGAGAAGCTTTGATAACCTCAAGCAATTGCTTCAACCTGCATCGTCATCGCTGCCTGTAGCTGTTGCAGCGATCCTTTGTGCCCGGCCTTGAAGATATTCCAAGCCTTGATGATGACTGCAGCCCGGACCAGCTCGTGAATTCGCCCATTATTGTTGGCCTTCTGCGAATGGAGAAGGGCCTGCATCGTGTCGATAATTTGGTATTTTCCGTTGCGCTGACCTTTCATCCAAGCGTGGAAAAAATCTTCGGCCTTCGCCGCGTCTGACTTGAAGAACTTATACATGAGCGCGGCGGCTTGACCCGCAGGATGGGCAAACTGCCGATTGATGTCACGACCGTATTTTAGATAGCTCTCGAGGTCCGGATAAGTATCGCGAACTAACCCAAGCACGAAGTCGGGCAGGAGGGTGTCTCGGTTGTAGGGGTTCGTATCCAACAGATAGACCCAACGGACAGCCGACGCGAGAGTTGACGCGTACTTGAAACCCGCAATGTGTAGAATATCAGCAGCATTGCGCGGCTTACCGATGTCCATCCGCCCAAACAGCTGCGGATCGATTCCAAAGACGACGTGCGTTTTAAAAGCCGCGTTGACGCGGATCGACGCTGCGAGTCGGTTCTGGCCGTCGAGCAGACGACCATCAGGCCCGAACTTAATCGTGTCGCCCGTTAGGCCCCAACGTCCATTCGCCATGTCCGCGGCGAACTGCTGGACCTTGTTCGGCTTAGGTGGGCGATTGCCCTGATTGCGATCCTTGAGAATTGCCGCCGCTGAGGTCGGATCAATTTCAATGATGCGGCTGGTTGAGGGCGGATTGGCCAAGTGTCCTTCGATCTCCGCAAGCGCCGTCGCCTGAGTCGCCATTTCATTTCTCCTTACCGACTCGGCAGTACACGTAAAGCTCTGTGTACGCAATGTGTACAAAGAATAGTAACTCCACCGTAGTGCAATGCGGGTGTTCTTTGTAAACCGCCTCGTGGGCGACCTGTTCAAAATGTCTTGGAGCTGACCGAGAAGCTCTAAGGCCTCGCCGAACGCATATCGCGTTCCGGATCGGTTACTGACCGGCCGGTCTGGCGGCCGCCATCACTAGCCCAGCGCGGCCCGCCGCCGGCGGGGGTGTCGGCGGCGGGCCGGGGGCGACCTCGCGAGGAGGCCGGGGGAGCTAGTTGTCGTAGGATACGGTCGCGCTTGCGCCGTGATTGGCCCGCGCGCTGCCATTGGCGTTGGTACGGCTGCTGGCACTGGCGCTTCCCCTGCCTGCCGCGTTGCCGCGCGCCGAAGCCGAGCCGTTGCCGCTTGCTCGAGCCGAGCCGTTGCCCGATGCGTTGCCGCTGAACATGCCGTCCGCCGCGCCGGCGGCATTTCCCGCGCCATTGGCTGCGCCAGCCACGCTGCCGGCGAGGTTGCCGGCACCGTTGGCTGCGCCAGTCGCGCTACCCGCGAGATTTCCGGGACCGTTGGCTGAGCCAGTCACGCTGCCCGCGAGATTTCCGGCACCATTGGCGACACCCGTCACCGAGCCCGCGAGATTCCCGGCACCATTCGCCGCGCCAGTTACCGACCCCGCAAGATTGCCGGCGCCGGAAACGCTGCTCGTCACGCCGCTGACGCTATTGGTAATCGCATTCGTGCCGCCGAGCGTCCCGTTGATCGTGCCGCCGAGGCTGCCCGCACCGTTCGCAGCGCCGCCGACATTGCCGAGCCCGCCAACGGTGCCGCCGAGCGTTCCGCCGACTGCGCCATTGACCGCGCCGGTCACGCCGCCGAGCAGCTGCGCTTGCGCCGGGGCCGCGAGGGC
>JAZJZB010000003.1:0-2548 GCA_040390085.1 Pseudomonadota bacterium | reverse complement strand
ATCAATATGGTCTTGGTCATGTCATTCTCCTTTTCACCGGAGCTTCACCGGCTCCTGAGTTGAGAACGACAGCAGCTGCGGACTTCATCCCGCGGCGGTCAGAATTCATCTTGCGCCGACGCTGCGGGGATCGGTCCGGCAGTCGCCGCAAACTACCCCGCGGCCGACCTTGCCCTTGCCCGGGCGAGCTTCCGAAGCGAGCCGCGCCGGCGACCCTGCAAGCAGCAGGCGGGCTGCCGCGAGCGGTGAAGCGAAGCTCGTTCCGCGGACCTTTGCGTAACCCTGGCCGGGGACCGCGGCGGCCATGTCGGCGCCGGGCGCCGCGAAGTCGAGGTGGGTGGCTCGACCGGCCTCGACCAGCGCGCGCCCATGCGCGTCGACGCCGGTGACCGCGACCACGCCGGGATAGGAAGCGGGATATTGCGGCGGCGCGGCGGGGCCGTCGTTGCCGACTGCGGCGACGACTGGACGACCAGGACCGCGCGCTGAACGAGCCGGTTGGATGGCCCGACCAGGCTGATGTTGATCACCTGCGGGCGATGGCTTGCGAGCCAACCGAGCGCCTTGACGATTGCGGTCGCCGATCCGGCGGCCTGGTTGCCGCCATAGACATCGGCGACGAACAATTGCGCGCCGGTCGCGGCGCCGCGGAATTGTCCCTGGCTTCCGACCAGCAGCGACGCGACCGCGGTTCCGTGGCCGGTCGGCTTGGGCGGCCCGGCAAAGCCGTTCTGCTCGATGCTCTTGCCGGCGAGCGAGGGGTGCGCGGCGACTCCGCCGTCGATCATTCCAATCGCCCGGCCGCTTGCCGAAGCGCCGCTCGAAGCCAGCGCCGCGGCGATTGGCGCGAGCGATGTGCCGGCAGGCTCGAACAGCGGGTCGAAATCGGCCTGCAGCTGCGGCGCGACCCTTTGCAGCAGCTTGAGGCCGGCTCGGGCGCTCATTCCGGCCGGGACTGCGAGCTGCACCACTCGAAACCCGAGCTGCAGGTTGGCATCGTTGGCGGCGAGGCGAAACCCGGCCTGCAGCGCGCGCTGGAGCCCGGCGGCGTCGGGGTCGAGCACGACCAGGACCCCGCGGCGCACCGGAACGCCGCCGTCGCCCGGCTCGAGCTGGCCGCGATTGTTGCGGATCAGCTCCTGCATTCTCAGCCGCCGAAGTTCGAGCAGGCTTCCGGGTCCGGACTGGGCGATCTGTTCGGGCAGGCCCGAAACCGTATCGAGCGTCGGCCGGACCGCTTGCTGGGCCTGCGGGCTGTTGAGGATGTTCTGCAGCACCGGGCCGGCGACCGGCAGGTTCGCGGTCGGCACCGGCAGCGCGAGCGACGGCACGCCGATTCCGCCGCCTCCAAGCAGCTGCGCCTGCGCGCTTCCGGCGAGCAACGCGCCGGCAATTGCAGCGATAAACAGTTGACGGGCGAATCTGGACATCGAGTGGCCTCTATCTATTGGGCTTCACGGATGAAACGAGGGGGCGGCGTCGTTTCATCCCTATGACGTGGAGTGAATCGACCTTTGTCGTTCGAAAACGAGCTCGCCGCACTGCTTCCGCGCCTGCGGCGGTTTGCGCACGCGCTGAGCCGGAACTCCGCCGACGCGGACGATCTCGCGCAGGCGACGGTCGAACGCGCGCTTCGGTCCAAGGCCCAGTGGCAGCAGGGCACGAGGCTCGACAGCTGGGCCTACCGGATCATGCGCAACCTGTGGATCGATACCGCCCGTTCGCGTGTCCGCCGTGCAGCGCACGAAGCCCCGCCGGAAGAAGCGCTGACCGTCGGCGACGATCCCCGCGACAAGATGGACGCTTCGGTCGACCTCAAGCGCATGATGGCGGCGATGGAACAGCTACCCGACGAGCAGCGCGAAGTGGTCGCTCTGATCCTGATCGAGGGCTTTGGTTATCGCGAGGTTTCGGAGATGCTGTCGCTGCCGATCGGAACGGTGTCGAGCCGGCTCGTGCGCGGGCGGACCGCCCTGCTTGCGATGGTAGGTGAAGCATGACCGACGACGAGAAATTCTTTGCCTGGCTCGACGGCGAGCTTTCGCCTGATGAAGCGGCGGCGATGGCGGCCAGGGTCGCTGCCGACCCCGCGCTTGTGCGATTGGCCGAGCAGCACCGCGCGCTCGGCGTGCAGCTGCGCGGGGCGTTCGACCCGGTCGCCTCGGCTGCGGTTCCGGACCGGGTGCGCGATGCGCTTGGTCAGCGCGGCGAAGTGATCGACTTTGCAGCGGCCAGGCGCGCGCGCTCGACCCCCTCGCTCCCGCAATGGGCATCGATCGCCGCAACGCTGGCGATCGGAGTCCTGGTCGGCACGATGATCCCGCACAGCGGCTCGGCGCGGATCGAGGCGCATGGCGGCAAGCTCTATGCCGCGGCCGCGCTCGACAAGGCGCTCGACACGCAGCTCGCAAGCGCTCCGGCCGGTGACGCCGGGATCGGATTGACGTTCCGCGACCAATCGGGCGCGATTTGCCGCAGCTTCACCGACCGCCAGTCGAGCGGCTTGGCGTGCCGTGACGGCGACCGTTGGCAAGTGCGCGGACTGTTC
>JAZJZB010000002.1:42896-56955 GCA_040390085.1 Pseudomonadota bacterium | reverse complement strand
CGACCTGAAGTCACTGCGCGCGAGCCTCGACGGACAGATCGGCAGTGCGTTCTTCAAGCGCTGGGAAGTCGGCGTCAATTTCACGCGGCGGTCCAAGGATGCCCTGTACGCCAGCGCATTCCTCTGCCCGAAGGACCCCAATCCGAGCTGCACCGTGGCCAGCGGCAGCGCCCTCTCGGCGCCCATTCCGCAGCAGGCGATCGTCGGAACGGTGCCGCTTGGCTATCTCGGCGTGCCCGGCATGGTCGCGCTCGACCCGCTGTACCTCTACAACAATGTGTACAACGTCAGCTTCGACAATCGCCCGGACAGCCTCGCCCGCGACTACAACGTCACGGAAAAGGTGCTGACCGGCTATGCGATGGCCAATATAGACGGCGATCTCGGCGCGGTGCCGGTGACCGGCTCGATTGGCGCGCAACTGGTTCGAACCGACCAGTCCTCGACCGGCTTCGTGTCGAACTTCGCAAACGGCGTCGTCACGTTCGCCAATGCCAAAGGTGGCGACAGCTACACCGACCTGCTGCCCAGCGCTGCCTTGTCGTTCCAGGTTGTCCCGTCGACGTTCCTGAAGCTCGGCGCGTCCAAAACGCTGATCCGTCCGCGCCTCGATCAGGAACGTGTCACCTCGGTCGTCAATCTGAACTTCGCCAACATCGGCACGACCACGCCTGACGTGAATTCCTTCTTCAACGCTTATGGCGGGAACGCCAAGCTGCGGCCGTACAAGTCGTGGAACTTTGACAGCAGCCTGGAACATTATCTCGCCAAGGGGGGCTATGTTGCACTCAGTGTCTACTACAAGCGGCTCACCGACTTCGTCGATCCGAACCGCAGCTTCCTGTTCGATTTCGCCGATTATGCGGCAACGCTGCCAGCCAATGTGCGTAGTCAGCTCAAGACGACTATGGGTCTAGTCTCCGGGCCTGCCAATGACGGCAAGGCCCGCATCTTCGGCCAGGAGCTGACGGTGGATTTCCCGCTGGCGAACCTGACGCAGGCGCTCAGCGGGTTCGGCTTCTTCGGCTCGATCGCCCATGTGAAGAGCAGGGTTCGCTATGAAAGCCAGGCCGGTTCGATACCGATCCCAGGATTATCGAAGTGGGTCGGTAGCGCCTCGGGTTATTTCGAGCGGAACGGCTTTCAGGCGCGCCTGAGCTACCGCTACCGCTCGAACTTCCTCGGCGAGGTCGCGGGTCTGTCGGCGGCGCCGACCTTCCGCACGGCGAAGGCGGAAGGCATTCTCGATGCCCAGCTCGGCTACGAATTCCAGAATGGGACACTCAGAGGCTTGTCGATCATCGCCCAGGCGAAGAACCTGACCAACCGGCCATTCGTGACGTTCCAGAATAACGACCGGCGGCAGGTGATCGACTATCAGCGTTACGGCCGCGACTATTATCTCAGCCTCGGCTACAAGTTCTAGGGATGCGTGGAGGGAGCCGCGGAGCGGCTTCCTCCACCTTCCCACCCTGCGGTACGCCCGCGTAACCGACGACTGCCGCAATCAAACGTTTCATGACCGACCAGCCCACCCACACCTCCATCCTGATCGTCGGCGGCGGAACTGCTGGCTGGATGGCCGCCGCAATCCTCGCGCCGCTGAGTGAGGATGGCTATTCGATCACCCTGGTCGAAAGCGACGAGATCGGGACGGTCGGCGTCGGCGAGGCGACCATCCCTCAGATCAACCTCTACAATCAGGCGCTGGGGATCGACGAGGACGAATTCCTCAAGGCGACCCAGGGGACGTTCAAGCTCGCGATCGAGTTCGTCGACTGGTGGCGCGAAGGCCACCGCTACATGCACGCGTTCGGCGATGTCGGCCGCGACGTCGGGATCGTCCCGTTCCGGCATTATTGGCATCGCGCGCGCGGGCTCGGCCTCGCCAAGGACCTGCGCCATTATTCGCTCAACGAGACGGCGGCGCTGGCCGGCCGGATGCAGCGCGGCAAGGCTCGCACTACCGACGCGCTCGCACCGATGCCCTACGCCTTCCATTTCGAGGCCTCGCTTTACGCGCGCTACCTTCGCGGCATTGCGGAAGGCCGCGGCGCCAGGCGAATTGAAGGGAAGATCGTCGACGTCGTGCAGGACAGCGAGAGCGGGGATGTCCAATCGGTGGCTCTGGAATCCGGCGCCGCCGTTACCGGTGACATCTTTCTCGACTGCTCGGGCTTCCGCGGCCTGCTGATCGAGCAGACGCTCGGCACTGGATATGAGGATTGGACCCAGTGGTTGCCGTGCGACCGCGCCCAGGCCGTTCCGTGCGCGCACGCATCTCGGGACATCACGCCGTACACGCGTTCGACCGCGCGCGAAGCGGGGTGGCAGTGGCGCATTCCACTCCAGCATCGCGTCGGGAATGGCTACGTTTATTGTTCAGCCTTCATCACCGACGACGACGCCGCAAAGACCCTGCTCGCCAATCTCGACGGCCCGGCACAGGCCGAGCCGCGACAGCTTCGTTTTGTCGCCGGCAAGCGGCGCAAGATGTGGAACCGCAACGTCATTGCGCTCGGCCTCGCCTCGGGCTTCCTGGAGCCCCTGGAATCGACCAGCATCCATCTGGTCCAGTCAGGGCTTCAACGATTGCTGCGCATGCTGCCGCGCGGGGCGGGCGCGCCGGCCGAAGCCGAGGAGTTCAACCGCCAAAGCGCCAATGAATATGAGCGGGTGCGCGACTTCATCATTCTTCACTACAAGTTGACCGATCGCGACGACACGCCGTTCTGGCGCCACTGCCGCGACATGCCGGTGCCCGATAGCGTGACCGAAAAGATCGAGCTGTTCCGCCAGGCCGGCCACATCTTCCGCGCTCACGAGGATCTGTTCAGCGAAGTCGCCTGGCTGCAGGTGCTGGTCGGCCAAGGCGTGATGCCGGAGCGGCACCATCCGATGGCCGACGGCGTCGACGAGGGCGATCTCAAATCCTACATGGACACCTGGGAGGCGCTGGTGCTGCGCGAGGTGGCGCAAATGCCGCGCCATGAGGAGTTTATCGCTGACCGCTGCGCAGCGAGGGCGGCATGATCGGCCTTGCAATGCTCGCGCTGGCGTCGATCGCGGGGCCTGCCGACTATCGCGCCCGCCTGGCTGAAGACGAAGTCATCTATTTCCTGCTTCCCGACCGGTTCGAGAATGGCGACCCGTCCAACGATCGCGGCGGCCTGTCAGGCGACCGGCTGGCCACCGGCTTCGACCCGACCGGCAAGGGTTTCTACCACGGCGGCGACCTCAAGGGCGTGACCGCGCGGCTCGACTACATCAAGGGCCTCGGGGCTACCGCAGTGTGGGTCGCGCCAATCTTCAGGAACAAGGCCGTTCAGGGGCCGCCGGGGCAGGAAAGCGCCGGCTACCACGGCTATTGGATCACCGATTTTACCGAGGTTGACCCGCACTTCGGCACCAACGCCGACTTCAAGGCGCTGGTCGATGCGGTCCATGCGCGCGGCATGAAATTCTACATGGACATCGTCGTCAACCATACGGCGGACGTCCTCTATCCGGCGGAGTGCGAGGGCCAGGACAAGTGCCCGTACCGCAGCATCGCCGATTTTCCCTACCAGCGCCGCGGCGGAGTCGATGGCGCTGCGATCAACCCGGGGTTCGACGGAACCAATTTCGCCCGGCTCACCGACCCGAACTACGCCTACACGATCAAGGTCAAGCCGGCCGAAAAGGACATCAAGCGGCCGGCCTGGCTCAATGACCCGATCCACTATCACAACCGCGGCGACAGCATTTTTCGCGGCGAATCCAGCACGATGGGCGACTTCGTCGGCCTCGACGACCTGTTCACGGAGCAGCCACGCGTCGTGCAGGGAATGATCGAGATCTACGGCGCGTGGATCGACAAATATCGCGTCGACGGCTTCCGCATCGACACCGCGCAGCACGTCAATCCCGAATTCTGGCAGAAGTTCGTGCCGGCCATGACTGCTCGGGCCAGGGCCCGCGGAATCCCGCACTTCCACATCTTCGGCGAAGTCGCGACCGGCGAGATGGATCCGGCGCACACCGCGGTGAGCACCCGCGTCGACAAGCTGCCAAGCACGCTCGATTTCTCGTTCACCCGCGCGGTCGTGGACGTCGTCGGCAACAACGCCGGCACTGACGAGCTGGCGAAGCTGTTCCGCGCCGACCCGCTGTACGAAGGCGGCGCCAAGGCGGCGCTCGAGCTGGTGACCTTTACCGGCAACCATGATGCCGGCCGCTTCCCGATGCTCGTGCGGCATTTCATGCCGAAAATCAGCGATGCGGAGCTGCTCCAGCGCGAAAAACTGGCCAATGCCATGCTTCTGACCCTGCGCGGCGTGCCGGCCATTTATGCCGGCGACGAGCAAGGTTTTGTCGGCAAAGGCGGCGACCAGGATGCACGGCAGGACATGTTCGCGAGCAAGGTCGCAAGCTACAACGAGGATCGCTTGCTCGGTTCGCGCTCGTCCACTGCGCGCGCCAATTTCGATCCCGATCATCCGCTCTACCGGCAGATCGCCGACCTCGCGCACATCCGCACCAAGCACCGGGCACTGACCCGCGGCCTCCAGCTGGTCCGCTACTCGTCCGACCAGCCGGGCCTGTTCGCGCTGTCGCGGTTCGAGCCGGGCACGGGCCGCGAGATGCTGCTGGCGTTCAACACCTCGAACCAACCGATCCGGCAGCACGTCCGGGTCGAGACCCGCTCGAAGGGTTTCGAAGTTCTCGCCGGCTCCTGCCCGCTCACTGCCGACGCTCCAGGCAGCATCACGATCGCGCTTCCAGCGCTCGGTTATTCGGTGTGCAATGCGCGCTGACGCCGCTGCAAAGCCAGGACCCGATGCCGGGATGGACTGGTGGCGCGGCGCCGCGATCTACCAAATCTATCCGCGCAGCTTCGACGACAGCGACGGCGATGGCATCGGCGACCTGCCCGGAATCACCGCCAAGCTCGATTATGTCGCAAGCCTCGGAGTCGACGCCGTCTGGCTGTCGCCCTTCTTCACCTCGCCGATGAAAGATTTCGGCTATGACGTCGCCGATTATTGCGCGGTCGATCCGCTATTCGGGACTCTCGCCGACTTTGACGCGCTGCTCGAACGGGCCCACGCGCTCGGCCTCAAGCTGATCATCGACCAGGTCTATTCGCACAGCTCCGACCAGCATGCGTGGTTTCAGGAGAGCCGGTCGGATCGCACGAATTCCAAGGCCGATTGGTACGTGTGGGCGGACGCCAAGCCTGACGGCTCGCCGCCCAACAACTGGCAGTCGGTGTTCGGCGGGCCGGCGTGGACCTGGGATGCGCGCCGCGGGCAATATTATCTGCACAATTTCCTGCCCGAGCAGCCCGATCTCAACCTCCACCATCCCGGGGTCCAGCAAGCGCTGCTCGACGTCGCCTGCTTCTGGCTCGACCGCGGCGTGGACGGGTTTCGCATCGATGCGATCAATTTCGCGATGCACGACCCGGAGCTGCGCGACAATCCGCCGGCGCCGGACGACGGCAGGCGCACCCGCCCGTTCGATTTCCAGCAGCATCTCTACAACCAGTCGCACCCCGACATCGCCAGGTTCCTCGAGCGGCTGCGGTCGGTGACCGACAGCTATGGCGCGCGCTTCACGCTGGCCGAGGTCGGCGGCGACCATGCCTTGAGCGAAATGCGCGCGTTTACCCGCGATGGACGGCTCAACAGCGCCTATGGCTTCGATTTCCTCTATGCCGACGCGCTGACACCGGCGCTGGTCGCGCGGGTTGCCGGCGACTGGCCCGAAGACCAGGGCTGGCCAAGCTGGGCGTTCGAAAACCATGACGCGCCGCGCGCGATCTCGCGCTGGTCCGACGATGCGCATCGTGCAACATTTGCGCAAACAAAAATGTTGCTCCTCAGCACGTTGCGCGGCTCGATCATCCTTTACCAGGGCGAGGAGCTGGGCCTGCCGCAGGTCGACGTCCCGTTTGACCGGCTGCGGGATCCCGAAGCGATCGCCAACTGGCCGCAGACCCTGAGCCGCGACGGCGCGCGGACGCCGATGCCGTGGCTTGCGGACGCATCGAACCTCGGCTTCTCCAGCGGCGAGCCGTGGCTGCCGCTCGGTCCTTCCCACCGATCGCTCGCGGTCGACCGGCAGGAAACCGACGCTTATTCCCCGCTGTGCTTCACCCGCGCCTGCCTCGCGCTGCGCAAGCGCCGTCCGTCGCTGCGCGCCGGGCGGATGACGATCGTCGAAGCCGGCGACCAGCGCCTGCTGTTCGAGCGTTCGGCCGCCGGCGAGACCCTGCGCTGCACGTTCAACCTTTCCGACCGGCCGGTTGAATTCGAACCCTCGGGCATTTCGCTGCTGGCGGCTGGCGAGGTCGATGGCGGCACGCTCGGACCCTATGCGGCGCTGATCGAGGACGTCGGATGACCATGCTCGGCCTGCTCGCCGCACTCGCGCTCGCCGGATCGCAAGCCGCCCCGGCACCACCGATGACGCCGACCCAAACGGCGGTAAGGCTGCTGCCCAATGGCGTCGAGGCCAGTACCTCGGCAGCGACGATCCGGGTCACCGCGCTGACCGACAACATCATCCGCGTGAGGATCGCCCGCGGCGGCCAGTTTGCGGAGGATGCGAGCTGGGCGGTCCGGCCCGAAGTGCGCCGGCAGAGCGTCGCGGTCCGCCAGGCGTCGGATGGTTTCTCGACCGCCGCGATCGCCGTTCGCCTCGACCCGTCGTCGCTCGCTCTTGTCGTCACCGACCTTCAAGGCAAGACCATCCTCGCCGACCTGCCCGACGCAGTGCGCTTCGACGGCCCCGGCTTCCGCCTGCGCAAGGCGCTGCCGATCGACCAGCGCATCTTCGGCATGGGCGACAAGACCGGCCAGCTCGACCGCCGCGGCTACACCTTCACCAACTGGAACACCGACGCGTTCGGGTTCGCCCCGTCGAGCGACCCGATCTACAAGTCGATCCCGTTCTTCATCGGCGTCGGACCAAGCGGAAGCTACGGGCTGTTCGTCGACAACAGTTGGCGAACCACGTTCGACTTCGGCCATGCGCGCGAGGACGCGATCGAGATCAGCGCGGTCGGCGGCCCGATCGATTATTATGTGATCGCCGGCCCGACCACCGCCGAGGTCGTTCGGCGCTACGGCGAGCTCACCGGCAAGGCGCCGCTGACGCCTTTATGGGCGCTCGGCTACCAGCAGTCGCGCTGGGGCTACAGCAGCGACGCCGAAGTGCGCGCAATCGGGCGCAAGCTGCGCGACGACCGAATCCCGGCCGACGTCATCTGGATGGATATCGACTATCAGGACCGCTACCGGCCGTTCACCGTCGACAAGGCCAGGTTCCCCGATCTCGGGAAGCTCAACAGCGACCTCAATGCGACCGGGATCCGGCTGGTCGCGATCACCGATCTCCACATCGCTTACGCCCCCAACCAGAATTACGCGCCGCTCGACACCGGGCTCGCCGGCAACCATTTCGTGCGCAAGGCTGACGGTTCGCTGTACGTCGCGCCGGTGTGGCCGGGGCCGGCGGTGTTCCCCGACTTCACCCGGGCGGCGACGCGCGACTGGTGGGGTGATCTCTACAAGGACTTCATCGCCGACGGCTTCGCCGGCTTCTGGAACGACATGAACGAGCCGGCGGTGTTCGAAACCCCGACCAAGACGATGCCGCTCGGCAACCTCCACCGGGTCGAAAGCGACGATTTCGCGGCCCGCGACGCGACCCACTCCGAGATCCACAACGTCTACGGGATGGAGAATACGCGGGCGACGTTCGACGGGATGAAGCGGCTCCGGCCGGGCGTCCGTCCGTTCGTCATGACCCGCGCGTCCTACGCCGGCGGGCAGCGCTATTCGGCGACCTGGACCGGCGACAACAGCTCGACCTGGGACCATCTTCGGCTGTGCGTCGAGCAACTGGTCAACCTCGGCCTGTCCGGCTTCTCCTACAGCGGCTGCGACGTCGGCGGCTTCGTCGGCGGCGCGAGCCCCGATTTGCTCACCCGCTGGTATGAGATTGCCGCCTTCACGCCGGTGTTCCGCAACCATTCGGCGCACGATGCACCGCGGATGGAGCCGTGGGTCGACGGCCCCGGCCATCTCGCAATCCGCCGCCGCTATATCGAGGAGCGCTACCGGCTGATGCCATACCTCTACGCGCTGGCGGAGGAGAATTCCCGCACCGGCGATCCGATCATGCGGCCGGTCTTCTACGATTATCCCGATGCGCTTGGCAGCGAGTGCGACCGGGCGCTGACCTTCACGGTCGGGCGCAGCCTGTTGGTCTCGGCCCCGCCAAGGCCCGAATCGCCCCAGCCGTTCAACATCTGCCTGCCCGCCGGCGGGTGGTACGATTATTGGACCGGCCTGCCGGTCCAGGGATCGAAGCTGACCGAGGCGCCAAAGCTCGATGCGGTCCCGCTGTTCGTCCGCGCCGGCACGATCCTGCCGCGCCAGCCGCTGGTGCAAAGCACGAGCGAGAAGCCGAACGGGCCGCTCGAGCTCGACATCTATCCGGGCGACGACTGCCGCGGCGAGCTCTACTTCGATGACGGGATCAGCGTGACCGGCCCAACTCTCCGCCAAAGCCTGCAATGCGAAGTCACAACGAAAGGCGTCGTGCTGCGCTTCGGCGCCCGCCAGGGCTCCTGGCGCCCGTGGTGGAAACAGATCGCAATCGCGGTGCATGGGCCGCAGCCGGTTCGAATGACGATCCGCGACCATCCGCGCGCTGGCCAGGTCATCGTTCGATGATCGCTGTCACGGGCTCGTCATGATCGTCCGGCACGGGCCGGTCGTCGGCGACCGCCGCCCGTTCGTCGAAGGAGCGAACCGACTTTCCGAAAGTTAACCTAGCGGCTCATTGATGCCCATGTTTGCCGGCCCACAGGCGCGAAGCGCTTGCAATCCGCAGCAACACAGGAAATTGCGCCTGATCGTGAGACCGCTAACTCTTGGGCACCGCCCCGCGCTTGCGCTGTTCGCCGCGGCGCTGCTGCTCGGCGCTTGCAGCGGCGGCGGCGGCGATCCCAGGGATGGGGCCGACAAGCCCCCGGTCACCGTCGGCTATGTCGTGATCCAGCAGGGCAGCGCCCCGATCCAGCAAGAGCTCCCGGGCCGTGTCGCGGCCTATCAGGTATCCCAGGTGCGCCCGCAGGTCTCCGGAGTGATCCAGCGCAGGCGGTTCCGCGAAGGGTCGGTCGTCCGGCAGGGCCAGACCCTCTACCAGATCGATCCCAGCGTCTATAACGCGCAAGCCGCGCAGGCCGAGGCCAATTTGCGGAGCGCGCGCGCCAACGCCGAAGCCGCGCGGACCCTGGCCGCGCGCTACAAGCCGCTGGTCGAACAGCAGGCTATTTCCAGGCAGGATTATACCAACGCGGTCGCCCAGGCGCGCCAGGCCGACGCCGCGGTCGCGCAGAGCTCGGCGGCGCTGCGAAGCGCCCAGATCAACCAGCGGTTCACCCGCGTCCCGGCGCCGATCACCGGCCAGATCGGTCTTTCGGCCTTCACCGAAGGCGCGCTGGTCACCGCCAACCAGGCCGATGCGCTAACCACCATCACGCGTCTCGACCCGGTCTATGTCGACATCCAGCAATCGGCCGCGGACCTGCTCGCGCTGCGCCAGGCGCTCGCCCGCGGCGGCGTTGTGCCGACCGCCGCGCAAGTCCGCCTAAAACTGCCCGGTGGCTCCGATTACGGCTTCACCGGCACGGTCGAGTTCAGCCAGGTGCTGGTCGATCAGGCGACCGGAACGGTCACGCTGCGCGCCCGCTTCGCCAATCCGCAGGCAATCTTGCTTCCGGGCATGTTCGTGACTGCCGAATTCGCCCAGGCGGTCGACACCTCCGCTTTCCTCGTGCCGCAGCAGGCCCTCAGCCGTGATCCACAGGGCAACGCGACCGTGTGGGTCGTCGGGGCTGGCAATACGGCAGTCCAACGCAAGGTCGTCGCCGACCGCACCCAAGGCGCTTACTGGGTGGTCACGGCCGGCCTCGCCGCCGGCGAAAAAGTCATCACGCAGGGAACCGCGAACCTCACGCCAGGAGCGAAGATCAAGCCCGTGCCGCAAAATGCGCCGCAGCGGATCCAGGCGCCCCCGCCCGACGTGCTCAAGAAAATGAGCGCCCAGAAGCGCGGCGGCTAACGCCTGATGTCGCGGCTCTTCATCGATCGCCCGATCTTCGCCTGGGTGATCGCGATCATCATCATGCTGGTCGGGATCGGGACGATCACGCAGCTTCCGGTCGCCCAATATCCCAACGTCGCGCCGCCCCAGGTGAACGTCAACGCGACCTATCCCGGGGCATCCGCCGAAACACTCCAGAACAGCGTCACCCAGATCCTCGAGCAGCAGCTGACCGGGCTCAACGGGATGCTCTATTTCAGCTCGTCGTCGAGCTCGAGCGGGTCGGTCACCATCAACGCGACCTTCGACAAGAGCGTCGATCCGGACATCGCCCAGGTCCAGGTCCAGAACGCGATCCAGGCGGGCATTTCCCGGCTTCCGCAGCAGGTCCAGCAGCAGGGCGTGCGCGTGACCAAGTCGAACCCCGATTTGCTGATGATCATCGGCGTGTCCGACACCACGGACCGGAGCACCAACGTCGATGTCGGCGACTGGCTGGTCAACAATTTGCAATATCAGGTCGGACGGCTGCCGGGCGTCGGCAACGCCAACGTGTTCGGCGCCCAATATGCGATGCGCATCTGGCTCGATCCGGCCAAGCTGCGCTCTTACTCGCTCCAGCCGAGCGACGTGACCAGCGCGATCCAGGCGCAGAACACGCAGGTCGCCGCCGGCGAGATCGGCGGCCAGCCGCAGCCCGACGGGCAAATGCTCGACGCAATCGTCACCGCCCAGTCGCGGCTCCAGACCGCGGGCCAGTTCCGCAACATCATCGTCAAGAACGATCCGTCGGGGGCCCGAGTCCTCCTCGGCGACGTTGCCAGGGTCGAGCTCGGCGCGGAGAACTACTCGTTCGTCACCCGGGTCAACGGCCATCCCGGCTCCGGCATGGGGATCAGCCTGTCGCCGGGCGCCGACGCGCTCAAGACCGCCGACCTCGTCAAGAGCACCGTGGCGCAACTCGCCAGGAACATGCCGCCGGGCTACCAATATGCCTTCGCCTACGACACCACCGACTTCATCAAGCTGTCGATCGGCGAAGTGGTGAAGACGCTGGTCGAGGCGATGTTCCTCGTCATTCTGGTGATGTTCGTGTTTCTTCAGAGCTGGCGGACGACGATCATCCCGGCGGTGGCGATCCCCGTCGTCCTGCTCGGCACGTTCGGCGTCCTCGGGATGCTCGGTTTCTCGATCAACACAATGACCTTGTTTGGCCTTGTGCTCGCGGTGGGATTGCTGGTCGACGACGCGATCGTCGTGGTCGAGAACGTCGAGCGGATCATGGACGAGCAGCCCGAGCTGACGGTGCGCGAAGCGACCATCATGTCGATGGACCAGATCCAGATGGCGCTGATCGCCATCGCGCTGGTGCTCTCGGCCGTGTTCCTGCCGATGATGTTCTCCGGCGGATCGACCGGGGTCATCTACCGCCAATTCTCGGCAACCATCGTCGCCGCGATGACCTTATCGGTGTTCATCGCTTTGACCTTGAGCCCGTCGCTCGCCGCGACCGTACTCAAGCGCAATCATGCGAACGTGGAGGAAAGCTGGATCGGCCGGCGCGCGCCGGGCGTCGCGCATGCTCTCGAGCGTGGCCGGACCCGCTTTAACGACGGCTTCCACGGGCTCATCCGCTGGTACGTCGATCATGTCAGCAGCGTGGTCGACCGCAAATGGCTGTTCCTCGCAATCTACGCCGGTGTCTGTGTGATGCTGGCCCTGCTGTTCCTGCGACTGCCAACGGGCTTCCTCCCGACGGAAGACCAGGGTGCGATCCAGGTCCAATACCGGCTCCCGCCCGGCGCGACGCTGGGCCGCACCCGCCAGGTCCAGCGCGCGATCGAGGATTATTTCCTTCGCGGCCCGGAAAAGAAGAATGTCGGCGCCTATTTCACCGTCGCCGGCGGCGGTCAGGGTCTGAGTGGCCAGAACACCGGCCAGGCGTTCATCAACCTTGCCGACTACAGCAAGCGCAAGGGCGGCGAGAACAGCGCCGATGCCATTGCCGAGCGTGCGTCGGCTGCTTTCCGAGGATTCCGGGACGCACAGGTGTTCGCGCTTGTCCCGGCGGCGATCCGCGGCCTCGGCCAGTCGGCCGGTTTCACGATGGAGCTGCAGAACAGCGGCGGCATGCCGCAGGCTGATTTCGCGCAGGTGCGCGACAAGCTGCTCGCAAGCGCCAACGCCGACCGCAACCTGTCGCAGGTTCGGCTGAGCCAGCTGCCCGATACGCCGACGCTCAAGGTCAATGTCGACCAGCAGGCGCTGGCCTCGCTCGGCATCGCTTCCGCCGACGTCAATTCGACCCTGTCGGCGGCGTGGGGCGGAATCTACGTCAACGACTTCATCGATCGCGGGCGGGTCAAGCGCGTGTTCGTCCAGGGCGACGCTCCCTACCGTTCCGAGCCGTCCGACCTCGACCAATGGTCGGTCCGCAACAACCGGGGCGGAATGGTCTCGTTCGCTTCGTTCGCGCGGACCGGCTGGTCGGTCGCCCCGGTCACGCTCTACCGGTTCAACGGAATCCCGGCTTACGAATATCAGGGCAATCCGGCGTCCGGCCAAAGCTCGGGCCAGGCGATGGACGAGATTGAGAAGCTGGCTTCGGACATTCCCGGAGTCAGCGTCGCCTGGTCGGGGCAGTCCTACCAACAGCTGCTGTCATCGGGACAAGCGCCGATCCTCTACGGGCTGGCGCTGATCGTCATCTTCCTCTGCCTCGCGGCGCTGTACGAAAGCTGGTCGATCCCGGTCGCGGTGCTGCTCGTGATTCCGCTCGGGCTGGTCGGAGCGGTGCTCGCGGTGACGCTGCGCGGCCTCCAGAACGACGTTTACATGCAGGTCGGCCTGATCACCACCATGGGCCTGACCGCCAAGAACGCGATCCTGATGAACGAGTTCGCCGAGCGCGCCGAGAAGCAGGGCAAGCGCGTCATCGAAGCCGCCATCGAAGCGGCCCGCATCCGTCTCCGCCCGATCCTGATGACCAGCTTCGCGTTCATCTTCGGTGTGATGCCGCTGGCCGTTGCGACCGGTGCCGGAGCGCGCAGCCGGATCGAGATCGGCACTGCCGTGATCGGCGGAATGCTGACCGCGACCGTGCTTGCGGTATTCTACATTCCGCTGTTCTTCGTCCTCGTCCGCCGCGGCGTTCGCGACGGCGTGATCATCATCGGCGAGCGGATTCGCCGGCGGCGCGAGGCACCGGCATGAAGCGCGGCGTTGCACTCGTCGCCTTGCTCGCCACCGGTTGCATGTCGATGGAACCCAAGCTCGGCGCTCCGCAGCCGGCGATCCCGCCCTCATGGCCGGTCGGCGACGCTTATTTGATCCGGTCCGAAAGCGCGCTTCCGGCGCTCACCTACCGCGACATCTTGCGCGATTCCCGGCTGCAGGCCCTAATTGCCGAGGCACTGCTCAACAACCGCGACCTGATGATCGCTGCGGCCAACATCGACGCTGCGCGTGAACGCTATTTCATCCAACGCGCCCAGCAGTTGCCGCAGCTTGGCGCGAGCACGGGAGTCACCGTCAGCGGCAGCCGGTCGAGCGACAACGGCTCCTCGAAAGACGTCAGCGCCAATTACACTGCCGGCCTGACCGTGCCGAGCTTCGAGCTCGACCTGTTCGGCCGCCTGCGCTCGCTGACGCACGCGCAGCTCGCGCAATATCTTGCGACCGAAGCGGGCGCGCGCGCGACGCGGCTGACGCTGGTCGCCAACATCGCCAATGCGTGGCTCGATTATGCCTCGGACACCAGCCTGCTGCTGATTGCCGAGCAGACCGCGGCGAGCGCTGAAAGGAGCGTCCGGCTGACCCGCCTGCGGCTCGAAGGCGGGATCGCTCCGCGCACCGACCTCAGCCGGGCCGAGCAGGTGCTGAGCCAGGCGCAATCCGACCTGGCGAGGCAGAAGACGCTCGTCGCCCAGGACGTCAACGCGCTCCAGCTGCTGGTCGG
>JAZJZB010000002.1:34465-42886 GCA_040390085.1 Pseudomonadota bacterium | reverse complement strand
CTGTAGGAATTGACATTCAGCCCGAGATTGCGAGGTCGGAGCGCCGATCGCCGCCAATTTGCTGCCGGCATCGATCGACGAAGCCCGCGCGACCATCGCCGATCTTCCAGCGAGCCTGGATTCCTATGTGCTGCTGCGGCGCCCGGACGTGGTCCAGGCCGAATATCAGCTGCGCGCCGCCAATGCCGACATTGGCGCTGCCCGTGCCGCTTTGTTCCCCAAGATCACACTGACCGGCCTACTCGGCTTTGCAAGCTCGGCGCTGACCAGTCTGTTCAGCGGCGGCGCATTCGGCTGGCAGGCCGGCCTCAACGGCGCGTACACGATCTTCCAGGCCGGCGCCGGCCGCGCCAACGTCCGCCTCAGCGAAGCCGAGCGCAACGTCGCGCTCGCCAGCTACCAGGGCGCCGTCCAGACGGCCTTCCGCGAAGTCGCCGACGCGCTCGCCCGGCGCGGAACCATGGACGACCAGCTTGCGGCCACCCAGCGGCAGCAGGCGGCGGCAGCCGACGTCGCGCTGCTCGAGGAGGCCCGCTACAAGGCCGGCATCGACAGCTACTTGAGCCTGCTTGACGCCCAGCGGTCCTATTATTCAGTCCAACAGGTGATGGTCCGAACGAAGCTCACGGCAGCGCAGAACCGAGTCGCGCTTTATTCGGCGTTGGGCGGGGATTCCCTGCTCCAGACGGCGCCGGTGTGCGACGTCAAATATGTCAGCAGCGACGCAACCGCGACCCTCGCCACCCAGTGCCCGCCGCCCGCCCTTTAGTCGGCTTCAACCGCGTAATCGTCGCCGTAGAATTTGCTGGTGCTTCGGGTGTGGAAGGTAATCGCCTTGACCGGCGGATATTTGGGCTCGCCGAGGCTGGGCAGCACCTCGAGAATTTCGTCCTCCCAGACGTAAACAGCCATCGGAAATGAAACCCGCGCGCTGCTCAGGTGCGAGCCATCGCTCGGCTTGCCGACGCGGTGGGTGGTCGACGGCAGCCGGTCGTTGGTGATCCGCTGCATGTAGTCGCCGGTGTTGATGACGATCGACCCCGGCGGGGCATTGAGCCGCACCCATTTCTCGCTGCGGTGGTTCCACACCTGCAGCCCATCGACGCGCGAAGCGGGCAGGATGGTGAACAGGTCGACGTCCTCGTGACCGAGCAGCCGCCCGGCGCCCGAACCGTCCTGCTCGCCGGTCATCGGCGGATAATAATTGAGCCGCATCCCGAAGTTCGTGCGCGTGAGCTTGCCGTCATAGAGATGCGGGTCGCAGCCGATCCCTTGCAGCATCGCCTGCATGATCGGCTTGAACAAAGGCTCGTGCGCCAGGACAAGGCGGCGGAAATACGGCTCATCGTCGGCACGCGGCCAATAATCCTCGGCCCTGAACGGCTCGGCGCGGTCCTGCGGAATGTCGAACGCGCGGCGGCACCACACCCAGCCTTCGACCAGGTCGGGGTGGATTTCGCTGGTTTCCTCTATCGGGAAATAGCCCTGGCTGACCGAGCCGTGCCGCGCCGCCCGGAAGCGCATCTTCTCGGCGAGCGGAGTCGAGGTGAACAGGTCGAGCACGCCGTCGTGCATCTCGTCGTACAGCGCCGGATCGACTCCGTGTCCGGTCAAGACCGCGAAACCGATTTCCTCCAAGGCGCCGGCGAATTCCTTCGCGAACCGCGCTTTGTCGTCCGAATCCCCATGGAGGTAGGCGCCGATGTCCAAGATCGCGATCTGATAGTCGCCGTCGAACTCGTCGGCCGGGTCTTCGGCCAGGCGATAGGTGTGCGCCTTTTCGACCTGGTCGTATTTCTTGAACTGCTGGTTGAGCGCTTCGACTTCGGGCATGCGGCGAGTCTAGTTTGCCGGCGCGAGCAGCGCCAGCAGCGCGAAGCTGGCGAGCCAATGCTCGCCCATATAATCGCCCGCGATGTGCGGCATTGCAGCCGCCAGATGCTCGTCTGCGGCGTCCTCGGCGACGGCCCGCTCGGCCGGCGGGAGCAGCGGCGCGAGGCTACGCCAACACCAGGTGCGGCTTAGATTGAGGCCGTCGAGATGGGCGATCTTGCCGTCGCTGCGGTCGCTGACGATTGCCGGGCTGAACAAAGTGGCCGGGTCGCGCGCTGCGACTCGCGGCAGGAACTGCTCGAACCAGATCGGGAACAATGATGGGTGCGTCCGTGCCATGCACAGCGCCTCGATCAGCGCGGGCGAGAGGAATTCGTCACCGCCCGGCTCCCACGCCTGGCAATCGCGGTCGGCGCCGAACCAGTGGCGCGCACGGTCGCGGATCTGCGCGCCAAGCGCGTGATCGAACCGGTCCGCCCATTCGAGCGACAGCACCAGCGCGAACGCGGTGTTGAAATGCGTCCCGACCCGGATCGGGTAGGTCATGACCGCCAGATAGTCGCTCAGCCGCCGGCCAAAGGCGCGCGCCAGCGGTTCGAGCTCCGTGCCCCACGCCTCCTGGTGGCGAGCCGCCTCGAGATGGAGCATGAGCAGCCATGCGAAACCGTAAGGCCGTTCGAACCCGCGGCTCAGCGGCCGGTCGAGATAAGCGAGCTCTGCGGCGACCTTCTTCGAGGTGAAGCTCTCGTCCGCGAGCTTGGCGATCGCCTCGGCTTGTTCGATGTCGGGGAACAGCCGCCGCAAAGTCAGCAACGTCCACCAGCCGTGGACGCAGCTGTGCCAGTCGAAGCTGCCGTAGAAAATCGGATGAAGCTTACGCGGAGTCAGCGCGTCTGCGTCCGCGCTCAGCACATGATCGAGCTTATGCGGATATTCCTTGGCAACATGGCCAAGCGCTATCCGCGCCATGTGCGAGGCGAGAGCAGAATCGAGATTCATCGGAACGCCGCGAAATAGAGGATGACGATGTTCGCCGCCAGCAGCGGCAGCGCGGTCGGGATCTGCGCCTTGATCACGCCGTACTGATTCTTCAGCTCGAGCAGCGCCGCCGGCACGATGTTGAAGTTGGCGGCCATTGGGGTCATCAAAGTCCCGCAAAACCCGCTCAGCATTCCGACCGCCCCAATCACCGCGGCGTTGCCGCCGTCCTGCTGGATCAGGATCGGAACTCCGATCGCCGTCGCCATCACCGGAAAAGCGGCGAAGGCGTTGCCCATGATCATCGTGAACACGACCATTCCAAGCGCGTAGAGCAGCACCGCCAGGAACACACTGCCAGCGGGGATGATCGCGCTCGCCATCGCCCCGATGGTTGCCCCCACTCCGGCCGCTGCGAAGATGACACCGAGCGCCGCCAGCATCTGCGGAAGGACCAGCGCCCAGCCGATCGAATCCGCAAGCCGTCCCCCTTCATCGACCGGTGCCAGCGCCGGCGGGCGCAACCAGGCGAAGCAGACAATGAGCGCGACAATCACCCCGATCCCGAGCAGGACGAGGGTCACCGACTTCGGGTCGATCAGCCCACTCGCCTTGAGCGGCGTGTAATTGAACGCGACCGTACCGGCGAACGCGGTGAACGGAATGATCAGGGCCGGCAGGAACAACTTGTTGCCGAGTCTTTCCGAAAAATTCTCGCGCTCCTCAGCGCCGGTCGATTTTCTGGTCCCGCGCCCAAGCAGGTGCGCGCCGGCGACCCCGACCAGCGCCAGGACCAGCAGCCCGTTCCCAATATCGCCAAGGAAATCTCCAAACCAGAAGCTCGTCGCCAGCAGTGCCCAGAACGCCGCATTGCCCCAGCGCTTGGGATTGGCGCCGTCGCGCGCGCTGCTGAGCGCAAAGGAAGCGAACACCATTCCGGCAAGGACGTAGAGCCAGTGGAGATTGATCATTTCGCCCCCCTCCCAAGGCGCCGATCAAGCAGCAACAGCCGTGTCCCGTGGATCACGAACGCGCAAATCGCGGTCGGGATCGCCCATACCGACAGTTCGAACGGCGTGAGCTGGATCCCGAATCCCGCCAGCGTACCCTGGATCAGCAGGATGGAAGCAATTGCGAAGAAGATATCCTCGCCGAAGAACACGCCGACATTGTCGGTCGCGGCCGAGATCGCCTTCACCCGTTCGTCGGTCTCCTCGTCGAGCTTGCCATGCTGCTTTTCAGCAGCGGCGACGGCCATCGGCGCGACCAGCGGCCGAACGGCCTGCGCGTGGCCGGCAACGTCTTTCAGCCCAACCGCCGACACGATCTGCCGGAACGCCAGATAGGCGATCAGCAAGCGCCCAGTGGTCGCCCCGCGCATTCCGGCGATCAGGGTGCGGGCGCGTTGTTGCAATCCGTAGCGTTCGAGCAGGCCAATGACGGGCAGAACGATGTAGCTGATCGTCACATAGCGGTTCTCGTTGAAGCCATGGCCGAGCGTCCCGAGCACCTTGAGGAACGGCATGTGCCCAAGCAGGCCGGTGACGATCGCCGCGACGGCGACGACCAGCAGCGGATTGAACCGCAGCGCGAAGCCGAGCACGACCAGCGCGATCCCGAGCAGCGGCCAATAGTCGATCATTTCTCCTCCCCTCGATTTCGAGGGGAGGTGGCAGCGCGGAGCGCTGACGGAGGGGCCCCTCCACCATCCTTCGGATGGTCCCCCTCCCCTGCAAATGCAGGGGAGGAAAGAGGCGACCCGAACCCGCCGCCGCCCGGCGTTTCGATGACGAAGCGGTCGCCCGCTTCGACTTCGGCATAAGCGGTCGCGGTCAGCATCTCGACTCTGCCATCGACGCGTTCGAGCCAATTGCGTCCCGGCTGCGCGTCGGCGCCCCCCGCGATCCCGCGCGGCGCGACCTTGCGCCGGTTGGCGAGGATGTTCGCCCGCATCGGCTCGAGGAAGGTTACGGCGCGCACAACGCCGTCCCCACCCTTGTACGACCCCTCCCCGCCCGAGCCGCGGCGGATCGCGAACTGGTCGAGCCGCACCGGCAGCCGGGCCTCGAGAATCTCAGGATCGGTCAGCCGGCTGTTGGTCATGTGGGTCTGAACGGCGCTGGTCCCGTCATGATCCGGCCCAGCACCGGAGCCGCCGGCGATCGTCTCATAATATTGGTGCCGCTCATTGCCGAAGGTGAAGTTGTTCATCGTCCCCTGGCTCGGCGCAAGCCGCCCGGTCGCGGCGAACAAAGCGTCGGTCACGACCTGGCTGGTCTCGACATTGCCGGCGACGACTGCCGCCGGATAAGCGGGCTTGAGCATCGATCCATCGGGCACGATCAGCTCGATCGGGCGCAGGCAGCCGTCGTTCATCGGGATGACGTCGTCGATCAACGTCCGCACCACGTACAGCGAGGCCGCGCGGACGATCGAATAAGGGGCGTTGAAATTATCGGGCAGCTGATCGCTGGTGCCGGTGAAATCGAAGGTCGCCGATCGCGCGCCTTTGTCGACGCGGATCGCGACCCGGACCTGCGCTTTATTGTCCATCGCATAATCGAACTCGCCATCGTCGAGCCGGCCGAGCAGTCGGCGCACCGATTCTTCGGCATTGGCAAGCACGTGGCGCATGTAGGCGGCGGCGACTTCGGGCCCATAATCGCGCGCGGTCCGGGCGAGCACTTCGGCGCCGCGCGTGCACGCGGCGAGCTGTGCCTTGAGGTCGGAGATGTTGCGGTCCGGGTTGCGCGCGGGCCACTCTCCTTGCGCAAGCAGCGCGCGGATTTCGGCTTCGCGGAAATGCCCTTCGTCGACCAGCAGCCGGTTATCGATCAGCACGCCTTCTTCGGTGATCGTCCGGCTGTCGGGCGGCATCGATCCCGGCGCGATTCCGCCGATGTCGGCATGGTGACCGCGAGCAGCGACGAACGCCGACGGCTCGTCCTCGTCGCCGTAGAACACCGGCACGATGACCGTGATGTCCGGCAGATGCGTGCCGCCGCGATAAGGGTCGTTGAGCACATAAGCATCGCCGCGCCGGATCCCGCGACCGTCCCTGCCCTGACCCCGCGCGTCGATGATAGTCCGGATGCTCTCGCCCATCGATCCCAAATGCACCGGGATGTGCGGCGCGTTGGCGATCAGCGCCCCTTGGGCGTCGAACAAGGCGCAGGAGAAATCGAGCCGCTCCTTGATGTTCAACGACGTCGCCGTCGATTGCAGGGCCACGCCCATTTCCTCGGCGATGGCCATGAACAGATTGTTGAAAATCTCCAGCCGGACCGGGTCGACGTCGGTCCCGATCGCCTTGGCCCGCTCGACCGGCGCCGAGCGAGTCAGCACCAGCGTCCCGTCGCCTACCCGTTCGGCGCGCCAGCCGGGCTCGACGACGATGGTCGAAGTCGGGTCGAAAATCAGCGCCGGGCCATCGATCATCCTCCCCTCGTTTTCGAGGGGAGGGGGACCGCCGAAGGCGGTGGAGGGGTTCTGGGTGCGCGCAATGGCTTCGACCACCAGCGCGTCGACAATCACTGCCGCGCCCTCGTCGACATAGCCGAAGCGGCGCTGGTGAAGATCGGCGAATTGCGATCGCATGACCTGGGTGGGACCGACCGGGATCTCCAAAGTGGTGTCGCTGCCCTCGGTCCTCAGCCGCGCGCGGCGAACAAGCTCGATCCGCCCGGCGTGGATGCGCTGCTCGACCAGCGCTTCTCTCGCGCGCTGCTCGAGTTCGGCGAGCGCTTCGGAAAAATCCTCGTCCAGCGGCTTCAGCAAGCTCGTCTCGCGGATCGATTTCACGTCGGCGATGCCGATTCCGTAGGCTGACAAGACGCCGGCCAGCGGATGGATCAGGATCCGCTCCATGCCCAGCGCATCGGCGACCGCGCACGCATGCTGGCCGCCGGCACCGCCGAAGCAGGCCAGCGAATAGCCGGAGACGTCATGGCCACGCGCAATCGAGATCTTGCGAATTGCCGCGGCCATGTTGTCGACCGCGATCTCGAGGAATCCCTCTGCGATCTCCTCGAGGCTCTTCCCGCCGACCGAGTCAGCAACCTCCTGCAGCCGCGCTCGCGAAGCGTCGCGGTCGAGCGGCTGATCGCCACCGGGCCCGAACACCTTGGGGAAGTGATCCGGATCGATGCGCCCAAGGAACAGGTTGCAGTCGGTAACGGTCAGCGGCCCGCCGTTGCGGTAGCAGGCCGGGCCCGGATTGGCGCCGGCGCTGTCCGGTCCAACCCGAAAGCGCATTCCATCGAACCGGCAGACCGACCCGCCGCCCGCCGCAACGGTGTGGATCTGCATCATCGGCGCGCGGATCCGGACGCCCGCGACCACGCTTTCGTCGGCCAGCTCAAAGGCCCCGGCGAAGTGCGACACATCGGTCGACGTGCCCCCCATGTCGAAGCCGATCAGCCGCTCGTTCCCGTGCGGCTCGCTCGCGGCCACCATCCCGACCACCCCGCCGGCCGGCCCCGACAGGATCGCGTCCTTGCCGCGAAATGCGGTCGCTTCGGCGAGCCCCCCGTTCGACTGCATGAAATGGAGGTCGGTCCGGTCCGACAGGCCGGCCGCGACGCGCTCGACGTAGCGTCTCAGCACCGGCGACAAATAGGCGTCGACCACCGTCGTATCGCCGCGGCCGATCAGCTTGATCAGCGGCGCGACCTCATGGCTGACCGAGACCTGGGTGAAGCCGAGCTCGCGCGCGATCTCGCCAAGCCGCGCTTCATGCGCCTGATGCTTCCAGCCGTGCATCAGCACGATCGCCAGCGCGTCGATCCCGGCATCGCGGACCGATTGCAGCGCGCAGCGCGCCTGCTCCTCGTCGAGCGCGAGCAGCACATCGCCGCCGACCCCGACCCGCTCGTCGATCTCGACCACGCGCTCGTACAACATCGACGGCAGCACGATATTCCGCGCGAAAATGTCCGGCCGCGCCTGATAGCCGATGCGCAGCGCGTCGCCGAAGCCGCGGGTGATCGCCAGCGCAACCCACTCCCCCTTGCGCTCGAGCAAGGCATTGGTCGCGACCGTGGTTCCCATCCGGACCTCGGCGACCTCGCCGCCTTCCTCGCCGACGACGCGCCGGATCGCCTCGAGCGCGGCATCTTCATATTGCCCGGGATTCTCCGACAGCAGCTTCTCGACGCGGACGCGGCCGTCGGACGAACGCGCAACGACGTCGGTGAAGGTGCCGCCGCGATCGATGGCGAAGGTCCAGGCTCGATTCACGCCCGCTGCTCTAGGGCCTTTCAGCTCCTCGCTGCACCCCCTATGGGCGCGTCATGGCTGTTCTTGTGACTGGCGCTGCAGGGTTCATTGGTTCGTCGGTGTCGCGCGCCCTGCTCGACCGCGGCGACGATGTCGTCGGGATCGACAATCTCAACGATTATTACGACCCGCGGCTCAAGCGCGCGCGGCTCGAGAAGCTGCAGCAGCAGTATGGCAACCGCTTCCGCTTCGAGCAGGCCGATTTCGCCGACCCAGCGGCGCTGACCAAGGTCAGCGACGGGATGGACCTCGACGGGATTGTCCACCTCGGCGCGCAGGCGGGCGTTCGCTACAGCCTCGAGAACCCGCAGGCCTATATCCAGTCGAACCTGG
>JAZJZB010000002.1:32196-34455 GCA_040390085.1 Pseudomonadota bacterium | reverse complement strand
CAACATGCTCGAGCTGGCGCGCGCGCGGCGGCCGCGGCACATGGTCTATGCCTCCTCCTCGTCGGTCTATGGCGGCAACAAGAGCCTTCCGTTCCGGGTCGAGGACCGGGTCGACCATCCGCTGTCGCTCTATGCCGCGACCAAGAAGGCCGACGAGCTGCTCAGCGAGAGCTATTCCAGCCTCTACCGACTGCCGCTCACCGGCCTTCGCTTCTTCACCGTCTACGGGCCGTGGGGCCGCCCCGACATGGCGATGTGGATCTTCACCAAGGCGCTCTACGCCGGCGAGCCGCTGCCGTTGTTCAATGGCGGCGAGATGCGCCGCGACTTCACCTACATCGATGACATCGTCCGCGGCGTGATCGCCTGCCTCGACGGCCCGCCGGCCGACGACGGAGCGACCAAGGCCGGCGGGAGCAGCGGCCCGCACGCGCTCTACAATATCGGCAACAGCCGCAGCGAGGATTTGATGCGCGTGGTCGAGCTGCTCGAGCAGGAGACCGGGCGCAAGGCGCTGCTCGACCCCAAGCCGATGCAGGTCGGCGACGTCAAGGAAACCTACGCCGACATCAGCGCGATCGAGCGCGACCATGGATTCAAGCCGGTCACCAGCATCGACGAGGGCGTTCCGCGGTTCGTCGCCTGGTATCGCGATTATCACGGCCTGAAGTGAGCCTTCCGCCGATCCTGGAGGGCCTGCGCATCCCGGTGATCGGCGCGCCGATGTTCATCGTCTCCAACCCCAAGCTGGTGATCGCCCAGTGCACGTCCGGAATCGTCGGCAGCTTCCCCGCGCTTAATGCCCGCCCCGCTTCGCTACTGGATGAATGGCTGCACGACATCAGCGAGGCGCTCGCCGCCTGGGACCGCGATCATCCCGAGCGTCCGGCCGCGCCATACGCAGTCAACCAGATCGTCCACCGTTCCAACGACCGGTTCGACCACGACATGGCTGTCTGCGCCAAGTGGAAGGCGCCGATCGTCATCACCTCATTGGGGGCGCGGGTCGAGCTCAACCAGGCGGTCCATTCGTGGGGCGGAATCACGCTCCACGACGTGATCGACGACCGCTTTGCCCGCAAGGCGGTCGAAAAAGGCGCTGATGGAGTGATCGCGGTTGCCGCCGGCGCCGGCGGGCACGCCGGCCGCTGGTCGCCCTTCGCCCTCATTCAGGAGATCCGGCAGTGGTTCGACGGCCCGCTGATCCTGTCCGGCGCGATCGCCAGCGGCGGCGCGGTGCTGGCCGCCGAGGCGATGGGCGCCGATCTCGCTTATGTCGGCTCGCCGTTCATTGCCACCGAGGAGGCCAACGCGCCCGACGGCTACAAGCAGGCGATCGTCGATTCCGGGGCAGCCGATGTCGTCTACACGGACCTCTTCACCGGCGTTCACGGCAATTATTTGCGCTCGTCGATCGTCAATGCGGGGCTCGACCCGGAGGCACTCGCGGCGGGGACGATCGAAACGATGAAGTTCGGCTCCGAAGACTCGGCAAAGTCCAAGGCGTGGCGGGATATTTGGGGATCGGGCCAAGGCGTCGGAGCGATCGATCGGGTCCGGCCGAGCAGCGAATATGTTGACCTGCTCGCCGCCCAATATGCCGCGGCCAAGGCGCGGCTCTGCGCTAGCTAGGCGTGCCCGCCACCCAGGCCGCGCTCGAGCCGTCCCATCAGCGCGCGCGCCGGACTCTGCCGGATTTCGGTTTCCACCGTGCCCTCGTCGAGCCGCTTCACCCGGGCGTAAAGGTCGGCGCTTGCGTTGATCAGCCGGCGCGCCGATTCCGGCAGTTGGTCGACGACCGCCGGGTCGCTGTCCTGCGCATGGCCGAGCCGCCGTTCGGCGCGGCGCCCTTCGCGCGTCGGAATCTCCCCCGACTCGATCGCCCGCTGCGTCAGCAGCCAGGCGACGATGTGCATGATCCTGGTCGTTACCTTCAGCGACTCGCAGGCGAAGCCGACCCGGGCGAACGGCTGCAAGGTCGAGCGCTCGTCGCGGCCGGCATCGTCAAAATAGGAACGCGCCTCGTCGGCGAGCAGCATGGCCTCGGTGTACAGCGAATCAACCAGGCGCGAGGTGATGCCCACTTGCGGGGGTGGCGGCGGGTCCGATTCGTCCATCGCGTCCTTAAGTGCCATTGTTCATGGCCCCAGGGAACGCCCGAGACGCAGGAAACGGCAAAGGGCGGCGAATTCCTGTCTCCCAGCGGGACAATCAGGCGATGATGTCGGGAATGCTCGAGGCCGCGAGGCGCTGGATCTG
>JAZJZB010000002.1:18914-32186 GCA_040390085.1 Pseudomonadota bacterium | reverse complement strand
CTTGAGCATCAGCTTGCGCCGTTTGAGCCGCGCAATCTCGAGCTGGTCGCCGGTCGGCTCCGCGGTGAGCTGCTTGATCCGTTGGTCGAGCTCGCGGTGCTCGGTCCTGAGCGCTTCGAGCTCGCCGCCCGGCTGGTCGTCGTTCATCGCGCCGGCGGCTCTAGCGCAAACTGTTGCCTGCCGGAACCATCGCTCGGTTCACGCCCAGCCGCGCCGCGTGGCCGCCGAGCCGCCAGATGGGTCAAGACAAATTCGTCATTTCGTGTTTTATTATGCGGCGGTGACACTCTGCCTGAAAGGAACTGCACCAATGGACAAGGCAATGGTCGAGGAATTGGAGTCAAAGCACGCGGCTCTTCACGCCCTCATCGAGGAAGAAGAGCAGCGCACCCATCCCGACGAAGACCTTCTCCACCGCCTGAAGAAAGAAAAGCTCCGACTTAAGGACGAGATGACCGGCCACCTGACCCACTAGGCCTGGTCACCCTTATTCGCGGCAAACGCGGCTTAGTCGTCGCGGGAGACGCGCTCGAACCGCTCGTGGCGCTCCTGCGCTTCGAGCGTCATGGTCGCGATCGGGCGAGCCTCGAGGCGTCCCAGCGAAATCGGCTCACCAGTCGCTTCGCAATAGCCATATTCGCCCTCGTAGAGACGGCGAACGGCGGCATCGATCTTGGCGATCAGCTTGCGCTGGCGATCGCGGGTGCGAAGCTCGATCGACCAGTCAGTTTCGCTCGAAGCGCGGTCGGCGATGTCCGGCTCGCGCAGCGAGTCGACCTGGAGCTGGGCCATGGTCGCGCGCGATTCCTCGATGATCGATTCCTTCCACGCCTTGAGCTTGCGAAGGAAGTAGGCGCGCTGCTTGCCGCACATGAATTCTTCCGAATCCGACGGGCAATAGCCCTCCGGAAGAATGATCCTGTCGAACGGTTCGAAGTCTTTGCCGCCGTAAAGGTCGACTAAAGCAGTCGCCATATTGCCCTCCCCGCATGTCCGCAAAACCCTGCGGACGGTCCCATACGCCGCCACCTGGCTGCGGCCGGGCCACCGGTGCAGCCGGAGGCAAACAAGCTGACTTTCCCGGGACTTATCCGGTCAAGTCGGCCATCCCCAACCGCGCCTATAGATAGTGCCGAAAGCCTTAACAAGGACTGACAACTTTTTTGTGAAGAAATCGACAAGCTGTTGCGAATATGGCGCAATTATCCACTCCCCCTACCCCCTCCCGCCTACGGGAGGGGGGTAGGGGGAGGGTACGGTTGCAGCATCGGCAGCCCTCCCGCATAGGCCCTTCATGCGCATTCTCCTGACCAACGACGACGGCGTGAACGCCCGCGGACTGCGGCTGCTCGAATCGGTTGCTCGGCGGTTCAGCGACGATGTCTGGATCGTCGCCCCGAGCGAGGAGCAGTCGGGCGCCGGCCATTCGCTGACGCTTTCGACTCCGGTCCGGCTGCGGCGGCACGACGAGCGGCGGTTCTCGGTCACCGGCACCCCGACCGACGCGGTGATGCTGGCGCTCGCCCATGTGATGAAGGACTCGCCGCCCGACGTGATCCTGTCGGGCATCAACCGCGGCGCCAACCTTGCCGAGGACGTCACCTATTCGGGCACCGTCTCGGCGGCGATGGAAGGCGCGCTGGCCGGCGTTCGGTCGATCGCGCTGAGCCAGGCCTATTCGCGCGAGGGCATGGGCGACACGGTCCCGTTCGCCGCCGCCGAAGCCTGGGCCGGGCGCGTGCTTGCGCCGCTGCTCGAGTTCGCGACCGAGCCCAAGACCCTGATCAACATCAATTTCCCGGCATTGCCGCCTGAGGAGGTCAAGGGCGTGCGCGTGTGCCGCCAGGGCATCCGCGACTACGGCCGGCTGAGGATCGTCCAGCGCAAGGACCCGCGCGGCTATGATTATTACTGGTTCGGGCTCGGGCCGATGGTCCAGACCCCGGGCCATTCGACCGACCTCGAAGCGATCGCCGACGGCTATGTGTCGGTCAGCCCGCTCCACCTCGACCTCACCCACGAGGCGTCGCTCGACGCCCTCCGCAAACGGTTCGCGGCCACCCCATAGGGCGGCCGCGAAAGGTTTTCAGCAGTTGGCGCCGACTTTACTGGCCGCGCTCGCCGCGCTGACTTCGGGTTGGAGCCTGGTTCGTCGCTTGCGCAAGCCAAGTCGAAGTCGAATTGCACGAGCTGGTCAGCGTCAGTGGCTGCCCGGCCTGAAACGGCGAAGCATAGGGCACGCACTCCTGCGCGCCGGCCGCGCCGAGGCACAGCTGGCCGTTCGCCGCCGACCATGTCGCGGGGACAAGGTTGCCGCCCGGCGTCGTGATCGTGCCGGTGCCGCCGGGGTTCAGGACCAAGGTATTGGTCGTGCCGTTGGTCGTGACCTGGATCTGCTGACCGACGATTTCCGAGCCGGGAGTCCAACCTTGAGCAAACGCGGCGCTAGGGAGCGCGACGATCGCAAGACCGGCTGCGACAAACCAGGTTTTCATTCTGCCGTTCCCTTCTGGATTTGAACAAAGATCAGGCCGGGCTGTTCCCGTTGCCTTTGCCCTTGATCGCGAAATAAAGGCCAATGCCAGCGGCAAGCGCAAGCAGACCAAGCAGCAAGGGGTTGAAGCCAAGCCCGACGCCGGGCGCTTCGACCGGCGGAACCGGGATCGGCTGAGGCGGCGGATTGGCCGCCACCAGCGGCGGCGCATCGACCTGCGGCAGCACGCAGCCGCCCGGGGTCTGAGCCGCGGCAGCAGCACCAGCAGCGCCGCACGCGACCGCTGCGGGAGCGCCAGCGGTCATCACCGATAGCACAGCCCACGGATCATATTGCGGAACCGACGCCTTCGACACAGCAGCCGTAGCCGCGGTCGAACTGAACATCACCGAGCCGGCGACCAGAACGCCAACAATACTCTTGAACCCACGGCCGGTCATATCATCCTCCAGGCGCTGCGGGATAGGTTGCCCCCGCAATTGAGCCAGAACCCTTAGTCCAAAGTAAAGTTGCATTCCACCATTTTGAGGGGATTTTTTATGACGGAAGTTAATAGCCCCGAAAACAAAGGATTTTTCGACACCTAGGCTGCAGCCGCCGCGAGCGAATTGTGGTCCCTCTGCCACGCCTGGAACATCAGGATCGGCCACAAGGCAGCGGTCGAATCGCGCGTTCCAGCAAGATGTTGGCGCCAGCGGCTGGTTACTGCGTCGGCGTCCAGCCAGCCTTCGGAACGAAGCGCGCGCGGGTCGAGCAGCTCTTCGGCCCAGTCGCGGATCGGTCCCTTGATCCACTCGCCGACCGGAATATCGAAGCCGGCCTTGGGCCGCTCGAACAGCTCACGCGGGGCCTCGCGGTAGAGCAAGGTCCGGAGGATCTTCTTGCCCATGCCGCCGCGGATTTTGAGCTCGAGCGGGATGCGTGCAGCGACCGCGGCGAGTCGATGGTCGAGGAACGGCACCCGGGTTTCCAGGCTGACGCCCATCGCCGCCCGGTCGACCTTGCACAAGATGTCGTCGGGCAAATAACTGACCGCGTCCGAATACATCATGCGCAGGGCATCGGGCGCGTCGGCTCCGACATCGAGATCGAAGCCGTTGCCCACTGCTCCGCTCTCGAGAACCGGCGAAGCCTCGCCCGCCCATTCGTCGAGGAACGTGGCGAACACGTCCTCGAGCGCACGAGCGCCAGCGACGGTGCGAAGCGACTTCCTGACCTTGACGCCGAACTGCGGCGGCATCCGCCGCCGAAGCATCAGCTCGGCGATCCGGTTCCACGCTTCCGCCGGCACATTGCCAAGTGACGCGCCGGCGGCCGCCCGCAGCGGCCGCGGCAGCCTCCGCGCCGCCGACCACAGCCGGGCCGTTCCAAAATAGCGATTGTAGCCCCCGAACAACTCGTCGCCGCCATCGCCCGACAAAGCGACGGTTACCTGCTCACGGGCGAAGGCGCTGACCAGGAAGGTCGGGATCTGCGACGGGTCGCCGAACGGCTCGTCGTACAATGCTGGGAGGCGCGGGATGACGTCGAGCGCCTCGCGCGGGGTGACGATGCGCTCGTGGTGCTCGGTCCCGAAATGCTTTGCGACGGCACGCGCGTGATCGGCCTCGTTATAGGCCTGCTCGTTGAAGCCGATGGTGAACGTCCGCACCGGCCGCGACGAATATTTCTGGTAGAAACCGACGACCGTCGAGGAGTCGATCCCGCCAGACAGGAACGCGCCGACCGGCACGTCGGCGACCCCCTGCCCCTGCACCGACCGCGCAAGCGCGTCGGCAAGCTGATCGAGCGCCTGTTGCTCATCGCCGATCGGGTCGGCCAGGCCCTGCCGGACGACGTCGCGGTAGCTCCAATACGCACTGAGCTTGGCCCCGCGGCCGGCGCTGCCCTGGACTGGCGGAGCGCTCAGCGGCTTGCGCGCGGCGGCTTGGGAGAATTCGAGAATGCAGCCCGGCTCGAGCTTGAACACGCCGCGGTAGATCGACAGCGGCGCGGGCACGTAATGCCGCCTGGCGAACAGGTCGAGCGCCTGACGGTCGATCTCGGCGGCGAAGCGCGGGTGGCAGCGGATCGCCTTGAGCTCGGAAGCGAACAGCAGGTCGCGGCCGGCCCAGCCGTAATAAAGCGGCTTCTCGCCGAACCGGTCACGGACCAGGCTCAGGGTCCGGCTTTCGCGGTCCCACAGGCCGAAGGCAAACATGCCGACGCAGCGCTCGAGCGTCGGCCGGAGCCCCCAGGCGCACACCGCCTCGAGGAATGTCTCGGTGTCCGAATGGCCGCGCCAGCCGCCTTGCGGAGTCGCGCCGCGCGCCTCGAGCTCGTCGCGGATCTCCGAATGATTGTAGATCTCGCCGTTGAACGTCAGCGCGAAGCGGCCGTTGCTCGACAGCATCGGCTGGTGCCCCGCCGGCGACAGATCGATGATCGAAAGACGGCGATGGACCAGCGCCACGCCCGCGTCCGGATCGCGCCAGATTCCCTGGTCGTCAGGCCCGCGATGCGCGAGCCGGCCGCCGATCTTGCTCAGCAAGCCGTCGTCGGCAGCGCCGTCCCCGATGATTCCCGCGATTCCGCACATAAAGCTGCAATAGCCCGATTGGCGCGAGCCGCCAAAGGCGAGCCTCAGGCGTTGTGGTGCATCTTCTGATGCCACTTCCAGGCGGTGCCGACGATGGTGTCGAGGTCGCTCAGCCGCGGCTCCCAGCCGAGCTCACGCATCGCCTTGGTGCCCTGGCTGACCAGCGCCGGCGGGTCGCCCTCGCGCCGCGGGCCGACCGTGTACGGCACCGCCCGCCCAGTCACGCGATCGATCGCCGCCAATATTTCGAGGACGCTTGCACCGTTCCCGGTGCCGAGGTTGAACGCGTCGCTGCCGCCGCCTTCGAGCAGCCGGCCGAGAGCCAGAACATGCGCCTCCGCAAGGTCGCTGACATGGATATAGTCGCGAATGCAGGTGCCGTCAGGCGTGTCATAATCGTCGCCGAACACGGTCAGCCCTGGTCCGAGCCCGCACGCCGCGTCCAGCGCGAGCGGGATGAGGTGAGTCTCGGGCTCATGAAGCTCGCCGGTCTCGCCGCCCGGGTCCGCCCCGGCCGCGTTGAAGTAGCGCAAGGATACCGACCGAAGCCCATGGGCGGTGTCGAAGTCGCGAAGCATCCGCTCGACCATCAGCTTCGAGGCGCCATAGGAATTGATCGGATTTTGCGGCGCGGTTTCGGGGATCGGCACGCACTCGGGAGTGCCGTAAGTGGCGCAGGTGCTCGAAAAGACGATCGCGCCGATGCCATGGTCGCGCATCGCTTCGAGCAAGGTCAGGCTGCCGGCGACGTTGTTGCGATAATATTTGCCAGGGTCGCTGACCGATTCGCCGACATAGGTGAAGGCTGCGAAGTGCATCACCGCGACCGGCGCGTGCCGCGCGATGACCGCATCCAGGAAGGCCCGATCGGCGACATCGCCGCGCTCGAGCGGTCCCCATTTCACCGCCCATTCGTGCCCGTAAACGAGGTTGTCGACGACGATCGGCTGATAGCCGGCGCGAGCGAGCGCGATGCACGCGTGCGATCCGATATACCCCGCCCCGCCGGTGACCAGGACGGCGCCTTTCACTGCCATTTCAGTTCCCTGCAAGCTGCTTGAAATAAGAGATTGTCCGGGCGAGCCCCTCGCTGAGCTGAACCTTCGGCTCCCAGCCCAGTTCCGCGCTCGCCTTGCCGATGTCCGGCCGCCGCTGACGGGGGTCGTCCGGAGGAAGCGGCTGCTCGACGATCTTCGACCTCGATCCGGTCAGCGCGATCACCTGCTCGGCAAGCTCGCGGATGGTGAACTCGTTGGGATTGCCAAGGTTGACCGGCCCGGTCAGCCCCGCCGGGCTGTCCATCAGCCGGACCAGGCCGTCGATCAGGTCGTCGACATAGCAGAAGCTGCGGCTCTGCGACCCGTCCCCGAAAATGGTGATCGGCTCGCCGTTGAGGGCCTGGGTGATGAAATTGGAAACCACCCGCCCGTCGGCCGGGTGCATCCTTGGCCCGTAGGTGTTGAAGATGCGCGCGACCTTGATCTCCAATGCGTGCTGGCGGTGATAATCGAAGAACAAAGTCTCGGCGCAGCGCTTGCCCTCGTCGTAACAGCTCCTCGGCCCGATCGGGTTGACGTTGCCCCAATAGCTCTCCGGTTGCGGATGGATGCTCGGGTCGCCGTAGATCTCGCTGGTCGACGCCTGCAGGATCCGGGCGTCCAGCCGCTTGGCGAGGCCGAGCATGTTGATCGCCCCGTGCACCGACGTCTTCGTGGTCTGGACGGGATCGTGCTGGTAATGGATCGGCGAGGCCGGGCAGGCGAGATTATAGATTTCGTCGACCTCGACATAGAGCGGCCACGTGATGTCGTGCCGCATGAACTCGAAGTTCGGATGGCCGATAACCGCCGCCAGATTGTCCTTGGTGCCGGTGAAGAGGTTGTCGACGCACAGCACCTCGTGCCCGGCGTCGAGCAAGGCCTCGACGAGATGCGATCCGAGAAATCCCGCGCCGCCCGTCACCATCACTCGCTTGCGGGAAGAATAGACGCGGGCTGTCACGGTTCAGGCGGCCTTGGCTGTCATTCGACGGTCTGAAGCCAATCGCTTATCGCTGCCACAACACAGTCAACGTCGTCCTCGGTCATCTCGGGATAGATCGGGAGCGAAAGTTGCTGGTCGGCGATTTGTTCCGCGATCGGGAAATCTCCGCGCCGATGGCCGAGCGCCGAATAGGCTTCCTGGACATGCAGCGGGACCGGGTAATGCTTGCCGCTCTGGATTCCGCGCTGGCCGAGAAACTGCTGGAGCTCGTCGCGACGCGGATGGAAGATGCTGAACACGTGATAGACGTGGCTGCGCCCGTCGGCTTCCTGCGCCGGCCGCACCCCGAGGTTTGCGAGCTTGTCCTGATAGCGCGCGGCAATCCTGCGCCGGGCCTCGGTCCAGCCCTCGAGATGCCTCAGCTTCACCCGCAGGATCGCGCCCTGGATGCCGTCCATGCGGTAATTGTAGGCGAGCATCTTGTGATGATATTTCTGCTCCTGGCCCCAATCGCGAAACAGCCGCATTTGCTTGGCCAGCGCCGGGTCGTTGGTGGTGACAGCGCCGCCCTCGCCGTACGCTCCGAGGTTCTTGCCGGGGTAAAAGCTGAAGCCGGCCGCATGGCCGATCGAGCCGACCTTGCGGCCACGATATTCGGCGAGATGCGCCTGCGCGGCGTCCTCGATCAGCAGCAGCCCATGCTTGTCGGCAATCGCCAGCAGCGCATCCATGTCGGCGGGCTGGCCGTACAAGTGGACCGGCATGATCGCCTTGGTCCTGGGCGTGATCTTCGCCTCGACCAGCGCCGGGTCCATCGTAAACGTGTCGGGGTCGACATCGACGAACACCGGAGTCGCGCCGGTATAGGCGATCGCCGCGCCGGTCGCGGTGAAGGTCATCGAAACGGTGATCACCTCATCGCCGGCGCCGATGCCCGCGGCGAGCAGGATGACGTGAAGCGCGCTGGTGCCGGTGTTGACCGCTACCGAGTCAGCCGCCTGATGCGCCGCCGCGAACTCCTTTTCGAACGCCTCGACCTCGGGCCCAAGGACATATTGCGACGAGGCAAGAACGCCAAGAACAGCGGCGTCGATCTCCGGCTTGATGGCCTGGTACTGCGCCTGGAGATCGAGGAATTTCACGCTCATTGAAAGGACTCGCTGGGTTGAAAGGTCAAAGGGTTACGGGCGCGCCCTGATTGCGCATCGACTGGTTGGCGGCCTCGAGGATGCGAACGATCTCGAGCCCGGCCTCGCCGCCGGTGATTGGCTTCTCCTCGCCGCGGATGCAGGCCGCGAAATGGGCCGCCTCGACGCTCAGGGCCTCGGTCGCAGGGACGTTGGGCGACCACAAGTCGCCGGTGCGGTAGCTGATCAGCAGCTTGCGCACCTGCTCCGGGGTCGGAGTGACCGTAATGCCCTTGTCGTAGAGCTTGATCTTCTCGCTGGTCTCGAGGTCGTCATAGACGATCATCTGCTTGTCGCCGCCGACCAGCGTCCGCCGGATTTTCACCGGCGACAGCCAGTTGACGTTGATGTGGGCGATCGTGTCGTCGCCGAAGAAGACGGTCAGGAAGGCGGCATATTCGGGCTGGCCAGGCATCAGGCTGTGGCCGGTCGCCGACACCGCAACCGGCGTTGCGCCGAGGATGAAGGCCATGATCGAGAGATCGTGGACGGCGAGGTCCCACAGCACGTTCACGTCGTGCTGGAACAGGCCGAGGTTGACCCGGGTCGAATCGTAATAGCGCACCGGGCCGAATGAATCGGTGCGGATCAGCTCGTGCATCTTTCGCACCGCGCCGGTGTAGACGAAGGTGTGATCAACCATCAGCACGAGCCCGCGCCTGGCCGCCTCGTCGATCAGCTGGCGGGCCTGGTCGGCAGTCGAGGTGATCGGCTTTTCGACCATCACATGCTTGCCGGCCTGCAAGGCCGCGAGCGCGAGCGAGAAATGGGCATCGACGGGGGTCGCGACGATGACTGCGTCGATCTCGGGATCGTTGATCAGCTCGTCGGCCGACTGGGTCAGCCGGATCGCCGGATAGAACGCCGCGACTTTTTCGAGCCGCCCTGCGTCGCGGTCGCAGACCATCGCCACCCGGGTGTCGGGCTGGGCGACATAGTTGCGAACGAGGTTCGGCCCCCAATAGCCGTAACCAATCACGCCGACGTTGATCATCGCTTCCTTCCGCTGCTCGATTGCTGCCGCACGCCGCTCGCGAATTGATCCGGCCGCGTTGGCCGCCTAGCTGCCGTTGCCGCCGCCGCGCAAGAGCCTAGCCGGCACTCCGGCCACGATCTCCCCTGGGCCGACATCCTTGGTGACGACTGCGCCGGCGCCGATGAGCGCCCCCTCCCCAATCGTCACTCCGCCCATGATCACCGCGCCGCTGCCGAGCGAAGCGCCCTTGCGAACCCGCGTCGGGACCATCGTCCAGTCAGCCTCGGTCTGCAGCGTCCCGTCGGCGTTGGCGGCGCGCGGCTCGATATCGTTGATGAACATGACCCCGTGACCGACAAACACTTCGTCCTCGATCGTCACGCCTTCGCACAGGAAGCTGTGCGAGCTGATCTTGCAACGCGCGCCGATGTCGACGCCCTTCTGGATCTCGACGAACGGGCCGATCCGCGTCCCGTCCCCGATCCGGCAACCGTAGATATTGACCAGGTCCGGTTGGAAGATCCGGACGTCTTCCCCCATTTCGACATTCACGACTGGCACGGATCGTTCCTTCAGCTCGCCCGGCGAAGCGCCAGGGCCTCATCGTAGAGGCGTTCATAGGCGGCGGCCATCGCTTCGACACTATGATGCGCCCGCGCGTAAGCTTGCTGCTTCTTTCCTAGTGCGCCCATCGCAGGCCGGTCGGCGATCAGCGCCGCTGTATGCTCCGCGACTTGCGCTGGATCGGCCGCCGACCAGATCCAGTCCTTCGCGGTGGTGCGATGATGGAGATCGAGCTGGACAGCAACGATCGGAAGCCCGGCGAAGGCCGCCTCGAGCGCGGCAATTCCTGTCACGGGCCCGACATTCACGGTCCAATAAAGGTCGATCAATGCAAGTGGCTCCGCGGCATCCGTCGCCAGGCCCGGAAGATGGACGCGGCTCGAAATCCCAAGGTCGCGCGCCGTTTCGGCGAGCAGGGCGCGCTCGGGGCCATCGCCGGCGAGCAGCAAGTGAAGGTTCTCGCGCGACTTGAATATGAGCCGCGCGAAGGCGTCGAGAAGCAGGCCCGGTCTCCGCTCGGCCACAAGCCGGCCGACGCTTCCAACCACGAACGCGCGGTCGGGGATTCCCGCCGCGGCCTGGTAAGCGCTCGATGCGAGTGGCGGGGGCGGCGGCGCGATCCCGTTGGGAATGATGCGAAACGGCTTGTCGGGGTGCCTGGCGAGGAAAGCCTTCCAATAGGGGTCTTCGGCCATCAACGCCGCCCCGTCGCGCGTTCCGAGCAGCAGCGCGTGGCCGGCGCGGCTGCTGGCGGGGATGGCCATCCCGACGGCATGGTAGGTTTCGACGACCGCCGGAGTCCGCCGGCCCGACAGCCGCCTGATCCCTTGCATCAGCGTGCCGAACACTGAACCTATGGTCAGGTGGCAATGGATGATGTCCTGATCCAGCAGCCAGGCGCGATTGCGGAGCATCCACGGCGCCAGGCGGACATATGCCTGGCGCCAGTGGCGGCCATTCGGCTGGATGAAGCGCAGCTTCACCTCGGGCCGGAGGCGATCGGCGAGCAAATGCGCGGGCCAAGGAACTGCCGGCAGGACGGTCACCTCATGGCCGTTCGCGACAGCGTGGTTGGCGAGCTCGACGACAACACGCTCGGCGCCGCCCTTGGTCAGCGCTGGAAGGACGTGGACGATCTTCATGCCGACCCGAGCAACTTGGCATAAGTCGCCCGCTCGTGGGCGTTGAGCTTCACCGGGTCGAGCATGTCGAGCGCGCGGGCCCGCGCCGCCTCACCCAGCGCTCGCGCGCGCTGCGGGTCGTCGAGCAAGCGGAGCGTTGCCTGGCCGAGCGCTTCGACGTTCCGAAACGGCACCAGCTCGCCAGTCACCCCCGTCTCGATCAGGTCGCCCTGCCAGTCGAGGTCGTAGGCGACGATCGGCGCAGCGCCGAGCGCCGCCTCGGACAAAGCGCGCCCGGTCAACGGCGAAATCAGCACCGCGGCATGCGCATAGACTTGCGCGAGCGCTTGCTGGTCGAGGTTGCCCGCGAAGACAACCTTCGCGCTAACTCCGAGCTCGTCGGCAAGCGCGGCGAGCTTTGGGCGAAGGTCCCCCTCCCCCGCGAGGATCAGCGAAACGTCATGGCCACGCGAGCGGACTACTGCGAGGACCCGCACCACATCGTCCGGATACTACAATGTCTGGAGCCGGCTGACGCACAGCAGATAGCGGCCCGGCTCGACTCCCAGCCGCTTGAACAGGGCGTTATCGGTCCCCCGCTCGCGCGGCTCGGCGAGGTGGGCCGGCGAAAGCAGGTTGCCGTAGCGGAAGATGGTCACCCGGTCGGGCCGGGCGCCATTGGCTACTGCGAAATCGACATTGTCCTGGTTGGGCGCCGCGACCAGGTCGGCGCGCGGCAGGACAAAGTGCTCGATCGCCTTCTCGATCCGTTCCGTGCGCAGCAGGCGCGGGTAAATGGGCTTGCGGGTCGTCTCCCGGATCTTGTCGTTGTTGGCGTTGATCCGGATCGCGAACCGGACTCCGGTCGCCCGCGCGAGCAGCAAGCCGAGCAGGCCGACGTAGAGCGGATCCCCGGCGCGGATCAGCGTGATCCGCTCATCCTTCACCAACCGCCGAAGCCTGCGAAACAGGTCGAGCTGGCCAAGAGCAAAATTGGCCGTGAACCAGCGTTCGAGGAGCCGAAAGCGGCCCGGCTGCGCCTGGATGAAGCTGTGCCGCTCGCCGAGCCTGGTCGATCGCGGCTGCCCCGCCGGTACCGGGCGCGCGTTGATGTCCCCGAACGGGTGGACGCTCCACACATGGTCGAAATAGCCGTCGAGATCGCGGCACAGCACCGACTGCTCGAGCCCGAGCTTGCGGATGGTATCGATCGTGTAGGAGGAATCGAGCACCAGTAAGCGCGGCCCGCCGCTGCTGCCCTTGTCACGCTTCACCTGCCGCCCTCGCTTCCCGCCCGCTTGTCGCGGCACTATCGGCAGGATCGGCGGCTCGCAACGCCCGCCATTGACCGGGCGGAGAGCGGCGGCCTAACTGAGCGCCAACCAACCAGCATCAACGGATCGATTTGTGCCGGACTCCAGTCACGCGTTCTTCAACGGCCGCAAGGTCCTCGTCACCGGCGGCGCCGGGTTCATCGGTTCGCATCTGAGCGAGGCGCTGGTCGGCCTTGGCGCCGAGGTGATCTCGATCGACGACTTGTCGGCCGGCAAGCTCGCCAACCTGGCCCACCTCAGCGCGCGTCCCAACTTCCGCTTCGAGAAGATCGACATTTGCGACAGCGGCCCGGCGATGGACCGGTTGTTCGAGGGCGTCGATACCGTCTTCCACAATGCTGCCTCGAAGAAGAACATCTGCCTGGTCAATCCGCAGCGCGATCTTACCGTCAACGCCGGTGGGGCGCTCAACCTGCTCGAAAAGGCCAAGGCGCACGGAGTCCGCAAGTTCGTCCAGGCCTCGACCGGCTCGGTCTATGGCGAGCCGCGCATCTTCCCGACCGACGAGGCGCACCCGCTCGATCCGGTCTCTTACTACGGCGTCTCAAAGCTCGCCGGTGAGCGCTACGTCGACGTGTTCCATAAGCTCTACGGGCTCGACACGACGATCCTGCGCTACTTCCACGTCTACGGGCCGCGCCAGGAATCGAACGAGTTCGGCGGCGTCGTTTCGATCTTTCTTCGCCGGATCACCAGCGGCGAGAACCCGATCGTGTTCGGCCACGGCCGCCAGGTGCGGTCGTTCACCTGGGTCGGCGACCTCGTCGAAGCCAATCTGCGGGCCGCGACCAATCCCAAGGCGACCGGCCAGGCCTATAATGCCGCCTCGGGCATTCGGGTGACGATCAACGAACTCGCCGACGGCATGCTCGAGCTCCTCGATCCCGGCAAGAAGCTGAAGGTCGAGCATGGCGAGCCGCTGGTCGGCGACATCATGGAGTTCGACGTCGCCAACGCCAAGATCCGCGACCAGCTCGGGATGCAATTCGAGCAGGACTTCTGGGGCACGCTCCGGACCGCGCTCGCCGACGTCAA
>JAZJZB010000002.1:634-18904 GCA_040390085.1 Pseudomonadota bacterium | reverse complement strand
TGCTACGCGCACTGCCCGCGGTACGACGACGGCCCCGACGGGCCACCCAGCGACGACCAGGGGGATTCCGATGGGGACTGCTGAACTCAACAAGGCCCTCGCCGCGTTCCAGAAGGAGCTGCCCCGCGTCGGGAAGACCGAGACCGGCGTTGCCGTCTAGGCCGCCGGCCGGGCGGAACGGCTGATGGAGACGCGGCAATATCTTCGGCATTACGCGATGCTTTTCTCGGGCAGCGCCGCCGGACAGCTCGTCAATCTGCTCAGCTACCCTTTTCTCGCGCGCCTCTACTCTCCGTCGGATTTCGGCGGTTTTGCGATCTTCGTCGCGGCATCGGCCATTCCCGCAGCGATTGCCTGCGCCCGCTTCGACCTCGCAATTCCCACCGCGCCGCGCCACGGCCGCTTCGCCATTGTCTGGCTAAGTTACAGCGCGGGCATCGTCATCGCCTCGGCTGCGGGCCTATTGGGCGCCGCTTATTGGCTATCGATGGGCACTCACGGCGCGCTTCTGCTTGCCGTGCTCCTCGCCTTCGCAGTCGCGATCACCGGTTTCTGCAACGCGACCAACCTGTTCCTGATGCGGCACGACCGATACCGGCTGACCTCGGCATCCGTCTTCACGCGAACTGCGGCCGCGGTTGCGGCGCAGCTGCTGTTCGCCCTGGTCCTGCGCAATTCCTGGGGCCTGATCCTCGGCTATTGCCTTGGCCTGCTGTGCCAGGCCGCGATGCTGATTCCGTCCCTCGCAAGGGTGATGGGGCGCAAACGGCCGCGGGTTCGGCAAATGCGCGCGATGGTCTCACGTTACGGCCGGCAAGTGACCGCCGACATCCCGGGAACGCTGGTCGGCGCATGGGCGCTGTTCGCGGCGCCGTTCATCATCCAGCTGCTCTACGGACCTTCGGCCGTGGGCTTTTATTCGGTCGGCCAGCGAATGGCGGTCATCCCGCTCCAGTTGTTCAATGATTCACTCTCGCAAATTTTCTTCCAGAAGGCCGCCCGGGCTCAAGAGGAGAGAGGGACTTTCTGGCGGGAGACCAAGTTCAACCTTCTCGTCTCGGGGGTGCTTTCGTTCGGCATATTGGTGCCGCTGGTCCTCCTCGCCCGGCCGCTGATCAACATCTATCTGGGCGCGCAGTGGGCCCCTACCGCGACCATCCTCATCATCCTTGCCCCGATGCTTGCCGTCCGCAGCCTGACCATGTCGATCGCGACCACTGTCTACGTCATCCAGAAAGCGCATTGGCTGATGCTTCACAATGTCGCGACCATGGTCATTCTTGTGGTCAGTCTTGGTGCCGCATATGTGACCGGCGCGTCGCTGGAGACGTTCCTGACGATCCTGTCGGTGCTCTCGGCGATCGAGTTCGCGGTCTTCGGCGGGCTGCTGGTGCGCGCGGCGCGAACACAGCCGCAGCGGGCGGGACAACTGGCATGAGTTGCGGGCTTCACGGCGCCGTGCGCGGCTGGAGAATCGGTGCATGATTCAGAATTGGGGCGACTTCAAATATTACCTTCGCGCGGACCTCGCGAGCTGCGGCGTCAAGCCCTCACCCTACCATTTCATCGTCAATCCGTGCCACCGCTACACGCTGTTGCTCAGGCTTCACGAATATGCCCACAACACCAATTCGATCATCAGGATTCCGGTCAAGATCTGGCGGCGGCTGCTCGAGATAAAGCTCGGCTACGTCATTCACCTGAATGTCTTCGGGCCCGGCCTTTGCCTGCTCCACTACGGCAGCATCATGGTCACCAAGAACGCCGTCGTCGGGAAGAACTGCCGCTTGCACATTTGCACGCACATCACCGAAACCGGCGAGCTTGGCGTCGAAGGGCCCGAATATTCCCCGAGGATCGGAGACAATTGCTACATCGGGCCGGGCAGCAAGATTTACGGCCCGATCACGATCGGAGACAATTGCGTGATCGCCGCCAATGCGGTCGTGACAAAATCCTTCCCCGAACCGGGGCTAACGCTCGGCGGAATCCCCGCCAAGGTAATCGCGACCGGCGGCACCGGTGACAAGGTCGTGCACGGCGCTGACATGATCCCGCTGCCGAAGGGCCGCACCGAGATCCCGCGTCAGTTGACTAAATAGAAGGCAGGCTGCGAAGATGGCGGCCGTGGAAAGTCGTGGCTGGAAGGGGCTGACGTGAAGGCTACCGAATATCTGTCCGCGACTGAGCTTCAGAACCTCGGCCTGGCGTCTTGCGGCCGTCATGTCTTCATCAGCCGCGAAGCGACGATCTGCTACCCGGATCAGGTGCACATCGGCAGCCGGGTCAGGATCGACGCCTTCTCGCTGCTGATCGCCAAGGCGCCGATCGCGATCGGCAATCATGTCCACATCGGCAGCTCGGTGACCATCAATGCCGCCGCCGAGGTGGTGATCGGCGATTATTCCGGGCTCTCGGCGGGCACCAAGATCTTCACCACCGACGACGACTACAGCGGCGCCTACCTGACCGGACCGACGGTCGACCCCGAGTTGACCAATGTCGTCACGGCGCCGGTCCGGCTTGCCGATCACTGCATTGTCGGCGCCAATTCGGTCATCCTGCCGGGAACGACGCTTGGGCAAGGCGTCGCGGTCGGCGCCCTGTCCCTCGTCAAGGGAAACTTGCCCGAATGGGGCGTCTACGCGGGAGTGCCGGCGAAATTGCTGAAGCCCCGATCCAGGGAATTGCTGGGCAGGCTGGAGGCGATGACCGCGTCATCCCTGGCGAGCGCGGAGTAACCTCACCCACCCATCTAAGCCTACCCGCGCCTGCGAAGCACTTTCGCTGGCACGCCACCAATGGTGCAATTCTGCTCGGCGACCGAACGAGTTACGACCGAGCCCGCGCCGACGATCGTTCCAGACGCTAACGACACGCCGGCAAGGATGCAGACACGGGCGCCAATCCAGATGTTGTCGCCGAGTACGACAGGTAAATCGTCTACCCATTGCTCCCGGATTGGTCGCGTTGGGTCTGAGTGCCGGTGTTCGGTGGTCATGATGCTGGTCGAGTGACCAATGGAAATGTCATTGCCGATGGTCAGGCCGCCCGAAGCCGAAAGATTTACGCCGCGATTTATCGACACATTGTCACCGATCTTCAGGCCCTCGATGCCCTCGATGAACACGTCGGCGAAAATATTCAGCCCGACGTGCCTTCGGCCCAGCAGTTGATTCAAAATCGAACGGCGAAGGCGAAGCCAGGCGAGCGACTCCCGACGCATGGTCAGCAAATATAAGCGGTAGAGAATTGCCCGCTTCAGCTTCGATGATCCGACACTCATTTGGATCGTTTGCGGTGGCGACAAACGAAGGTCAATCGCGGGGGGGGCGGAAGGAGGTGCCCTGTGCGGGCGTCGCTTCGATCAAGATGCAACCCCGCCATTGACCGGGCGGAGAGCGGCAGCCTAACTGGCGCAACGCCAACCAACATCTACGGATCAATCTGTGCCGGACTCCAGTCACGCGTTCTTTAATGGCCGCAAGGTTATCAACAGCTGCCTCGGAAAGACCGGGACTGACGTTGCCGCCTAGGCGCTGCACCGGGCACGCCGGCTGATGAACCGCCGCGAGTACCTGAAACATTTCATGATCATCTTGAGCGGCAACGGTGCCGCTCAGGTTGTCAACTTGCTCAGCTATGCCTTCCTCGCGCGGCTCTATGCGCCGCAGGCATTCGGCATATTCGCGACGTTCGTGGCCGCGTCCGCCATTCCGGGGGCGATCGCTTGTGCGCGGTTCGACGTCGCCGTTCCCGTAGCGCCGCGCAGGGGCAGATTCGGCATTTTGTGGCTATGCGTTGCGGTTGCCGCTTTCATGGGACTTGTCTCGATCGCGGGCGGCGCGATTTACTGGGCCACGGCCGGCGTGGATTGGAACTGGGAGCTGCCCGTCTTGCTGGGTCTCTGCGTATTTCTCACTGGGCTATGCTCGGCCGAGTCCATGTTCCTCATGCGCCACGATCGCTACCGCGCCTCATCAGCGTCACTGCTGTTGCGCACAGGCAGTGCAGTCCTCGTGCAAATCGGGCTTGGTCTAACCGCCGCCACTTCCTTTTCCCTCGTCGTTGGGTTCGTGTTCGGCTTGGTCGCGCAGGCGACGATGCTGAGTTTGATTATCTGGAAGCGATTGTCCCCGGGCCGACCCAAGCCTCGCGATATGCGCGCGATGTTCAGACGCTTTCGGAGGCAGGTGGCGATGGACGTTCCAAGCACCCTCCTCGCGGCATTGTCACTGAACCTGCCTGTTTTTCTGCTCGCGGCCCTGTACGACAAGCCAACGGTTGGCTTTTTTGCGATCAGCAATCGACTTGCGGTCGCTCCCCTCGCCCTCTTCAACCAAGCGCTAAGTCAAATCTTTTACCAAAAGGCCGCGCGGGCGCGCGAGACCAAAGGACATTTTTGGGACGAGATGAAATTCGGCCTGCTGACCTCGGGCATCCTGTCGCTGGTCGTTCTCGCTCTCATCGTGTTGCTGGCGAGGCCCTTCATCCATCTCTACCTCGGCGCCAAATGGTCACCCTCGGCCGAGATGCTTATCATTCTCGCGCCGATGCTGACGGTATCGAGCGTTGCCCAGTCAATAACCACGGCCGTGTTCGTGCTTAGGCGTCCACACTGGCGCCTCATCCACACTGTTGTCGGCCTCGCGCTTCATGCGGTCGCGTTTGCGATCGCTGTCCAGTTTCATTGGGCGGTGACCACATATTTGATTGTCGTCAGCTCGCTTTTTGTCGTCGAGTGGGGCGCGTACGCACTCCTCCTCGTAGTCGCATCCCGCCGCCATTTCACCGCGGTTAACGCAAGCAGACTTCCAAGACCCCAGGCCTCAATTTAGCGCCGTTCTTCAGTGCGATATTTGTAGCGAGCAAAGATATCCGAAAGCTCGCTGTCGATGATCGCGTCCATGCGAGCAATCGCCTGGGACGAGAAATCATCGACATAGCCGCCGACAACGCCGCGGCGGACCTTGTAGGTGTTGATGTTGTTCGGATCTGGCGGACCCCAGCGGGCGTGGAATTCTCCTTTGCGCTCGGCTTCGCGCATCTTGTCGATCGCACCGCGCTCGACGGCGGTTCGAATGCTGACTTCCGTAACATTGGTAAGGCCGAGGAACTCGAGACACCTGCGCAGCTCCCGTGCCGGATCGGCTTTCAGATCCTCGTAGGAGACCAACAAATAGCCGCGAACCGTCGGTAAGTTTTCCGCCCACACATTGTAGAATCGAAGCAAACCCCGCAGTCCCCCCGTCGGGGCATCAACCATCGCATCGGCGGTCTCAAACTCCGGCATGTCATATTCGTAAACGCGGCGATACTTTTGGTCGTAGAACGAGGACGCGAGTACGTCGCGCGGATCACGGGCGAGGAAGATCACACGGCTGCTGCGATACAGCGCGGGCCGGAAGCGAATGCGACTCAGGCTGATGTTGGTCGAATCCGTATCATGGGTGACCTGCGTCGTCGGAAAGTTGGGTGAGACGCGGGCCAGCTTGTCGAAATCCGTTGGGTCCTGAGGCGGCAAGCGCAGATGATCGATGGCGGCGGAACCAATCATCATCCTCAGCCAGGTCCGGCCGCTCTTCGGGTAGGAAACCAGGAAATACTGGGGCTTGGGAAGCAGGGCCGCGTTGCGGCGCAGAAAGCGCCGCGCCCTGTACGGTAGCTTCATCAGGATTGTGATGGCAGCGTTGTATGCAGCCCGGCTAGGCATAGTGTCGCCGAATGCCCATCGATAGCTGGGCCCTGATATGCATTTTCACCTTTGAACCCTTTGATAGACGCTGCCTCGAAATCGGAAACCTCACGTCGACAGCCAGCCAAACCACAAATCCGAGGCCTAGCTCCCGAAACTCAGGTCCAGGTCAATCGTCCCAGTTTGAGCCCCGATCGCCGATAGAACACCAACACCTTCCGATGGAACGGCCTCTCCGACGGATATGCAATTCCGGCCTAGGCGGCTAAGCAGTCGCCCCTTTAATGACCGCGTAGCTGATCACCACTGGCTCAGACAATGAGCCAGTCGTAACGTTGCGTACGTTGATCGAAGCAGACCCGGCCGCGGACTGCGCGTTCAACGTGTACGCTCCCGCTGTTCCTCCGGAAATGTGATTAAGTAGAAGAATGTCATTCGCTGCGATGGCGGAATTGGTCAATGTAAATGTAACAGTCGTCCCTGCCGCCAGTGCGGCGTTGTTCATTGTGATCTGCCCGGTCGCTTTGTTGAGAGTAACTCCATTCGACTTTGAAGTCGATTGCGTGACCGTTCCACCGGCCCCAGTGAGATAGCCTATTCCTCCGGTGCTGGACGAGCTGCGGATATCGGACTGAACCTTCAGACCAGCGGTGAAGAAAAATCTCGTGCCGTCGAAGGAGACGCCGCCCGTCGCGGAATTGCCGGTGTTATTAAGTTGGAGTGTGTTGCCGTTTCTGACTTGAAGTCCGTTATAAGCAATTTGCTGGAGACCCGCCAAAGTTTCGAGATTATTCCCCCGAACGACGCAGAACGCGCCAAGACTAATGGTTGGGCTCCCCTCGACTTCGCAGCCGAAATAAGATGCTTGCGTAGCCGCCCGGAGTGTCCGGTATCCACCGGTGGTGTTTCCCTCGTCAACGCAGCCAATATATATATTCCCGATCAGACCGTTATCAGTGAAACCCCAACCGGCGTTACCTTGGGAATGACAGGATACCACCGAAATTACGTTCGCATCATTGCCTGAAAGATAGAATCCGTCCCCCGAATTACCTATACTTTTGATGTTAATGAGAACGCTTTTATTGGCGTTGCCGTAAACGACGCCGTCCCCGCCCGACAATGACGCGCGGATATAAACACCATGATCCCCAAATCCTCGAACCTCGACATTCTGAACCGAAATCCTCGCACGACTCTCTATACCATAGGCTCCCGAAGAGGCTGATCCTGCCGACCCGGAGATGAAACGAACGCCATCGACGATTGACGCTGTCGCGCTCGGATTCGTCGCTGTGCCCGAACTATCAGTATCAGTGGTGTAGCGAAAAAGAATGCCGCCAACGCCTGCATCGAAGACGAGCGTCGAACCTCTGTCGGCGTCCGGGAGTGAAGCGGCAGTAGAGTCCTGAAGTGTAGTTGTCCCACTAATACGTATTGCGGATTTAACGACTAGTCGTGTGACGCATCTGAACTTACCTTGTGGAATGATAATCGCATCTCCAGTTCCGCTAACCAAATCGATTGCGGCCTGAATGGCAGGCGAGTTATCCGTTCCGATGCCGTAGCCGGTGCAATCTGCGACGGCGCCGAACCAACGTATGTCGACGGAGCCGGAAAATTGACGAACCCACGCGCCTGACGCGCCGGTGATATCCGAGGCCGGAGCGACATAGATACCCTGATTTGGATCGAGAGCGACTTTCGCCGACAGGTCGGAGGGATCAAATTCGAACTTTCCGTCCCGTCCGTCTGTCGTATTCATTGCTCGATCCTTTTCAGCTTATTCGGAGACAGAATCCAAACTGCGTCAGTTCCACGTCACGCGTCCAAATTTGAGGCCCAGTCGCCGGTAGAGCGCCAGCAGCTTCCGATGGAACGCTCTCTCGGACGGATATGCATCGTGCGGCTTTTCCGGGCGGCGCATGTAGTCTTCGAACTTCTCTTCGCTCCAGCCCATCTTCTTGATGAAGTAGAGGCGGTCGGCCTCCATGTCCTTCTCGCTCGGGTAAGCGATGCCCTGGGCCTGGCGAAGCGCGTCGGCGCGGCTCATCTCGCCGTTCATGATCAGGCTCGAAAGGTGCGGCTTTCGCTTGTCGACGCCGAATTTGTAGGGCTGCAGATAGCCTTGGTAGAAGCGCGTGAAGACGCTCTCATAATGCTTGTGCGGATAGGGCTTGTAGTTGAAGTCGCGCTTCAGCACCTCGAGCGCGTCGAGCTTCTTGTAGTCGAGATAGTCGAGGAACGAGATCCAGCGGATCCCGTCGACCAGCACGTAGCGCGCCATGTCGAGCGTGCTGATCGCCGGGAAGGTCTTGAGCCTGGGCCCGCCGAACTGCCTGGAAATGCCGACGATGTTCCGCTTGTCGGACTTGTACCAGTTCCAGCTCTTCGGGATATCGACGCCCTCGGTCGCGATATTGGTCCCGGCGAGGATGTACTTGAGCCCGTTCCTGGCCGCTTGCTGGTAGTTCACCGCAAGCATCGCATTATCGTACAGCACCTCGACGTCGATCACGTCGGCCGCGAAGAATGCCTCCATCAGCCCGCGGATCTCGGGCCATTCGATGACATGCGTGTGGAGGTCGACGCCGAGCGTCCGCACCAGGTTGGCGATGTTGTTCTGCGCGAGCTCGGAGTTCCAGCCGCTGTCCATGTGGACCGCCAGCGGCCTCAGGCCCAGCTCGATCGCCTTGACCAGCGACCAGCTGCTGTCGACGCCGCCCGAAAGCCCGACCACGCAGTCGTAGCGCTTGCCCTTGCCCGACGCTTTGACCATTTCGACCAGCTGGCCGAGGCGCCGGTGACGCTCGGCCTCGTCCCAGGCGATCAGCCTCGCCTTCTTCTCGAGGAAGCCGGTGCAGTAATTGCACACGCCCTGGTCATCGAAAGTGATGTCCTTGGCGGTCTCGTCCATGATGCAGCGCGAGCACGTCCGCACATTGGGGATCAGATGGCTGGTCATCTCGTGCATCACTGAACTTCCGAGCGGATCGCTTCGAAGCCCGCGTAACCGCTGGCGCCGCTATCGGCGATCCGATTGCGGTCAAGCCATTTGCGGCCGGGTTCGCCGAAGCGCTCGGCACAAGATTCGAGCTCTTGCCGGAATGCAGTCCTGACCCACTCGCCGGCCTCTGCGCTTATCTGCGGCCGCTTGTTTCCTTCCTTGCGATTGAACGAGACTGGGACCAGCGGCAGCCGCTTGCGAATGTCGGCACCGATGTAAGCGACGATCTCTTCGAACGTCTTGCGCGGCCACTGAACGATATCGTCAAAGAAGAAGACTTTGACGCTGCCCTCGCCGAGCGCTTCGTTCCAGCGATCGAGGATCCTGGTCGGGAAATGATGGTTGCTGCGGATGGGGTCGTTGAACAGCACCTTGGCAGTCTCGAGCGAACCGTAATCGACGTCGCCATAGGTCTGGTATCGCAAGTGGCGGCCCATCGCTGACCAGAACCGCTGCACCGGGTCGCGTGCGATCATGAAGATCTTCCGACCTTCGAGCACAGGCGCTCGCCGCCGGATCTCATCGACCGAGAATGTCCCGTAAATCGGCGCCACATCGCCAGTGATCTTGTCGCGCGCGGGCGCGAACAGGCGAAGATAGCCATCCAGGTCGGGCTCATCGTCCGGCAATGCGGCGAGTTCCCGAGCGGCTCGCAGATATTCGACGTCGCGCCACGGAAGCACGCTCTTGTTGCGGACGAGACGCTTGACCATGCTCCACCAGTCCCACTTCAAATCGAGGTGAGGGACTCCGTGGACGTTCTTGAGCCGGGTCTTGAGGTAACTGGCCTCCTGAACCGGGGGCATCCAGCAGTCCCATTGCAGCTTCAGGTGATCGGCGAGCCAGGTCGTCGCCGAATTGGCCGGGCCGATGCAGATGAAATGCGGGCCTGGTCCGCGTTGAGCCCCGTTGCCGCGCACCACCTTCACTGATTCCCCATCCCAAATGTGACGCATAACCGCACGATGTCCGGAAATTCGGAATCTGACGCGAGTGCCCCGGCTGGCCGTTACTAACCATTGATATAGGCCCGGCCGGGGCGCGTAAAGAAAGCTCGAATATGGATCAGCCTGCCGCCCTCCACAGCGCCTCCACCTCCTCGTAGCGTGGATAAGTGATGAGGACCGCCCGGTGCGGGCCATAGAAAACAAAGAACGCGCCCGCGGCAACTGCGCTCGCGCCCGCTTCAACGCCGGCGCGCACGTCGTCGAGCGACCCGACCCCGCCATTGGCGATCAGTGGAACCTCGACCAACGCGCTCGCTTCGCGCACGAGCGTGAGATCGAGCCCGGACAGCGTGCCTTCGCGCTCGACGCTGGTGAGCAGGATTTCGCCAGCGCCATGATCGACGGCTTCGCGGATCGCCGCCCGCCAGTCCTTCGATCGCAACTTGCGGCCCGATGCCGAATAGAGCCGCTGCCGCCCGAGCCAGTCGCGCGACACGTCGATCGAGGCAACGACCGCCTGTTCCCCGGCATGGTCGGCGATCTGGCGCAGGATCCTCGGATCGGCGAGGAACGCCGACTGCAGCGCGACTTTCTCGACCCCGAGCGCGAACAGCGTCTTGGCGTCCTCAAACGAGCGGATCCCGCCGCCGTAGCAAAGCGGCATGAAGCACTCGCTCGCGAGTTGCTCGATCAACTCAAAATCGGGCGCTTGCGCGCTCGGCGAAGCGTCGACATCGAGCACCATCAGCTCGTCGACTTCCTTCTCGTTGAAGATGCGCACCGCGTTGATCGGATCGCCGACATATTTGGCGTCCTTGAACCGCATCGTCTTCACCAACCCTCCCCGCTTTGCGTTGAGAAGGAGGCACGGGATCAATCGCGGCATCAGCATGGCAGTGCGGCGAACCTGCGCATCAGCGCCATTCCGAACTTGTGGCTCTTTTCGGGATGGAACTGGACTCCATAGACGTTGCCGCGCTGGACCGCGGTGGTGAACGGCGTTCCATAGTTCACTGTCGCAAGTTCGTCGGCGGGATCGTCACACACCGCCCGGTAGGTATGGACGTGATAAAAGCGCTGGGGGCCTTCATCGGTCGGGATAAGCGCATTTTCGCGCGCCGGAACGACCTCGGCCCAGCCCATGTGCGGGACCTTGAGGCGCGGGTCGCCGCCAGTGTCGATCCGCTTCACATCGGCGGGGATCCAGCCGAGACCTTGTGCGACGCCCTCCTCGCTTCCGCGGCACAGCAGCTGCATTCCGAGGCAAATGCCGAGCACCGGGATCTTGCGTTCGACCGCAAGCTCGTCGAGCAGCGCGCGCCAGCCGCGATCGAGTGCGGCCATTCCGGCATCGAACGCGCCGACCCCGGGAAGCACCAGCCGGCGAGCATTGGCGATGCCCGCCGGGTCCGAGGCCAGCTCGGCCTGGACGTCGACAGCCTCGAACATTCGCAACACGGATTTGACGTTGCCGATTCCACAATCGACGATGGTAACGTCCACTCGGCACTCCACTCGCAGGCACTTGCGATCGCTCTGCTGTAATCGGGCCCGTACGCCGATGCACGTTAACCTGAGTTAGGGTCGCGCCGCGGCGCACAACTTTTCTCTTTGCGGATTGTGCACTAGCTAACCCCTAGGGAGCAGGGAAGGCGAAGCGGTGATCGGCAGCTGGTCAGATTTCAAAGCTTATTGCCGCGCGGACTTCGCGAGTCTGGGTCAGCCCCTGACCGCGCGCACGCTGTTGCTGCATCCAGTCGCCCGTTTCACCATCTTGATGCGGTTCCACGAATATCTGCTCAATACGGGGAAGCCGTCGATCGTCAGGGTGCCGGTGCTTCTGTGGTTTCGCAGGGCGTCGGTCAGGCTCGGTTTCAGCCTTGGTCCCAACATCTTCGGGCCCGGCGTTGCGATCGTCCATTACGGCCTGTTGGTGATCGACCCGACGACCCGCATCGGTAAGAATTGCCGGATCCACATGGGCACCCACATCGGCGGCGCCGCAATGTTCGTCGCTCCCGAGGAGGCCGATAAATATTCGCCGCGGATCGGCGACAACGTCTATCTCGGGCCCGGCTGTAAGCTGTATGGCCCGATCCGCATCGGCAATAATTGCGTCGTTGGGGCCAATGCGGTGGTGACCAAGTCGTTCCCGGACGACGGCCTGGTGCTCGCCGGAATCCCCGCCAAGGTGATCGCCACCGGCAGCACCGGCGAGCGGGTCAAGAAGGGCGCGAGCTAAGAAGCCTGGTTCGTTCGAAGCGCCTGCTCGACAGCCTCGACCACGCGATCCTGAAGGGCTTGGTCGAGGTCCGGATGCATCGGCACGCTCAGTACCGACTGGGCCAGCTGCCCGGAAACCGGCAGCGGCCCGCTGACGCAGGTCTCGGCATAGGCCGGCTGCGCATTCAAGGCCGCCGGATAATGGACCGCGGTCGGAATCCCTGATGCCTGCAGGATCCCGGCGACGCGCGGGCGATCCGGCACCATGATCGTATATTGCGCGAAAACGCTATTGCGGTCCGGCCGTTGGATCGCCCGGGCGATTCCCCGCTCGTCGAACAGGCGGTTGTAGCGCTCGCCGATAGCGATCCGCCGCTCGATTTCCCAGTCGAACCGCTTGAGCTTGGCGAGGATGACCGCGCATTGCAGCGTGTCCATCCGCCCGCCCACCCCGACGCGGGTGTGGTGGTAACGCCCCGACTGGCCGTGGATCCGGATCTCGCGGCCGGCCTGCGCGATGTCCGCGTCGTCGGTGAAGATCGCACCACCATCACCGTAGCAGCCCAGCGGCTTCGACGGGAAAAAGCTGGTGCAGCCAATACGCGACAAAGCGCAGCTCTTGCGGTCGCGATAGGTCGATCCGAAGCTCTGCGCGGCGTCTTCGATGACCGTGATCGCGCGGCTTTCGGCAGTTGCGTTCAGCTCGTCCATGTCGGCGGGCTGGCCGTACAGGCTGACCGGGATGATCGCCCGCGTCCGCTCGGTGATCGCCGCCCGCACCGCCTCGACCTGGATGTTGCAGGTGTCGGCCTCGACGTCGACCAGCACCGGCGTCGCTCCCACCCGCAGGACGACTTCGGCGGTCGCGGCGAACGTGAAGGCCGGAACGATCACTTCGTCGCCCCGCCCGATTCCGAGCGCCATCAAGGCGATCAGCATGGCTTCGGTTCCGCTTGCGACCGAGATACAATGGCCGGCCCCGGTCAGCGCCGCCAGCGCCTGCTCCATCTCCGCGACTTCCGGGCCCATGATGAATTGCCCGTGCTCCAGGACCCGCCGGATTCCTCCGTCGATCTCCTCCTGCAGCGCGCGATATTGCGACTTGAGGTCGATGAACGGGACGCTCATTGCGCGAGCCCGCAGATGCCGTCCTCGAGGCGATAGGTTTCACCAGTCGCAGGGCAGCGCGCGGTCCCCTGCCCTTCGATCGGAAGGTCGAGCTTCTCGCCGTTGCGGCTCATCCAGCCGACCTGGCGCGCCGGCACGCCGGTCACCAGCGCATGGTCCTTGACGTCGCGGGTCACCACCGCGCCCGCGCCAACGAACGCGTATCGGCCGACGCTTGCGCCGCAAACGATCGTGCAATTGGCCCCCAGGGTCGCTCCGCGACCGACGCGCGTCTCGCGAAATTCCGCCTTGCGCTCAACACCGGCCCGGGGGTTGATGACGTTGGTGAAGACCATGCTCGGTCCGCAAAACACCTCGTCCTCGAGCACCACCCCGTCGTAGAGCGAAACGTTGTTCTGGACCTTGCAACGGTCGCCGATGACCACTCCCGGCGCGACGAACACATTCTGGCCGAGCACGACGCCGCGTCCGATCCGCGCGCCGGCGCTGACGTGGACGAAATGCCAGATGCGGGAGCCTTCACCCACCTCGGCCCCGTCGTCGACGATCGCACTGTCGTGCTTGAAGTAGCTCATGCCGCCGCGCGGGAGAGCACCAGCGGATGGCTGTCGGCGCTCGAACGCACCGGCTGCGCGGCTCGAATTCCGGCGACCGTGTCGATCGCCGCGCGTGCATCGGCCAGGCCGAACCCCTTGCCTTCCAGGATCAGCTCGTAGCTGCGGGTGTGGAGGTCGGTGAAACCCCCCGAAAATTCAATCTCGTCACCATCGACGGTGATTGAACGGAACGTGCGTTGCCCGGACTCCTTGATCGCCGCCGGCAGGTCATCGACTTCGAGCGACAGGAACCAGCGCACCCGGGCGCGCTCATATTCGAGATAGCCGCCGGCGCGGGTCTCTTCCGACAAATGAACGCGGCTGTCCTGCAAGGCGCCGAAAATGAAGCCGAGCATGTCGAAGAAATGGACCCCGATATTGGCGACAATGCCGCCAGACTTCTTTTCCTCGCCCTTCCATGAGAACATGTACCAGCGTCCGCGGCCGGTAATGTAGGTCAGGTCGATCTCATGCTTGGCGGTGCCCGCCGGCTCATTCTGAATCCGATCGCGCAGCGCGATGATTTCGGGGTGGACGCGCAGCTGGAGGATCGTGTTGATCCGCTTTCCCGACCCTTCCTCGGCTTCCATCAGCCCATCGATGTTCCACGGGTTTACCACCAGCGGCTTTTCGCAAATCGCATCGGCTTCGGAGCGGAGGGCGAAGCGGATATGGGAATCGTGCAGATAGTTGGGCGAGCAGATCGAAACATAATCGACATTGCGGCCGCCGCCGATGCGGCGCAGCTTGTCGACGTGCCGGTCGAACCGCTCGAACTCGGTAAAAAAGGCGCTATCGGGGAAATAGCTGTCGATGATCCCGACCGAGTCCGACGGATCCATCGCCGCGACCAGCCGATTGCCGGTCGCCTTGATCGCTTGCATGTGGCGCGGCGCGATGAACCCGGCGGCTCCGATCAGTGCGAAATTCTTCATGGTCTTCAACGCTTACCTTTCCGAGCAGCGCGAGCGCGATTCAAGTCGCCGGCTGGCCCGCGGCGGAGAAAAAGAATTGGTAGGGGACCCAGGACGTCGCGTTATCGCCGAAGTTCAGCCAGACGAACATGACCGCGGCGGAATAAGCCATGACGGCCGCTCGCGCCGCGACCTCGCCTTTCCCGAGCGACGGCATCCTCGACAGGACCGCGATCTGAATCGGCAGCACATAAAGCGCGAGGCGATCCACCGCCGACGAGGATGGCAAGATGTAAAGCAGAGCGAAGAATGCGAACGACGCGACCGCGAGATTCCGCCAAATCCGGCCTTCGACTTCAGTCAACTGCATTTTATCGCGATAGACAAAGTAGAGCGTTGCCGGAATCACGCTCATCATCACCCGAATGAACGCGCCCTGGGCGTTATATCGGATCGAGATGTAGTTCTCGATGAAGCTGTTGAGATGGCTCTGGAGCAGCGATCCATAGAGCACGAAGCCGGCAACGGCCATGAGCATGGTGTTGAACAGCCGGCCGCGAGACGAACCAAATCCTACCAACACAAGCTCGACCGCCGCGGTTCGATGGAACAGGCTGGCGGCGACGACATAAAAGACAAAACGAACCAAAGAACCGCCGCGGATCATATGGGCAATTCCGGCCATCAGGAAGCCGAGCGCGACGCCCTGGCGGACGAAGCCCATGGCGACGACGATGACCAGGTAGGGAATCGCAACGAGCATCGCCAGCCAGGGCGAAGGCTGCGTCATCGCCAGCCGATATAACCCCCAGCTGAAGATGATCCCGCAAATGAGGTTCAGCATCCAGAACTCGCCGCCCGCCTGCTGAACCGCCCAATTGAGCCACTGGTAACCGGGATCGCCGGACTGGAGCAGGCGGGAGAAGTTGGTGTAACCGGCGATCTGGAACATTTTCACATAAGCGGTCCAGTCGGCGCCGACATTCCAGCGGAATCCGATCATCAGCGCGATCAGGATTGCGCCCAGAAGGACCAACGGCGCCGAGCGACGCGCGTCCCACGACTGGGACGGTCTCTCGACGATGCTTCCCACGGCGAAAAACGAGAAAAGCAGCCAGTAAGGGAACAAGGGTATTATCCGTTGATCATGCGCGAGCCCGCGCGGTTGGACATGGTCTTTGCCCGCTTGGACCCTGCATGGCTAGCCTCGGCTGGAGTCATTCTCAACTAGCCGGCTGCACCATCGCGGCCTGGCTGACCCATCGTCCGCCAGTCTGCCATCTGGCCGGCATAAGAGTTTGAAACCGCGTCTCTATCTACTTCAATCGAGCCGTCGCGGTTGACCGCCCCGGAGGCACACGTATTAGGAGCGCAGCGGAAAGCGAGAGGAACATGGCCGAATATCGACGCTTCGTCCTGTTCGAGCTCAACGAAGTCCCGCTTCGCGTCGTTCGCCATTATGCCGATCGCCATCCCGGCTCGGCGTTCGCAAGGCTACTCGCGAAGGGGCAGCGGTGGGACACGGTCACGCCCGACAAAGGCCACCTGTCGCCATGGATCACCTGGCCGACCCTCCACCGCGGCGTTTCATCGGAGCAGCACCATATCGTCGCGCTCGGCCAGGACGTCGCGGAGGTGAATTCCCACTACCCGCCAGTATGGACCCTGCTGGCAGCGGCCGGGCGGCGTGTCGGCATGTTCGGATCGCTCCATTCCTACCCGCCGCCGGCGGACCTCTCGCAATATGATTTCTACGTGCCTGACACCTTCGCCGCCGGACCGGAGGCGAAGCCGGCCGAGCTTTCGGCGTTCCAGCGCTTCAACCTGCAGATGGTCGACCGCTCGGGCCGCAATGTCTCGACGGACCTGCCGGTCAAGGACGCGCTGTCGTTCCTGACTAGCGCGCTTCCCGCGGGCGTTCGCGGCGGCACGCTGGCCAAGATCGCGCGTCAGGTGGCCTCCGAACGCATCTGGCGCGACCGCGCCGCGCGGCGGCGCACGATCCAGTCGCTGCTCGCGTTCGACCTGTTCCTCGCGCAGCTTGGATCGAAGCGACCGGACGCCGCCTTCTTCTTCACCAATCACGTCGCGTCGGCGATGCACCGCTACTGGCCCGCGACCTTCGTCGACGATTATCATGCGACCAAATGGAGCGATGAGTGGGTCCGGCGATTCTCGGGCGAGCTCGACTATGCAATGGGCGAAGCCGACCACATGCTCGCTGACCTGCTGGCTGTCGCCGACCGGCACGATTATCTGATCCTGGTCTCCGGAAGCATGGGGCAAGCGGCGGTCGACAGCCCGGAACGCCACATCAAGACCGAAGTCCTGCTCCGCGACATGGATCGCTTCCTCGCAACGCTGGGCATCCACGGCGCGTGGAAGCGGCGGCGGACGATGGAGCCGACCTATACGCTCGCGTTCGATGACGCCGCCAGCGCCGACACACTGATCGACGCTGCAGCGACCGTGAAGATTGCCGGTCAGCCGATGCCGACCCGCCGATTGGGAGCCCGCGAGGTCGAGTTCGTCCTTGGCCACCCCAACGTTGAGGACGGCGATTTCACGGTCACCGTCCGCAATCACGCGATCGACCCCGCGGCGGCGGGCCTCGCCAATGTGATGATCGACGATGAGGTCGGCGCGGCCGCCTACCACGTGCCCGAAGGCATGCTGCTCGCCTACGACCCGCGCGAGGACCGCCGCGGGCGCGCCGGCGACAGCCCAGTCTCGACCACCAGGATCGCGCCGACCCTGCTCGCGCTCCAGGGTGTCGCTCCGCCGCCGTATATGGAGCAGCCGATCGAGGATCTCGCCGACGTCGGCCTGGTCCCGGCCTGATTGCCGCCTGGCACGACCAGTGCCCCCGATGAAATTTGATCGACGCCAATGGCTCAGCGGACTGGCCGCGATCCTGGTCGCCCCAGCGTGGAAGGTCGTCGCGCAGGCATCGCCGGGCATCGTCACCCCCGAAATGTTCGGCGCGGTCGGCGACGGCAAGACCAACGACACCGCCGCTTTCTCACGAATGACCGCGTTCGTGAACCGGCGCGGCGGCGCCGCCGTCCGCCTGCGCGCGACGACCTACATCATCGGCCGCCAGGCCGAGGACCGTGGTAGAGGCTATGCGTTCGGCCCGATGGGCGTCATGGACTTTACCGGTTGCACCGGGCCGCTGACTGTCCACGGAAACGGCGCCACCATCCGCTGCGCCCCCGGCCTGCGTTTCGGGACCTTCGACCTGCGAACGGGCCGGCCCACCCGCCACAAGCTGCCTTATTACGGCACCGGCGAGCTGGCCTCTCCCTACTTCGCGATGATCAAGATCGAGAATTGCTCGGGGCCGGTCGAGATCAGCGACCTCCGCCTCGACGGCAACGCCAGCCAGCTGCGGATCGGCGGGCCGTGGGGCGATGCCGGATGGCAGATCGGGTCTACCGGCGTGATCCTCAGGAACAACCGGGCGCCAATCCTGGTCGCCAACGTCACCTCCTTCAATCACGCCCATGACGGCGGGACTGGCGACGGGCCGGGCGTTCCCGGGCACGATGAGCAAGTGACGATCCGCGACTGCCGCTTCTTCGGCAATGGCCGCAACGGCTGGTCGCTGGTCGGCGGAATCGGCTGGACCTTCGAGCGCTGCCGGTTCGATACGAACGGCCGCGGGCCCGGCGCTTCAACGCCCAAGGCCGGGATCGATTTCGAAGCGGAGGGCGGCAAGAGCGTGGCCCAAGTCAAGCTGGTCGATTGCAGCGCCGCG
>JAZJZB010000002.1:0-624 GCA_040390085.1 Pseudomonadota bacterium | reverse complement strand
GATCACGAGCCGTGTCGGGTCGCTGGGCGACAACAGCAGCGGCGGCCTGTATGGCTACCGCATGTCGAAGGCCGCGGCGAACATGGCCGGGCTTAACCTGGCGCTCGACCTCAAGGCCCGCGGCATCGCCGTCGCCTGCCTGCATCCGGGAAGCGGCCGCACCTCGGACGTCAGCTGGACCGGCGGCCGCCTGGTCGGCACCACCACCTACGCCTACCGCGGCGGCGGCAACAAGGGGATCCGCTTTTCGGGAACAAGCATCTTCGGCGCGCTCACCAATCTGGCGACGGAGCTGTTCGAGGATTGCACCTTTAGCGATGACCCATCCGCCGCCGGCGTCGCCCGCCTGTACAACCCTTACGGCTTCATCTTTCCCGACGCGGTCGCCGGCAACCGCTTCGTGCGCTGCAAGGTCATTCATGCCCGGCCGGGCGGGTCGGCAAACGGCAATTTCGACGGCGCGACCTTCACCGATTGCACCTTCGTCTCGGCGCGCGGCGCCGGGCGGCTCGATGTCTACGGCCGCTTCCAGGGCCAGGCGAACCGGTTCATCGCCGAGCCCGGCGGCACGAATTTCCTGGTCACTCCGGCTGGCCTCGGCGGGACCAAGAGCGCCGGACGCCT
>JAZJZB010000001.1:0-6245 GCA_040390085.1 Pseudomonadota bacterium | reverse complement strand
CCGAGGAGCCCGAGGACGGCGGCTATTTGTTCGATGGCCAGCCGACCGGCGAAGACGACGCCGAGACGCAATTGTACAAGAAGGCGATCCAGATCGTCGCCGAGAGCCAGAAGGCCTCGACCTCCTACCTCCAGCGCCAGCTCCGCGTCGGCTACAACAGCGCAGCCCGGCTGATCGAACGGATGGAGAAGGACGGGCTGGTCGGCCAGCCCGACCATGTCGGCCGCCGCGAAGTGCTGATCGACCCCGACGGCCACCCGATCTGAGGCTGAACCGACCGGAACCGGCAGGTTCACAGCGCATTCAACGCCCAAACGCCAGATTCCCGGCGGAAAACTCCAGGAGCATGACCAATGGCTTTCTCGACGAACTTCGCGCGCGTGCTGGCGCCGGTGGCGATTATCGCCACCGCGGTCCCCGCCGCTGCGGCGGAGTCGCCCGACATGGCGCGCCTTCGCGCCCACATCACGGCGGTCCAGACGATGACCGCCAATTTCGTCCAGACCGACGCTCGCGGGCGGTCGGAAGGCGGGACGCTGCAGATGAAGCGGCCGGGCAAGGTGCGCTTCCAATATGGCAGCGGCGACCTGCTGCTGGTCGCCAACAACGGCAAGCTCAACTACCTCGACTATCAGGTCGGCCAGAAGAACAGCTGGCCGCTGAACCGTACGCCGCTCGGCGTGCTGCTGTCCGGATCGCCCGACCTCAAGGGTCGGGCCCAGATCGTCCCGAGCAACGATCCCAAGGTGGTGACCGTCCGCGCCCGCGACCCGTCGCAATATGGCTCGCTGCTTCTGGTATTCCTGCGCAGCAGCTCTGCGCCGGGCGGCCTCCAGCTGTACGGCTGGACCGCAATCGACGCCCAGAACCGGCGGACTACGGTCAAGCTGTCGAACGTCCGCTACAATGTCGCGGTCCCCGAAAGCGCATTCACCTTCCGCGAACCGACCAAGAAGTAAGATTAAAAAAGTTTCATTTCGGTACCCGTTCATCGCAGCGTCAGGGGTGACGTCCTAAATAGAGCGTCGATCCTGCGCGTACCGGGGTTTCCCCCTGTTACCCGGGTTGTGCTGGATCCCTTGCGTGACAACGCTCGGTCGGCCCTCGCTCCATGCCCCCGGAGCGGGGGCCTTTTTCTTATTGGGCCGGAGAGGCTAAGCGCTGGAGCGTGCGCAAAAAGCTGAAGATCGCTTCGTGGAACATCAACTCGGTGCGGGCGCGCATCGGGCTGGTCGAACGCCTGATTGCCGAGCAACAGCCGGACATCTTGTGCCTGCAGGAAACCAAGGTGCTCGACGCGATCTTCCCGGCCGAGCTGTTCCTGCGCCACGGCTACATCCACCACGAGCTCAACGGCCAGCGGATGCATCACGGGGTCGCAATCCTCAGCCGGGTGCCGCTCAAGGACCCCGGCAAGCACGATTGGCAGGACAATGGCGAGGCGCGCCATGTCGGTGCGCGGCTCGAATGCGGGATCCGGCTGGAGAACGTCTATGTGCCTGCCGGCGGCGACACGCCCGACCGCGAGGTCAACGCCAAGTTCGGCCAGAAGCTCGACTTCATCGAGCGGATGACCCGCTGGTCCGAAGGGCTGAGGGAGCCGACGGTGATCGTCGGCGACTTCAATGTCGCGCCCCTCGAGTGCGACGTGTGGAGCCACAAGTCGCTGCTCAATGTGGTCAGCCATACGCCGGTCGAGGTCGACGCGCTCAACCGGCTCCGGCAGGCGCACGACTGGATCGATATCGGCCGCAGGTTCGTGCCGGCGCCCGAACGTTGCTTTACGTGGTGGAGCTACCGTTCGCCGGACTGGACGCGGAACGATCGCGGCCGCAGGCTCGACCATATGTGGGCGTCTCCCGAGCTTGGCGGTCACTTGAAGGCGCACCAGGTTCTCGAACCCTGCCGCAATTGGGAGCGGCCCTCGGACCACGTGCCGCTGATCCTCGAGGTCGAGGCTTGAAGGCAGCGCCGCCAGTCCGCCGGGCGATCGCCGCGCTGCGCGCCGGGCGGCCGGTGCGGATCGACGGCGGCTCGCCAATCACGGTCGCGGCGGTAGAGACCGCGACTCCTGAGCTGCTCGAGCTGATCGACCCGAATCGGGAGGCAAAGCTGCTGATCAGCGGCGAGCGTGCCGCGGCGCTGTCGCTCGCCAATCTGCGCGACGCGGCCGACCCCGCACAGCCGGTGCTGATCGGCCATTCCGACTGGCTCGACGTCGAGACCGCGCTCGCGCTGGCCGACCCTGGGCGCGACCTCGATCGCGGGCCGGCCGGTCCGCTCCAGCCGGTGCCGTGCGACTGCACCGAAACCGCCAAGGCAGCACTGATCCTGGCGCGCTCGGCTGGGCTGCTCCCGGCGCTTTGGCTGGTTGACGCGGCCCAGGCGTCAGTCGCGGTGTCCGCCGAGGACATCGGCCGCGCGAACCGCCAACCCGAGGTCGAGATCGTCGCCCGCGCAAAGCTGCCGCTCGACGATCTGCCCGAAACGCAGATCGTCGCCTTCCGCGCTTCCGACGACGGGCAAGAGCATGTCGCGTTGGTGGTCGGCGCGTTCGGCGGGAAACCGCCGCTGGTGAGGCTGCACAGCGAGTGCCTGACAGGCGACGTGTTCGGCTCGCTCAAATGCGATTGCGGGCCGCAACTCAAGGAAGCGCTCAGGATCATCGGTCAAGCTGGCGGCGGTGTGTTGCTCTATCTGCGGCAGGAGGGCCGCGGGATCGGCCTTGCCAACAAGCTCAGGGCCTATTCGCTGCAGGACCGCGGGCTCGACACGGTCGAAGCCAACGCCCGGCTCGGATTCGCCGACGACGAGCGCGACTACGGCCATGCCGCCGGAATGCTTCGCGCGCTCGGCCTCGATGAAGTGCGATTGCTTACCAACAATCCCAACAAGGTTGCCGGGCTGGAAGCGGCGGGCATCCGGGTCGCCGAGCGCGTGCCGCACCACATGCCGGCCAATCCGCACAATGCCGATTACCTGCGCACCAAGCGCAAGAAGAGCGGCCACTTAATCTAGGCCGAGCAGGCGCCCGACCTCGTCAAAGCTGTGCGCGACATGCTCGACTCCGAGGGCGCGAAGCACATCGGCGTGGTTATCGAGGCAATGCGACCCGGCGGCTAGTCCGATGACGGTCGCGCCTGACGCAAGCGCGCCTTTCACGCCGACTTCGGAATCCTCGATGATAACGCAGCGCTCGATCGGCACGCCCAGCTCCGCGGCGGCATGGAGATAGAGGTCCGGGGCCGGTTTGCCGCGCGTCACATGCTCGCGGCCGCTGTAGACATGGTCGCCGAACGCATCGCGCAGCCCAAGATGATCGAGGTGTCCGTGAAGCCAGCGGGTCGAGCTCGACGAAGCGAGGGCCGTGGGCAGGCCTGGCGGAAGCGAGCGAACGAAATCGACGGCTCCGACGACCGCCCGCACGCCTTCTGTCAGCGCCCGGATGCTTTGCTCCTTGCGGCGCTCATGAAACTCGGGCGGAAGCGTGGCCCCGATCCGCGCCTCGATCGCAGCGACGAAATCGTGCCCGCTGAGGCCGACATAATGTTTGAGCGCTTCTTCGACGCTGGTCCGATGGCCGAGATCGGTCAGAAGTTCGGCAAGCAGCAGATTGCCCTCGAACTCGCTCTCCACGAGCACGCCGTCGAAGTCGAAAATGAGCGCGTCCAAAATGAGCATCAGTCGTCGAACAGCGCGGTGCCAACCCGGACCGCGGTCGCCCCGAGCATCACCGCGGCCTTGAAATCACCAGACATTCCAATGCTTAGGCCGTTGACGTCATGACGGCGGGCAAGGTTGGCCAGCAATGCGAAATAGGACGCCGGCTCGACTCCCTGGGGCGGGATCGCCATCAGCCCGGCGAGCAAGAGCGGCGACGCTCGCGCCGCGTCAACCAGCTCCGCAACTTCGCCGATTTCGCAGCCGCCTTTCTGTTCCTCCTCGCCGATATTCACCTGGATGTAGACGGCGGGAAAACGCTCGGCCTTGTCCGCTTCCTTGACCAAGGCGTCGAGCAGCGAGCGTCGGTCGAGGGAATGGATCACGTCGAACAGCTTCACGGCTTCGCCCGCCTTGTTCGATTGCAGCCGCCCGAGCTCATGCAATCGGATGTCGGGAAAGCGCTCGAGCAGCGGCGGCCATTTATCGAGCGCCTCCTGGACCCGATTCTCGCCGAAATCGCGCTGGCCAGCGGCAATCAGGGGCTCGATTTCCTCGGCGCTTCGGCCCTTGCTGACGGCAATCAGCCCGACGTCTGCAGGCGCGCGGCCGGCAAGCGCTGCAGCCCGGGCAATTTCGTCGAGGATCTGCTGGAGTCGGTCGGCAGCGCTGCTCATGCGAGGGGCGCTATAGGAAGTTCAGGACGAAGCGGAAATCAGCGCGGTTAGAATTTAAACGCCGTGCCGACGTAGACCGCCTGGCTGTCGCGGCGGTCGTCCTGGAGCGCGGTCAGGCGGTCACGTTCGATGTTGTAGCGAACGCCGCCGGTAAGCGCGATGTGGCGCGACAGCGAATAGGATCCGCCGACGTCGAGCGAGTAATTGTCGCCGCGGCGGAGCGCCGGAAGGGGACTGCCGGAAGCGCGATCGGCCCCGACCGCGACCCGGCCGGTAAAGCGCTTGAGCGAATAGCTGACCCCAACCACGGCGCTCTCCCGGGCGCCGATTGCGGAATCGGCATCCTTGACCTTGGCCACGTCGCCGGAAACGGCGAAGCGCCGCCAACCCACGGCAAGGCCGAGGTTGTAGCTGGTCGGCGCAAGCGCGCTGACCGCGGCGGTGGTCACGGCGGCGCCGGCCGGCGCGCTATTGTCGACGCGGGCGCGAATCGCGACCCGGACCTGCGACGGACGGCCCTTGGCCGGTGCCGGCGTGAATTTGAAATCGGTCAGGGACAAGCCGCCCTTGCCGGCAAGCGCAGCGGCAAGCTTGGGATCGGCGTTGGCTGGCGTATAGGAGGAGACAGGATCGAAGCTGAGCGACACCGCTGGGGGACGCTTCTTCGAAGTCGCCCCGGTCGCGAATGCCGGGGACAGCACGAGGCCGCCCGCGGCAATCGCCGCGAGCAGTTTGGCTGCCTTTCGGTTCGCTAGACTCAGCAAGACCAACTCCCTGTTCACGAGTCGATATAGGCTAGCGAACCTGAAGGTTCCATGAGCGGAATCGATTCGGCTGTTATCTGTTGCCGAGTCACCACAATTTCGTTCAGGGGTGGGACATGCTTGCGGGAGGACTTGCACCATCTATAACGCCCGCAACGACTGGGTTTCCCTTCAAGGATCGCCGATGAACCGTCTGACCACGACCGCTGCCGCCCTCATTGTCCTGGCCCTCGCAACCCCGGGCTGCACGCGCAACCGCACGCTTCCGACCGGCATCGCGCCATCGCAGGTGACGACGATCGCGGTCAATTCCTACCTTTGGCGCGCTGCGGTCGATACCGTGTCCTTCGCTCCGCTGCTGCAGGCCAACCCGGCGAGCGGCGTGATCATCACTGACTGGTACTCCAGCCCCAAGGCGCCCGGCGAGCGGGTGAAGCTGACCGTCGCGGTGCTCGACCCCGACCTTCGCGCCGACGCGCTTCGAGTCTCGGCCGCGCGCCAGATCAACCAGAACGGCGCCTGGGTCGACGCACCCGTTTCCGCAGCGACCGTCCAGAAGCTCGAGGACATCATCCTCACCAGGGCCCGCGACCTGCGCCGCGCCGCAGTCCGAGGATAGCTTAGCGCAATGACGAACGGGCGCTTCGACCCGGGTGCGGCCGACCGCCGCTGGCAGGCGCGTTGGGACGAAGCTCGCTGCTTCGCGGCCGACAGCAGCAGCAACAAGCCCAAGACTTACGTGCTCGAGATGTTCCCTTATCCGTCGGGGCGCATCCACATGGGCCATGTCCGCAACTACACGATGGGCGACGTGATCGCCCGCTATCGCCGGATGCAGGGCCACGAAGTGCTCCATCCGATGGGCTGGGACGCATTCGGAATGCCGGCCGAGAATGCGGCGATGGAACGCAAGGTCCACCCCGGCGAATGGACCTGGCAGAACATCCGGGCGATGCGCGAGCAATTGAAGCGCCTCGGCTTCGCGCTCGACTGGGACCGCGAGCTCGCGACCTGCGACCCGGCCTATTACGGCCATGAGCAAGCGCTGTTCCTCGACCTGTTCGGCGCCGGCCTCGTCTATCGCAAGGAGAGCGAGGTCAATTGGGACCCGGTCGACATGACCGTGCTCGCCAACGAGCAGGTG